>JBPRGD010000339.1:0-3191 GCA_051428125.1 Candidatus Wenzhouxiangella sp. M2_3B_020
CCGCTGATCGGCTACGCGCATGCCGGCGCGGAACTGTATTTCGACTCCTTCGGGCGCATGAAGCTCGATCCCAGCGGTTGGTACCGGGGAATCGACGTGCTTCTGGTCGATCCGGACAAGGTGAAGGAACGGGCCATGGAAGCCGTGGGCGACCACAAGGCCGAGACCTACATCGGGCTGCTGAAGGGCGGATGACGGCGGCGTTTGAACACTGTGGTCGAAAATGCCCATCGTCGTCGGGACGGGTGTTCGATTTCCATGTCTCCGGGCAACGCGGGATAGCACAACAAGAACGAGCTTCACCCCACGCGAAACCATGATCCGAACGGAACGAATGACGTAACCGCAGATGAGGAGCTAGCCATGTCATGGATCACGAACGGAGCCAGGATCCTGAATGTCGGGAGTGACGCGGCCGAGGTGCTCGGCAAGGTGTTTCTCGATATCCGCGAACTCAACGAAGCCGAAGGCAAGAGTCCGCTCGAGGCGGTCAAGGCCCTGCTTCGAAAACGCAATATCCCCGTCGACCGCAAGGCGCTGCTGGAGCTTCTACGGTCGAAGCTCGCCGAAAACGAAAAAGAAGAAGTCGAGCGGCTGTTGACTTCGCTCGGCGATCTCGAACGACGAGACGGGGCGCCCGAGCGCACGATCGCCGGGTTGGCGAAGGAATGGTCGAAGCCGGACCTGGAGCTCGATTCCCAACTGCGACTGGATCTTTCCGCAGGGGGCTCGGTCGCGTACGTCGTCGACGCCGACGGCGTTCCCCGGCCCGAGGGGTTGCCACCCATCGGCCAGAACAAGGCGAGCGCCGCGTTTCGCATCGAAGGCAAGGCAGGCGCAAGGCTCGAAGCCGGTGCTGGCGGTGCGGTGGGCGCCAATTTCGCAGCCAGCGCGGATCGAAGCATCACCTATTACCTGAGCTATCCGAACCAGACGACCCTGTCGGGACTGGCGTTTGCCGGGGCGATCCGGAGGCTTGCACCTCCGTACGACTGGGAGGCGGTCCTGGACGGTTTCCAGGCAGGCGGGCCCGGCAACCTCGATGCGGTTCGCATCAGCGGACGAGCCGGCCTGGCGGCCAATGCCAACGTCGGGGTCTCGGTGCCGACCGGGCAGGGGATGGCGGGCATCTCCTTCAAGGGGCGCGTCGCTTTCAGCAACGAGTTCCAGGTCACCGTCACGAATCCGGCTCCGGACGTGCTTCGAGCCGATGTCGACGTCAGCAATCCGCTGAGCCACAGCACCGAGGTCGGACTTTCCTATTCGGTCGGGCTGTCCTCGCTCGCGCCGAACGCGGCGCGCAGGCTGCTCGCCCGGACATCGAAGGCAGGCGAGTTCCTCGAGAAAATCGACAAGCTCACCGACGAGATCGAGGGGAGCTCCTGGCTGAAGCCCGGGACCCTGTTGCGCGACGAGATCCGTGAATACCTGGCCGGACAGGTCGGCGGCGACGGGCCTGAGGCGACGCTGTTCCAGCGTGGCCTCGCCCGCCTGTTCGCGCTGGACGGCGCCGAGAAATTCGACGAGCAGCTCGAGAAACTGGTCGTTGAGCAAGCGACCGAGTTGTTGACCGCCGCGGTCGACGACGCCCTGGGCATTCTGAACGGCGACACGGAGGCACTGGAGAAGTGGTTCGACGAGGTGATCGAGAAGGAAGTCGGTGCCCGGCTGCGGGAGAAGCTGCAGACGGCCGTGCTGGACAAGTTGCCGGACCTCGACGAGAAGCTGAAATCGGCAGCGGACCAGATGGATGGTGCGGCCGAAAAGGCGCTCGAGAAGGCGCTGGGCAAGCCCGTCGGGGATCGCCTCGACGATGTGCGCGCGGTGATCGAGGACGCGCGCGAACTCCTTGCCCGCATCAACGAGGGCATCCAGGCCTCGGTCGACGAGCTGATCGGCATCGAGGTGGGTTTCGCGAGGCAGCGCAGCAGGGAAACCCGGTTCGATTACACGGTCAGGTTCGGGAAGGATGCGCACGCGGAATACGCCCGGGCAATCCTGGCGCCGAAGAAGTTCGGCGAGTACCTGCTCGCCTCGCCCGACATCGACGGGCTGGAGGTGGAAGGAGCAATTCGTCGTACGCTGCTCTCCCGATCCGCGAGTTCGGAGTTCGGTATTTCACTCGCGACGCTTGAGCTCCAGGGCGGCACGACACTTTCCTCCGAAGTCGATGTCGTCCATACCGAGACGGGCGTTGCTGCGGTCAGCAGGGCCGAACTGGCGCGATTCACGAAGTTCCTCAACGAAAAGCGGGAAGCGTCCTTCCTGAGCGCCAACGCGATCTTCCTGTCCCGGCACATCGACAGTGCACCGGAGTTGGAAGGCGACGATGTGCCGTTGCCGGAAGGGGCGCCCGCCGCTGCTCCGAAGCTGGCGCTGAAGTTCCGTGAAACAGACGGGAAGCTGAAGCTGGGCGAGGTGCGCAAGCTCCTGTCGCGACTGGCCGAATCCGGCCTCGTCGACGACGATGCCCATGCCGAAATTCTCACCGCGTTCCGCAGCGAAAGCGACGGCGAGCATATCGCGGGCAGCCTGACGATCTCGCTGGCCATCCCACCGCTTTCGATTCCGATACTCGTCCGATACGGGGCTGCGAACCCTGATTCGCTCAGGTCGGCCATGCGTTCCCTGATGGCCGAGCATCTCGAGTCGGAGATCCGACACCTGGTTCGGGAATACGGAATTCGCGAGGCGGACGATCCGGACGCGTTCGTGGGTGCCGCTGATTTCCTGCTTCACATCGACCGGATCATCGAGATCACGGAGGCCCGGTTCGATGATCCGGGCTTTCGCAGGGCGAGGGGTCACCTGCGGTTCACGGATTTCGTGAAACCGCTTCGCGACATTCGCAACGACATCGACGTCCTCGGCAATGTCTTCCGGGCCGGCAACGAGATCCTCGACCTGGATGCAGCACCGGGCGATGATGTCGCCGGCATCCTCGAGGACAAGCAGGAAGAAATGGTCGGCCATGTCAAGCCGTTTCTGCGCGCCGGCCTTCCGCTCCCGGAATGGGTTCCGTTCGGCGGCAAGATACCCGTCCGGACCGTGTTGCTGTTCGACGCGCTGCAGACCGTGGCAGCCCAGGCCCTGGGGGTCCGCCCGCCGCTCGTGGTCCAGCTCAAGCCCGAAGGCAAGCCTGCTCGTACGTTCATCGCGCCACCTGCGCCGGAGGCGTGATGCAGAGATCC
>JBPRGD010000340.1:0-2724 GCA_051428125.1 Candidatus Wenzhouxiangella sp. M2_3B_020
CCGGGCGCTGTTCGCCGACACCATGGCGTCGCTGGTCGATGTCGCGCTCGACGAGCACGATCGGCTGATGGCCTGGGTGCTGGGACTGTCGCACGCGCTCAACATCGCGTTCTCCGCGGCGCTGGCCGAATCCGGCGCCGATGCGGATCGGCTGGCCGAGATCTCGTCGACTACGTTTCACCGCCAGCTCGAAATCGCCAGCGACGTCGGCGCCGAGAACCCGGCGCTGTACTTCGAGATCCAGCGGCTGAACCCGCACGAAGCGGTGGTGCTGGCGCAGCTCGAGCAAGTCGTCGACCGGTTGCGCGAGGCCGTCGAGTCTGGCGATGCGGCCGCGTTCGTCGAGATGATGCACCGCGGTGCCGGCTGGACGCGAGCGCACCGCCGCGCCCGTCTAAGGGCCGACGACGACGAATCGACACAGGAAACGCCCACGCAATGAGCGAAACACCTTCGGCCGGGCTCCGGCAGCGGCTCGGCGATTGGATCGAGAGCCGGGGGCCGCGCAATTTCATCATCACGCTGATCCTGGTCAACGCGGCCATCCTGGGCCTGGAGACGTCGCCGGCCGTCATGGACCGCATCGGTGGCGTGCTGATCTTCGCCAACCAGGTCATTCTCGCCGTCTTCGTCGTCGAGATCCTCGTCAAGCTGTTCGCGTTCGGATTCCGGTTCTTCCGCTCGGGCTGGAACGTGTTCGACTTCTTCGTCGTCGGCATCGCGCTGGTTCCGGCCGCGGGGCCGCTGGAGGTGCTGCGTGCACTACGAATCCTGCGCGTTCTGCGCCTGCTGTCGCAGGTCGAGCGGTTGCGCAAGATCATCGAATCGCTGATGCGGGCGCTGCCCGGCATGGGCTGGACGGCGTTGCTGCTGGTGCTGGTGTTTTACATCTTCGCCGTCATGGGCACGATGATGTTCCGGGAATCGTTCCCGGAGTACTGGGGGACGCTGGGCCGGAGCTTCTTCTCGCTGTTCCAGATCATGACGCTGGAATCATGGTCGTCGGCGATCGCGCGACCCATGCTCGAGGAGATTCCGCTCGCCTGGATGTACTTCGTGCCGTTCATCCTCGTGTCCAGTTTCATGGTGCTGAACCTGTTCATCGCGATCATCGTCAGCGCGACGAACGCCATCCACGAGGACGAGGAAGCCGAGGAGCGGCGCAAGCTGCTCGAGGAGCTCAGGAAGATCAACCGGCGGCTGGACCATCTCGAGCAGGCCGGGCAGAGAGACTGACGGATGCAGATCGCGTGGACGCTGCGCTCTTGGACCGAGTTGCTGTTTCTGTGTCGCGGTCAGCGCCCGCCGGATTCCGCCTGCCGCAAGAGGTCGCGATACGACACCGCCCGGACCTCGGCTCCGGTCAGCTCCAGCCGCGCGAGCAGGTCGTCGGCGATCTGTCGCCCCTGGTCCTCGGTCTGCTCGTCGCGCAGCACGACCTCGAGCTCCACGAACGCGCCCAGGCCTTCGACCTCGTCGAGGTGTATGCGCGTCTGGCCGCGGAAACTCAGCTCGCGCGTCTTGCGCACGACGACGGCGACCGGCATGGCGTGGGCGAGCGCGTTGCGCAGGCCGTCGCCGTCGTCGACGTGGACCAGACGGATATCCGAGGGTCGCGGGTCATCGGCCAGCGTGCGACGGTACGCGATCAGGCTGGACGACGTCGCGCCGGAATCGTTCGTCTCGCGGCGGAGCTTGAGCAGCGCGTCCGGACACGCATCGAAGTACGTGTCGACCTGCTCGAGGCGCTGCGCCGGGCCGTCGGCAACGCGCACGATCGCATCGCGCGCCGCTGCCGCGTCGTCGATCTTCAGCTTGATCTCGATATTGCGAATGTCCATCTCGGGGCCGCTCGGATGCCGAAAATGTCGCAGGGAATGGTAACGGGATCGCGGTTTCCGAAGGGAAGGGGCCAGGGACTAGGGGCGAGGGGCTGGAGGTTAAGATCTACCGCCAACCAGCCAACCAGCCAACCAGCCAACCAACGAACCAACGAACCAACGAACCAATGAGCATGACCGACTCCGTGAGAATCGACAAATGGCTGTGGGCGGCGCGCTTCTTCAAGACGCGCTCGCTGGCTCAGCAGGCGGTGCGCGGCGGCCACGTCGAGATCAACGGCCATGCGTGCAAGCCCGCCCGTACGGTCGCGGTCGGCGACCGGTTGCGGATCACGCGTGGCGAAGTCGTGTTCGAGATCACCGTCGAGGCGCTCGCCGACCGCCGCGGCTCGGCGAGCCGGGCGCAGGCCCGGTATGCCGCAAGCGAGGAGAGCGCCGAGCGCCGTGCGCGGCGCGCCGAAGAGAAACGGCTCAGCCGCCAGGCGGCGCCGGCCGGGCGCCCGGACAAGCGGGAGCGCCGCCGTTTGCGGTCCTGGATCGGAAAGAATTCCTAGGGCTGGTCTCCGGCGAAGTGCTCGTCGAGGTAGCGATGGATCTCCCGCTCGACGGCAGGCTTGAGGTAGCTGAGGAAGAACCCGAGCTTGGCGCGTACGTGCACGCACTCGGCGTCGACTTCGATCTCGCCGTGCACACCGGCGCGCTGGAACACGATGGCATCGCCATCCCAGCCGTATTCGATGTCGAACTTTTCTGCCAGGTCGCGGGCGAGGTCGTCGGCGACCTGCTGTGCGCCTTCGAGGTCGAAGTCGTGGGGCTTGCGGATGTCGATATGGCTCATCGAGGCAGTGTATCCAAATTCGCCCCCGGGAACCGTGGACGGTCG
>JBPRGD010000341.1:0-61975 GCA_051428125.1 Candidatus Wenzhouxiangella sp. M2_3B_020
ATGCCGGCACCACCCATGCCGCCGAGACCGCCGCCGAACAGCGATTCGAAGAAGTCGCTGAAATCGCCGAAGCCGCCCCCGCCGAAGCCCTGGCCGCCGCCGGGGCGGGCGCGACCGCCCCCGAAACCGCCGGTCCAGCCCGGCGGCGGTTCGAAGTCCTCGCCGCCGCGATACCCGCCGGCGCGCAGCTGGTCGTACTGCTTGCGCTTCTCGGGATCGCGCAGCACTTCGTAGGCCTCGCCGACCTCCTTGAAGCGGGCTTCGGCGTCGGCCTCGTCGCTGACGTCGGGATGGTACTTCCGCGCCAGCTTGCGGTACGCCCGCTTGATCTCGTCGGCGCCGGCATCCGGCTCCACGCCCATGATCTCGTAGTAGTCCTTGAATTCCATGCACTCAATCCGGCGGATCGTTGCTTACAAGATAGGGGTGGTGCCGGGAAATTTCAGCGGGTTCTCTGCACGAGTGAATAGTGAATAGTAAATAGGGAATAGAAGAACCGGTTCGGGGTCCGGGGTCGCGGGCTTGCGCGGTGATGATGCCGGCCTGGGAGCTGGCGGAAGCAGGAAGATCGAAGGCGGAAACCGCGGAGGGCACGAAGAGCGCGAAGAAAAACCGCGGGCCGGCTTGCGTCATCTGGCCATCCGTCGACCCCCACCCCCGCCCTCCCCCGCCAGCGGGGGAGGGAGTGCAAGAAGGGGCTGTCGTCCCTCCGATTTCCTTCTTCTTTCCTTCGTGTCCTTCGTGCCCTTCGTGGTCCAAGGGTTTTCCGGTTTCCAGCTGTCCGCTCGCCCCCCTCCGACCGCGGCCGACTCGATTTCCCATTCACTATTCACTATTCCCTATTCACTATTCCCCATTCACCTCTTCCGCAGCCGCTCCCAGTACTCGAGCCGGCGGATGACGTCGCGTTCGAAGCCGCGCTCGACGGGCCGGTAGAAGCGCTGCCGCTTCATCTCCTCCGGGAAGCAGTCCTGGCCCGAGAAGCCGGCTTCGGTGTCGTGGTCGTAGACGTACCCCTTGCCGTAGCCCAGGTCCTTCATCAGGCCGGTGGGTGCGTTGAGGATGTTCGAAGGCGGGGGGAGCGAGCCGTGCTTGCGCGCGGCGCGACGGGCGGCGGCCTCGGCGCGGTAGAGCGCGTTGGACTTCGGCGCCGTGCCCAGGTAGACGACGGCCTGGACGATGGCGAGTTCGCCTTCGGGCGAGCCCAGCTGATCGTAGGCCTCGCGCGCGGCCAGCGCCTGGTGGAGCGCCTGCGGATCGGCCAGCCCGACGTCCTCGCTGGCGAACCGGACCAGCCGCCGCAGGATGTACTTCGGATCCTCACCGCCTGCGAGCATCCGCGCCAGCCAGTAGAGCGCCGCGTCGACGTCGGAGGCCCGCAGCGACTTGTGCAGCGCCGAGATCAGGTTGTAGTGGGCTTCGCGGTCCTTGTCGTGGTCGGGCGCGCGCTGCTGCACCAGCCGGGCCAGCGCATGCGCATCCAGCGGCCGGCCGGCGTCGGCCAGGTCGACGACGGTCTCGATCATGTTGATCAGGTAACGGCCGTCGCCGTCGGCCATCGTCACCAGCCGTTCGCGCGCCTCCTCGGTCAGCGGCAGCGTGTGGCCGACGTGGCGCTCGGCCCGGGCGACGAGGCGCTTGAGCGCGGCTTCATCGAGGCGGTGCAGCACCAGCACCTTGAGCCTGGACAGCAGCGCGCCGTTGAGCTCGAACGACGGGTTCTCGGTCGTCGCGCCGACCAGCACCACGGTACCGTCCTCGACGACCGGCAGGAAGCTGTCCTGCTGGGCCCGGTTGAAGCGGTGGATCTCGTCGACGAACAACAGCGTTCCGCGGCCGTTGACCCGCTGCCGCTCGCGCGCGGCGGCGAACACCTTCTTCAGGTCGGCGACGCCGGAGAAGATCGCCGAGAGCTGTTCGAAGTGCAGGTTGCCGACGCCGGCCAGCAGCCGGGCCAGCGTGGTCTTGCCGGTGCCGGGCGGGCCCCAGAACACCAGCGGCAGCACGCGGCCGGCCTCGACCATGCGGCGCAGCGGTCCGGATTCGCCGAGCAGGTGGTCCTGGCCGACGACGTCGTCGAACGAATCGGGTCGCAGCAGGTCGGCCAGCGGCCGGTGGCGGGTGGAGTCCTGCGATTCGGAATTCATGCGGCGGCCGGTTCAGGAGCCGCGACGTGCGCGGATCAGAGCGTCCGCGTGGGCCGGTCCGATTCCAGCATGCCGGCCAGCTCGGACGCGATGCGGCTCTGGGCCTGCTCGCCCTCGGCGGTGTCCTGGAACTGCACGCCCACTCCGGAGTTGGCGCTGGACTTCGTCGCGCCGTGCGGCGTCAGCCACGCCACGCGCCCGGGAATGGCCATGCGCTCCTCGCCCATCAGCGTCAGCAGCACCAGAACCTCGTCTCCGAGCCGGAACCGCTTGCGCGTGGGAATGAACAACCCGCCGTTGAGCAGGAACGGCATGTAGCAGCGATACAGCTCCTGCTTGTCGTCGATGCTGTAGGAGAGAATGCCTTTTTGCGCCATGACGAACCGCCGTTTGGAATCCCGTCAGGAGCGGAGTGTACCGGAATCGCCAGCCAGCTTGCGCCAGCCGGTCAACCAGGCGCGGAACAGCCAGTCGTGGCGAACGGGGCGACCGGCAAGCCGTCCTCCTTCCAGCGCGTCGCGCCAGCACCGCTCGAGCGCGTCCAGCGAACGGCGATCCGGCGGCGGGAGCGGCGCACCGGCCAACGCCTCGTCGGGACCGGCGAGCAGACTCTTCATCCACAGTTCGCTGAAGCGCGCCAGCCACGCCCACGAGGATGCCGGCGACTGCTGCAGCATCGTCACCAGTTCGCCTTCGTCGACCCGACCGCGCAGCACGCCGGCTAGCGCATCGCGAATCGCCAGTCCTTGCTCCAGTCCCGCGTCGGCCAGCCAGGCATCGGCCAGCAGCGGTGCGCCGTCGGCCAGCGTGAGTGCCGCGCCACACTGAGCCTGATCGCGATCGCCGTGACGCTCAGCCAGCCATTCCAGCGCCGATGCGCGATCGGGAACGGCCACGTACCGGCGCTGGCAGCGACTGGTGATCGTTGCCGGGAGGCGATCCTCGTTGTCGGTCACCAGGATCAGCCAGACGTTGCCGGCCGGTTCCTCCAGCGTCTTGAGCAGCGCGTTTGCGGCATTCCGGTTCAGCCGGTCGGCGGGCACCATCAGGCCCACGCGCACCTCGCCCACCGAAGGCGTCAGCGACAGCGAGGCGATGAAGTCGCGGACCTGGTCGACGAGGATCTCGGTCTTGTCTTCCAGCGGCTCGAGCACGAACCGGTCGGGATGCGTCGCGTTCGAGATGAGTTCGCACGAGTGACAGGTGCCGCACGGCTCGCCGTCGTCCGGCCGCGTGCAGAGCAGGCGGTTGGCCAACCATCCCGCCAGCACCCGCTTGCCGACGCCGGCCGACCCCAGGAACATCGGTGCATGACCGAGCCGTCCGGCTTCCAGTGCCCGGTTCAGCGCGAGCCGTTCGGGTTCCAGCCACGGCAGGTTCATTGCAGGTGCGCCTCCAGCGCCGCTCCCAGATCGTCGCTGACCTGCTGAAGGGATCTGCCGGCGTCGATGACGACGTAGCGATCCGGGTCGGCCTTCGCGCGCTCGAGATACGTCTGCCGGACCCGCTCCAGAAAGTCGCCGCGGCCGGCCTCGATTCGGTCCGGCCCGCGCCCGCCCCTTCGAATGCGTTCCAGGCCGACGTCGACCGGCACATCAAGAACGAGCACCAGATCCGGCTGCACGTCCGGGTGGACAAGTTCGGCGAGCCGTTCCACGGGCACCGATCCCAGTCCTCGCCCGCCGCCCTGGTAGGCGTGGCTGGCGTCGGTGAAACGATCGCAGACCACGTCCACGTCGCCGGCCAGTGCCGGCGCGATGACTTCGACGACGTTCTCGCGGCGGGCCGCGAACATCAGCAGCAATTCCGTCATCGGGTCGATCTCGCCGGTCCCGGGATCCAGCAGCAGGCTGCGGATCTTCTCGGCCGCCGGCGTGCCGCCCGGCTCGCGCGTGACCAGCACCTCCCGGCCACGCCGCTCCAGCCACTCGCGGATGAAATCCATCGCCGTGGTCTTGCCTGCGCCCTCGCCGCCCTCGAGACAGATCAGCCGGCCGCTCATCCTTCCCCCAGGACGTAGCGCGCGACGGCGCGGTTGTGCTCGGCCAGCGTCTTCGAGAAATGGTGCGTGCCGTCGCCGCGGGCGACGAAATACAACGCTTCGCCGTCGGCCGGCGACGCCGCGGCCCGGATCGACGCCTCGCCGGGCAGCGCGATGGGCGTCGGCGGCAGCCCGCGCCGCGTGTAGGTGTTCCACGGGTGATCGGTGGTCAGGTGCACGCGCCGGATGCGCCCGTCGAACTGCCCCTCGATGCCGTAGACGACCGTCGGGTCGGTCTGCAGCCGCATGCCGCGTTTCAGGCGCCGAACGAACACGCCGGCGACGCGCGGGCGCTCGCGCGCGACCATGGTTTCGGCCTCGACCAGTGAGGCGAGGACGAGGAGTTCCGCCGGCGTTTCCAGCGGCAGGTCGCCGGCGCGCCCGGCCCACGCGTCATCCAGCGTCCGACGCATGGCGCGATGCGCGCGCGCCAGCAGGTCGAGATCGCGGTCGCCGCGGACGAACTGGTACGTCTCGGGCAGGAACCAGCCCTCGGCGAAGCAGTCGTCACAGCCCAGGCGATCCATCAGTTCCTCGTCGCTCACGCCGGTCGCGACGTGGACCAGGCGCGGGTCCACGGCGAGCTCGGCGCGCAGCCGGGCCAGCGTCCAGCCCTCGACGATCGTGAAACGGTGGCGAACGACGTCGCCGCGGCCCAGCCGCTCGAGCAGCAGCCGCGGTGAATCCCCGGAACGGATCCTGTACTCGCCGGCCTGTATCACCGGCCGCTCCAGCCGACCCAGCACACGCCAGCGCCAGTCGGCCGTCGTCAATCCGAGATCCTCGAGCCGCGAGACCAGCGAGCCCAGCGTGTCGCCGGGCCGTACCCACAGCCGGATCCGGTCGTCGCCGGCCATGGGACGGTCGGCGAACGACCGGTACTGCAGCCACGCCCAGCCTCCCACGGCCGCGGCCAGCAGTACGACGATCATCGATGAAATCAGTATCTTGCGGGTCATTGCTCGAGTTCTTCAAGCCAGCGGGCCTGCCATTCGGCCAATCTCGAACCGGCCGGCAACCGCCGCTGGTCGAGCCGGGCGACGCCGCACGGACCCGAAACCGAGTTTATCACCCAGATCGCATCGTCCGGCTCGAGGTCGGAAGCCCGCAACGGTGCTTCGCGCAACGCGTCCCCGGCCCGGCGCCGCAGCCATTCGATGCCGACGCCGGCCACCGCGGCCGGGTGCGGTCCGGGCGCGATCAGCACGCCGTCGCGCTCGACGACCACGTTGCCGGCCAGTCCCTCTACGATGCGATCTTCGTCGTCCAGCACGAGCGCCTCGTCGGCACCGTGCCGCGAGAGATCTTCGGCGATCATGACCTGGGCAAGCCGGTTCAGGTGCTTGAGGTCGTCGCCCGAGCGCGCGGCGAGACGCACCGGACTCGTGCGCACGACCAGGCCCTCGCGACGGCGCCGTTCGAGGTCTGCCGGCCAGTCGCGCCGCAGCAGGATGCGCGTGGGTCGTGGGGATTCGGGCGGAAAGTACGCGCGGCCGCCGCGTCCCCGCGTGATGGACAGCCGGATGACCGCGCGGTCCCGGCCGTTCACCAATTCCTGGCATTCCGAGGCCAGCGTCGACTCGTCGGGCTCCGGAATGGCCAACCTGCGACAGCCGTCGCTCAGTCGCGCCATGTGCAGCGGCCAGAGCCCGCTGCGTCCGCCGTGGAAGGCGATGGTCTCGAACACCCCGTCGCCGTACAGCAAGCCACGGTCGTCGGGCGCCACCATCGCGCCGGCCTCGCCGTCGACCAGCCAGTCGGTCATCGGGCAAGCGCCCGCATCAGGCCGCGCGCCTTGGCTTCGGTTTCGGCGAGTTCGGCCTCCGGCTCGGAATCGGCGACGATGCCGGCTCCGGTACGGAACCGGATGCCGTCGTCGGCCACCAGCATGCTGCGGATCAGGATATTGAGGTCCATGCGCCCGTCGAGACCGATGTAGCCCATCGATCCGGTGTAGAGGCCCCGGCCGGTGGTCTCGAGTTCGGCGATGATCTCCATGCAGCGGACCTTGGGGCAACCGGTGATCGTGCCACCGGGAAAGCAGGCCCGGACGACGTCGGCCGGCGAGGTTCCGCGTTCCAGTTCGCCGCGCACGTTCGAGACGATGTGGTGGACGTGGGTATAGCTCTCGATGACCATCAGCTCGTCGACCTCCACGGTGCCGGCGCGGCTGATCCGGCCGAGATCGTTGCGCACGAGATCGATCAGCATGATGTGCTCGGCCCGCTCCTTGGGATGCGCCAGCAGTTCGGCCGAGAGCGCGACGTCTCGCTCCGGGGACAGGCCGCGCGGTCGCGTGCCGGCGATCGGACGGGCCGAGACGATGCCGTCGCTCACCGTCACGAGTCGCTCCGGCGACGACGACAGCACCGTGCCGCCGGGCAGCCGGGCCAACCCGCCGAACGGCGCCGGATTGTTCCGGTTGAGGCTGCGGTAGATCCCGACCGGATCCAGGGGCCGACTGCTGTCTCCGCGCCATTCGCGCGACAGGTTGACCTGGAACACGTCGCCGGCAAGGATGTACTCGCGGATCCGCTCGACGCCGCGCATGAAACGCTCGCCGCTCGCCGGAAGGATCTCCGGCACTTCCAGCGGCGATTCCGGATGACCGGACGCGGCCGCATTCCGGGCAGCGCGCTCGATGCCGTCCAGCAGGTCTTCCGTTTCCGCGACGGCGAACGCGGCATCCCGGTCATGGTCGATGACCAACGCCGCGTTGCAGCGCTGCGCGTAGGCCACCGGCGTGGCATCGGGCGCCGGCGGAAGCGACAGCCGTGGCTCGATCTCCGCGGCGACCTCGTAGCCCAGGTAGACGAACCATCCGCCCTCGAACGGTAGCCTGCCGGGCTGCTTCCTCCCGGACTCGGCGAATTCGGAGTCGAGCCTGGGTAGAAAGGGCTCATCGTGCGAAGCGACGATGGGCTCGGAGTCCGGCGCCGCGCGAAGAAGCATCGACCATCGGCCGAGATTGCCGGCGCGGGCGGCACTTTCGAGGAGGAACGGCCACCGGTCGGGGTCGTCTCGGTGCACGGCCGGCAGATCGGGCCGCGCCGCCAGTTCGCGGAAGGCGCTCACTCGAAGCGCGTGAACAGTACCGTGCCGTTGGTTCCGCCGAAGCCGAACGAATTCGAGATCGCCGCGTCGACGGATTGCTCGCGCGCCTCGCCCGGCACCAGATCGATGTCGCTGCACGCCTCGTCGGGATCATCGAGGTTGATCGTCGGCGGAACGACGCCGTGGTAGAGCGCCAGTACCGTGAAGATCGCCTCCACCCCGCCGGCCGCGCCGAGCAGGTGGCCGGTCATCGACTTGGTGGAACTCACCATCAGGTCGCCCACGTGATCGCCGAACGTCGACCGCACGGCTTCGAGCTCGGCCAGGTCGCCCAGCTGCGTCGACGTGCCGTGCGCGTTGACGTAGGCGATGTCGTCGGGATTCAGGCCCGCGTCGCGGATTGCCGAGGTCATGCAGCGCGCTGCGCCCTCGCCGCCTTGCGAAGGCGACGTGATGTGGTGGGCATCGCCCGACATCCCGTATCCGGTGAGCTCGGCGTAGATGCGCGCACCGCGTCGGCGTGCGTGCTCCAGTTCCTCGAGCACGACGATGCCGGCACCGTTGCCGAGAACGAAACCGTCCCGGTCGCGGTCCCACGGGCGACTGGCCGCCTCCGGATCGTCGTTGCGCGTCGACAGCGCGCGCGCGGCGCAGAAACCGCCCATTGCGGTCGGCGTCGTTCCGAACTCCGAGCCGCCAGCGATCATCACGTCGGCATCGCCGTAGGCGATCATCCGCGCCGCGTCGCCGATGTTGTGCGTGCCCGTCGTGCATGCCGTGACGATCGAGATGTTGGGGCCCTTGTAGCCGTAACGGATCGAGACCTGGCCGGCGACCATGTTGATGATGCAGCCGGGCACGAAGAACGGCGAGATCCGCCTCGGCCCCGAGTCGAGAAACGTCTTGTAGGTGTCCTCGATGGTCTTGATGCCGCCGATGCCAGAGCCGATCGCAAGGCCGTAGCGCGTGGGATCTTCGGGCGACTCCGGAAGGCCGGCGTCGGCGATCGCCTGCACCGCCGCGGCGATGCCGTAGTGGATGAAAGGATCGGACTTGCGCGCATCCTTGGGTACGAGATAGTCGCTGACGTCGAAGTCGCGAATCTCGCCGGCGATCTTGCACGAGAACTTCTCGGCATCGACCTCGGTCAGTGGCCCGATGCCGCTGCGGCCTTTGACGACGTTGTCCCAGGCCGTCTCGATGTCGTTGCCGACCGGGCTGACACAGCCCAGACCGGTCACGACGATTCTTCGATCACCACGCATGGATGCAGTCCCGATCCGTCAGCGCCGCCTACTTGTCGACCGTCGCCTTGACGTAATCGACGGCCTGCTGAACGGTGGTGATCTTCTCGGCTTCCTCGTCCGGGATCTCGCATTCGAATTCTTCCTCGAGCGCCATCACCAGTTCGACGGTATCCAGCGAGTCCGCACCGAGATCGTCGACGAACGAAGCGCTCGGCGTGACTTCCTCTTCCTTGACCCCAAGCTGTTCCACAACGATTTTCTTGACCCGTTCTTCAATGCTGCTCATCAGTCCGTTCCTCTGTGGGTTGAAGAAAGCGCGCACATTGTAGGTAACAAACGCCGGCGCTTCCAGTTTGTGAGGCCGCCAGTTTCTCACGAACCGGCGGCGTGTTGCCTCTCATCGTTCAAGCCGTTGAATCCGCGGGATTCGACGACCCTCAAGTCATGTACATGCCGCCGTTGACGTGGATGGTCTGGCCGGTCACGTAGGCGGCGGCAGGGCTGGCCAGCCACGCCACCGCCGCGGCGATGTCGGCCGGCTGGCCCAGCCGCCCCAGCGGTATGGTTCCGGTCAGGCGGTCGCGCTGCGACTCGTCCAGTGCCCGCGTCATGTCGGTGTCGATGAAACCGGGCGCGACGACGTTCGCCGTGATGCCGCGGGCACCGACTTCCTGGGCGAGCGAGCGCGAGAATCCCGCCAGGCCGGCCTTCGCGGCGGCGTAGTTGGTCTGTCCGGGGTTGCCGCTGTAGCCGACCACCGACGAGATAAAGATGATCCGTCCGTCCCGGGCCTTGAGCATCCCCTTCAGGCATGCCCGGCTCAGGCGCATTGCGCCGGTCAGGTTGGTTTCCAGGACCTCGGCCCAGTCCTCATCCTTCAGCCGCATCAGCAACTGGTCGCGCGTGACCGCGGCATTGTTGACGAGGATGGTCGGCGCTCCGGCGCGGTCGGCGATGTCGCGCAGCGTCGCTGGAACCGCATCGACATCGCGCACGTCCAGCCTCAGGCCCCGGCCTTCGCCCAGACGGTCGCTGATGCCGTCGGCGCCCTTGTCGCTGGTCGCCGTCCCGAAGACGTCGGCACCGTACCCGGCGAGCGTGTCGGCGATCGCCGCGCCGATGCCCCGGCTGGCGCCGGTGACCAGCGCGACCCGCCCGTCGAGACGCAGGGACGTTGCAATTTCGGATTGACTCATCGGCTGGACTCCCTTTCTGCCGGATCGCGGGACGGGCTCAGGAGGCGAGGGCCTGCTCGACGCCGTCGGGCGCCTCCAGGGCCATCCATTCGGCCCCGCGCTCGATCCGCCGTCCCAGGCCCGTCAGCACCCTGCCCGGCCCGCACTCCAGGAACCGGCCGATCCCACGGTCGGTCATTGCGCGAATGGTACCCGTCCACGGCACGGGATGGGTCAGTTGCTCGACAAGCGCGCCGCGAATCGCGTCGGACTCGTCACGGGTCGACATGTCCAGGTTATGAAGCACGGGAATCGCCGGAGCGGCGATGTCGATGTTCTCCAACGCCATCGCGAGGCCGTCCACGGCCGGCGTCATCAGCGCGCTGTGCGCCGGAACACTGACCGGCAAGAGCATCGCGCGCTTGGCACCGTCGAGCTTGCAGGCCTCCGCCGCGCGTTCGACCGCGGCCCGCTGACCGGCGATGACCAGCTGACCCGGCGCATTGTAGTTGGCCGGGGCAACGACGTCGCCGTCGGCGACCGATTCGCAGATCTCGGCGACGCGGTCGTCATCGAGGCCGAGAATGGCGGCCATTGCGCCCTCGCCCTCGGCCACGGCGGCCTGCATCAGCCGGCCGCGCTCGTGCACCACCGCCACGGCATCGGTGAAATCGATCGAGCCGGCGGCGACCAGGGCTGCGTACTCGCCGAGGCTGTGACCGGCCATGGCCGCCGGAAGGGCTCCGCCGGCCTCCCTGTAGACCCGCCAGACGGCAATATCGCCGGCCAGCATCGCCGGCTGGGTCCAACGCGTCTGATTCAGCTCGTCCGCCGGTCCCTCGGAGACCAGCGCCCAGAGGTCGCGTTCGATCGCGCTGGACGCTTCGGCGAACGTCTCGCGCACGATTTCCCGGTCCGACGCCAGCGATTCGAGCATGCCGACGGACTGCGAGCCCTGTCCGGGAAAGATGGCTGCGGTTTGTTTCATCGTCTTCGTGCTACCCCGAAGCGGCCGATCGCGTCGGCCGGTCGTGTCCCTTTTTGCGTGTCTGCGACCGGTCACAGGCACGGTTACGCGCCGACGCGACCGTCGCTGTTCGTGTTCGTGAAAGCGTCAGTAGCGTATCAGAGCCGCTCCCCAGGTAAAGCCGCCGCCGAAGGCCTCGAGGAGCATGAGATCGCCGCGCTGGATGCGGCCCGACCGGACGGCTTCGTCCAGCGCCATCGGTACAGAGGCCGCCGACGTATTGCCGTGCTTGTCGACGGTGACCACGACACGGTCCATCGACATGTCCAGCTTCTTCGCCGTGGCCTTGATGATGCGCAGGTTCGCCTGGTGCGGAATCAGCCAGTCGAGATCGTGCTTGTCCAGGTTGTTGAACGCGAGCGTCTCGTCGACGATGCGTCCCAGCGTGTTGACGGCGACCTTGAAGACCTCGTTGCCTTTCATGTGCACGGCCAGTCCGCCGCGCGGCTCGGGCTTGAAGCCGCGCGACACCCCGACGTCGACGTTGAGAAGGTCGGCGTGGCCGCCGTTGGCGTGGATGTGCGTGGACATCACGCCCGGCTCGTTGTCGGCCACCAGCACCGCCGCGCCGGCACCGTCTCCGAACAGCACACAGGTCGAGCGATCGCTCCAGTCGAGCATCCGCGTCAACGTCTCGGCGCCAACGACCAGCACCCGCTTCGCCGACCCGGCCTCGATGAACTGCGTGGCAATGGACAGGGCGTAGATGAAACCAGAGCAGGCGGCATTGACGTCGAACGCCCCGCACTCCCCGAGCCCCAGGCGTTGCTGGACCAGGCAGGCCGTCGACGGAAACACGATGTCGGGCGTCGTCGTGCCGACGATCAGGAGATCGATGTCCGCCGGCTCCAGTCCGGCATCGGCCATCGCGATCCGCGCGGCCTGCTCGGCGAGATCTCCGGTGGTCTGCCCATCGGCGGCCACCCGGCGCTCGCGAATGCCGGTCCGCTCCCGGATCCACTCGTCCGAGGTGTCCACGAACTGCTCCAGGTCGGCGTTGGTCACGACCTTTTCGGGCAGGTATCTGCCCGTGCCGGCGATTCTTGCGTGCATTGCTGTCGGTTCTCCCTACCCGCTCGCCCAGAGCTGCCGTTCGAGCTCGGGCAACATTCCGCCACGCACCTCCATCGCGGCCACGCCGACGGCATGGGCGAGCCCGGCGACGGAGGCGTGCGCATGACTCTTGATCACGATACCACTGATACCCAGAAGCGAAGCCCCGTTATGCCCGGCCGGATCGTAGCGATCGTGCACCGACTTCCGCATCCGGCGCAGCGCCGGCCCGGCCGCCCAGCCGGAAGCGGCGCGGTCGATCTCGTCCAGCAGCATCGCGACGGCGCCTTCGGCCGTCTTGAGCATCACGTTGCCGGCGAAGCCATCGCAGACGACCACATCGGCCGTGCCCGCGAACACGTCGTGGCCCTCGACGAACCCGACGAAATCCATGTCCGTGCCCTCGCACCGCCGGGCGGCCTCGCGCACCACGTCCGGGCCCTTGTTGCGCTCGCTGCCGATATTGAGCAACCCGACGCGTGGCCGCCGGCCCAGCAGGGCGCCCACCGCAGCATTGCCCAGCACGGCGAACTCGACCAGGCGCTCGGCGTCGACGTTGATGTTGGCGCCGAGATCCAGCACCCATGCCGAACCGCCGCGAACCGGGAACTCGGTCATCAGGGCAGGCCGCTCGACGCCCGGCAGCATTCCCAGCCTCGAGCGCGCCAGTGCCATCAACGCGCCGGTGTTGCCGGCGCTGACCAGCGCCTGCGCCGACCGATTCGCGACGAAATCCAGCGAGCGCGCCATCGACGAACCCCGACCCCGCCGGATCGCTTCGGCGGGACTGGCGTCCATCGCGAGATATTCCCGGCAGGCGACGTGCTCGATACGATCCCCGAGGCCTTCGGACCGGGAAGCCGCTTCCCCGATGCGCTCGGGATCGCCGACCAGCATGACCCGCAACCCGCCGTCGGCCCGCAATGCCATGGAGGCCGCCTCCAGCGCCAGCGCCGGCTCGAAGTCCGCGCCCATGGCGTCGATGCACACGCACACGTCCCCGTTACCGGGACTGCCCTGCGTCCCGGTTTCGGCTTTCGGAGGATTCATGACGGGGACCAGCGCGCGGCCGAGAAATCAACCCGGGCCCGGCATGAGCCGGGCGGGCAGGTCAGTCCTCGTCTTCTTCGAGGTCGACTTCGTCGGCGACTTCCACGACCTGGCGACCGCGGTAGAAACCCTCGGCGCTGACGTGGTGGCGGCGATGGATCTCGCCGGTTTCGCGCTCTTCGGACAGCGTCGGCTTGCCGAGGCTGTCGTGCGAACGCCGCATGCCGCGACGCGACGGGGTCTTTCGACTCTTTTGAACGGCCATTTCGAGATTCTCCAGTGTGATTCCCGGTCGCGCCGACATCGACGCGCCCGTTGATTCGGTATTGCTACTATCGCCTACTTGTCGCTGTTCCTGAGACGGGCCAGGTCGGCGAACGGACCACCCCCGTCCTCGTCCGGATCGGGCTCGAACCGGTCGCCGGCGTTCTCGACCGGCTCGCTGGCGGGGTTTCGAGGGACCAGCGGAAGCGCCAGCAACAGCTCGTCCTCCACCAGTTCGACGAGTCGGACCCGGCCCTCCGGCACGAGCTTCGGCTCGAGTTCCTCTGGCAGCCCCGACAGCTCGCGTTCCGATGCCACCGGCGCGACGATCGACTCGCTGTCGATCGGCTGCATGTAACGCTCCAGTGTTCGCTGGCACGTCATCGGCACCTCGCCGCGTACACGCACCGCCAGCCGCACGATTTCCTGCTCGTCCTTCGAAGCATCGATCTCGAACGCGATCACGTCGTCCTCGGCGGGCGCATCGAGCAGATCCAGCACCCGAGGCATCCAGCCAAGCCGCGCTTCGCCCGCGAATCGGCGTTCGGCCTGGGCCGCGCGCCCGACGTCGATCCAATCTGGAAAATCACGCGACATAGCCGGTCAGTATATCATCTGCTGCCCTGCTGAAACAATCCAGACCAGACATCTCCGAGGTCGTTCGAATGCCGTCACCGCCGTACCTGATTCTCGCATCCAGTTCGCCGTACCGCGCCGCCATGCTCGAACGGCTCGGCGTACCATTCACCGCGGTCACCAGCGGGATCGACGAAACCGCCGAGCCCGGCGAAACGCCGGAATCGCTGGCGCGCAGGCTCGCCGTGGCCAAGGCCGAACACGTCGCCACCGAACACATCGACGCCATCGTGCTGGGCGCCGACCAGGTGGCGTCGGTCAACGGGGAAATCCTCGGGAAACCCGGCGGTCGCGACCGGGCCATCGAGCAGCTCGGGAGAATGTCCGGCAACGAGGTCGTGTTTCTCTCCGCCGTCGCGCTGCTGGGCCAGGACCGCAGAGAAGTCGACGTGGTGCCGACCCGGCTTCGATTCCGGGACCTGGGCGACGGCGAGATCACCCGCTACGTCGACCACGACGAGCCGTTCGACTGCGCCGGAGCGATGCGCTCCGAAGCGGGCGGCATCGCGCTCCTGGAATCCATGTCCAGCGACGATCCCACCGCGATCATCGGCATGCCGCTGATCCGGATCTCGAAGTGGTTGCGCGAGGTCGGATACCAGGTTCCCTGAGATCCTCGCGACGCCCTGCCGGACGGGCTGCCGCCGTCGCGCGCCGGTGCGGCCGGCGCGACGGGCCCTGTTACACTTGACCCATACGCCAACGCATGGAGCTTGAACGGGATGGCCAAACAAGCCGCATCGAGCAGCGATCGGGGTCAATACGAACATTGGCGCCTTGAATCCGACCTGGATGGCATCGCCTGGCTGTACGTCGACCGTGAAGGAGAAAAGGTCAACAGCCTGTCCAGCGAGGTTCTGAAGGAACTCGGCGACATCGTCGAGAAACTGGAAAACGATGAACCGGCCGGACTCGTGCTCATGTCGGGCAAACCGGGCAACTTCATCGTCGGCGCCGACGTACGCGAATTCGATCGGACGACCGACGCCGAGGAGCTGCGCGACAACGTGCGAAAGGTGCACGACCTGTTCGACCGGATCGAGAATCTCAGCTTCCCCAAGGTCGTTGCGTTCGAGGGCTACTGCCTCGGCGGCGGACTCGAGCTGGCATTGTGCTTCGACTGGCGCATCGCGCTGGACACCGACAAGACGCGCGTCGGCTTTCCGGAGATCAACCTGGGCATCTACCCCGGTTACGGCGGTTCCGGTCGCTCCATCCAGACCATCGGCGGCATGAAGGCCATGGAAATCATGCTGACCGGACGCATGCTTCGAGCCGGCGCCGCAAGGAGCATGGGACTGGTCGACCAGACCGTCGATATCCATGGCTCGCTGCGCTGGGCGGCCCGTCGTGCGGTGCAGAAGAAGCGCAAGCACAAGCTCAAGGGCCTGGTGAACAAGGCCTCGACGCTCGGCCCGGCGCGCAAGCTTCTCGCCAATCAGATGCGCAAGAAGACCCGTTCGAAGGCGCGTCCCGAGCACTATCCCGCCCCGTACCGTCTCATCGACGAATTCGAGGCGCACGGCGACTCGCAGCGCGCGATGATCCGCGCCGAGGCCGAGAACATTCCCGACCTGCTCGTCGGCGAGACCTCGACCAACCTGCGCCGGGTCTTCCGGTTGCAGGAAGAGCTCAAGGCCCAGGGCAAGCGCAGCGATTTCAAGGCCCGGCGCGTCCACGTCATCGGCGCCGGCGTCATGGGCGGAGACATCGCGGCCTGGTGCGCCCTCAAGGGTCTGGAGGTCACGCTGGAAGACCGCGAGATGAAGTACATCGAACCGGCGCTGAAGCGGGCCAAGGGCCTGTTCAAGAAGAAGCTCAAGAAGCCGACCGCGGTCGCGGCGGCGCAGTCCCGGCTTCGCGCCGACGTCGAAGGCGAAGGGGTCGCGCGTGCCGACGTGGTCATCGAAGCCATCTTCGAGGATCGTGATGCGAAGCGCGAACTGTTCGCGCGGGTCAAGAAGAGCCTCGCCGATCATGCCGTCGTGGCCACCAACACCTCGGCGATTCCGCTGGGCGAACTGTCGGATGTCTTCGACGATCCGGACCGGCTCATCGGGCTGCATTTCTTCAATCCGGTCGCGAAGATGCCGCTGGTCGAGGTCGTCCACGACACCAGCACCGACAGCGACCGCGTCGACGACGGATCCAGCTTCGCGACGCAGATCGGCAAGTACGCCATCCCGGTCACGTCGACACCGGGCTTCCTCGTCAACCGTGTGCTGGTGCCCTACATGTACAAGGCAATGACCATGCACCGCGACGGCACGCCCAAGGAAGCGCTGGACAAGGCCGCGGTCCGGTTCGGCATGCCCATGGGGCCGGTGGAACTGGTCGACACCGTCGGTCTGGACGTCGGCCTGAACGTCATTGACACGCTCCTGGGCGACGCCGCCGGCGAGGACCGCAAGGTGCTCGAATCGATGGTGGAGTCCGGCAAGAAGGGCAAGAAGACCGGCGAAGGCTTTTACAAGTGGGAAGACGGCAAGCCGCAAAAGGACTCGAACGCACACGAGGGCCATGACCTCGACAAGCTCGCCGAAGAGCTGATCCAGCCCTATCTCGATGAATGCATGGCGTGCCTGCGAGACGACGTCGTCGAGAACGAAAAGCTGCTCGACGCCGGAATGATCTTCGGCACCGGTTTCGCGCCGTTCCGCGGCGGCCCGGTGCACTACGTCAAGAACAGCGACGCCACCGCGTCGGCCGACGATTCGCTGCTCGATGCGGCGCGTAGCACGAAATCCGGCGACGGGAAATCCCGAGACAGGAAATCCGGCGGCCGGAAGAGCAACGAAGGCAAGAAGACCAACGAAGGCAAGAAGACCGACGAAGGCACGAAGACCGACGAAGGCAAGAAGACCGACGGCGGCAGCAAGACCGCTCCGAAGTCGGGGGACGAATCGTCCGCCAGGAAGGCGGAGAAGTCCGCCGGCAACCGAAAGACCACGGGCAAGAAGAAGAAAACGACGGGCGGCACGCAAAAGACCGGCGCCAGGAAGGCGGCCGTGAAGAAGAAGAGCGCACCCTCACCGGGTACGGCCGGTAAGCCCGCCGACAAGCCCGAAGGCGACGGCGGCAAGCCGGACGGCGACGCAGGCAAGAACGACTGATCGCGCGCGACCGACCCCGACCCAAACATTCGCGAAAGGATTCGACTCATGACCGACGGTTCACTCAAGCGCATCGCAGTCATCGGCGGCAGCCGCATCCCGTTCTGCCGCTCGCAGACGCTGTATGCCGACGAAACGAACAAGGACATGCTCACCCGCGCCATCCAGGGCGTGGTCGACCGCTTCGGGCTGGAAGGCAAGCGGCTGGACAAGGTCATCGCCGGCGCGGTCACGGTTCACTCCAAGGACTGGAATCTCGCCCGCGAGGCCGTGCTGTCGACCTCGCTGTCGCCGCTCACCCCCGGAATCACGCTGCAACAGGCCTGCGGCACCAGCCTGCAGGCGGCCATGCTGGCCGGTGCCGAGATCGCGACCGGCGCGATCGACTGCGCCATCGTCGGCGGCACCGACACCACCAGCGACGCGCCCATCGTGTTCAGGCGACGCTTCGCCCAGCGGCTGATGAAGCTCAACCGCGCCAAGACCTTCAAGGACAGGCTGGCCGCGTTCAAGGGCTTCTCTCCAGGCGAACTCGCGCCCCAGCCGCCGGCGAACAGCGAACCGCGCACCGGGCTTTCGATGGGCCAACACTGCGAGCGCATGGCCAAGGAATGGCAGATCGCGCGCCGCGAGCAGGACGAACTCACGCTGTCCAGCCACCACAATGCCGCCAAGGCATGGGACGAGGGCTTCTTCGATGACCTCGTCGTCGGTCATGCCGGCGTGCTTCGTGACAACAACATCCGGCCGGACAGCGACATGCAGCAGCTGGCCAAGCTCAAGCCGGCCTTCGACCGCTCGGAGAACGGCACGCTGACCGCCGGCAACTCGACGCCGCTGACCGACGGCGCCGCGGCGGTCATGCTGGCGTCCGAGGAATACGCCGAGAAACACGACCTGCCCGTCGCCGCGTGGCTCACGCACAGCCGCACGGCGGCGGTCGATTTCGTCGACGGCGACGAGGGCCTGCTGATGGCGCCGACGGTGGCCGTCTCGGAAATGCTGGATCGTGCCGACATTGACCTCCAGGACTTCGACTTCTACGAAATCCACGAAGCCTTCGCCGCGCAGGTGCTGTGCACGCTGCGCGCCTGGGAATCGGACGAGTACTGCCGCGAACGCCTGGGCCGCGACAAGGCGCTGGGTTCCATCGATCGATCGAAGCTCAACATCCACGGCGGCTCGGTCGCGATCGGCCACCCGTTCGCCGCAACCGGCGCACGCATCGTCGGCACGCTCGCCAAGATGCTCGACGACAAGGGCTCCGGTCGCGGGCTGATCTCGGTATGCACCGCCGGCGGCATGGGCGTCAGCGCCATTCTCGAACGCTGACGATCACTCCGCGGAATCGGGGCGGGGCGCGACGCGCTCGAGAGCCCAGGGCCCGGACTCGATGCGCCGCGCGCCACCGGCAGGGCCGGTGGCACTGCTGCCGACCAGCCGCCACTTCGTAGACCCGTCGCCGACCAGCGAGATGCGGTGGTAGCGCTGACCAACCGCATGCAGCAGCCAGTCGTCGTACAGTTCCGGTTCCACATCGATGGAGGCGCCCTCGCCGGCCCGTCCGGCCACCTGATCGAACAGCACGTGGTAGCGCTCGTTCTTGCGGATTTCGCCGATGCGGCTCACGCACATTGCCGCGATCACGACGACACCCAGTACCGCAACGACGGTGAACGGTCGCCCGGGCCGTCGCTGCAGCGTTTCGCGCATACGGTCGCCCGCCGCATCCAGCGCGGAGGATGCGATCAATCCGAACGCCAGCGCGTAGAACGGCAG
The DNA here is from genome assembly GCA_051428125.1 of Candidatus Wenzhouxiangella sp. M2_3B_020. Taxonomy (GTDB): domain Bacteria; phylum Pseudomonadota; class Gammaproteobacteria; order Xanthomonadales; family Wenzhouxiangellaceae. The sequence continues at coordinate 18,587 of JBPRGD010000341.1, forward strand.
CGACGGCAGCAGGTAGTGGCCGGAATCGCGATCGCCCATCACCAGCGGCGCGCTGGCCGCCAGCCCCAGCAGCAACATCGACAGCGCCGATCCGGCGACCGGACGCCACCAGCCTCGGTCGACGCGGCGACGAACCGCTAGCCGGGCGACGAGCCCGACCAGCACCATCGGCGCAAGCTTCTTCGACAACTCGGCGAGAATGGACCAACCCTCGCCCAGCCCTGTCCGCGTCGCGACCTGCTTCCTCCACCACTCGCCGAGCATCGTCGCGGCCTCGGGTTCCAGGAAGAGCAGCAGCGCGAGCAGCAACGCGCTTGCCACCAGGTGCAGGCAGAACACCAGTGCGATCCTGCCGACGGTGATCCCGCGCAGGGCAGGCGCCAGACACAGCGGTGCGACGAGGACGAAAAGCGCGGGCAATCCCTTGGCCAGGAACGCCAGCAGGGTCGCGACTGCCGCGCCCGCGGCCCAGCCTGCCGCGCGAACGGCGCCGCGGGCGCGCAACGCGAGGAAAGCAAGCAGCACCGACGCGACGCAGAACAGCGTCATCGTGTTCTCCAGCACGTTGCTGCGATAGGCCCACGACCATTTCGGGACCAGCACCCAGCACAGCAGCGCCAGCCACCAGTAGTCGGCAAGCCGGGTGTGCCCGGCCGCCCGCACCGCCCGGATCCAGAGTGCGCGAACGAGCAGCGCGGTCACGACGACCACGGCCAGGTCGTAGGCGCGCTCGGTCAGGTAGGAATCGCCCAGTACCCGAAAGAACGCCGACTGCAGCCAGAACACCAGCGGCGGATGCTCGCGGAAAACCGGAAACAGCCCGTCGCTGAAGTGCAGCGCCCACATCGAGCCCTCGCCGGCGGCCAGATTGCGGCTGACCGACGCATAGATCAGGCCGTCGAGGAACATCCCGATCGAGGCCATCGAAGGCAGAAGCAGGAATGCGCCCACGAGCAGCGTGGCCGCCAGCGGTCGCGGATGGCCGGGGCCACTCACGTCCATGCCGATACGGTCGCCGAGGCGACCCGATTGAAGATCTCCCTCCGGTGTTCCCGATTCATCCCCTTGCTGATCCGGCATGCGTCGTCGCGAGTGTAGCCCGAATGCTCGCCGGGGGTCCCGGCCGGCAAGAAAACAAGATGCCCGACGGAACGGGTGCCGGCCGAATACAGCGAACCGACGGTCTGCTCTGGACTATCATTGCCGGTTCCCCGTCACAGTGGTTGTTCCGCCCCCGTCATTCATGGTCCAAGACATCCGTTACACGTTCGGGAATGCCACGTTCGCGCCGCGCGAATGCCGGCTGCGCGCGGACGGCGAGGACGTCATCCTGGAACAGAAGGTGGCCGAGCTGCTGCACGCGTTCTGTCGCCGGCCGGGCCAGGTGCTGACCAAGACGTGGCTGATGGAGGAAATCTGGCCGGGGCGCGTCGTCAACGAGGACAGCCTTTCGGTCGCGGTGAGCAAGCTGCGCCGGGTCCTGGGCGACCGCGCCGCCGCGCCGAAGTACATCCGCACCGTGACCGGCACGGGCTATATCTGGCTGCCGGATACACGGTGCGTGTCCGCAGGAACGCCGGCCTCGACGGGACCGGGATCGAGATCGGGATGGTGGCTGTCGTCCGGCCTCGTCGGCATCGGCCTGCTGGTCGTGGCGCTGGGCGGCTGGTGGGTAACGCGCGACCGAGCGCCGGCTGCGGAAACGGCGGTCACCGCCTCGCCGCGCGGCGAGGCGGGACGTTTGCTGGAGCAGGCCAGGGAGCGTCTGGACCGGGAACGGGCCGAGGCCCAGCGCCGGGCCATTGCCGAGTTTCGGGACGTCCTGGAGCACCGGCCCGGCACCACGGAAGCCTACCTGGGTATCGCCGAGGCCAAGCTCAATCTCAGCGGGCTCGAGGGCCATCTCGACATCGAACTCTATGCCGAGGAGGTCCATGCCCTGCTCGACCGCGTCCTCGAACTCGACCCCGACAATGCCCGTGCCTGGCTGCGCAAGGCCGAACTGTACTGGCTGGCCGATTGGGACCTCGGGGCCGCCGAGCACGCTTATCGGCGGGCCATCGAACTTGCGCCCGAAGATCCGCGCAACTACCTGCCCTACAGCGAGTTCCTGCTGTCGCTGGGCGAGTTCGAGCGATCCGAGGCCGTTCTGGAGCAACTGCGCCGGGCCGACCCGGCCTGGTACCGATTCATCAACATGTCGTTCGTCTACACGATGCGTGGCGAATACGAGCGGGCCGTGGCCGAGACCCGGCGACTGATGAACTCCGAGTCGGAGTCGGGCCACTACCGCCGGATGCTGCACCGGCTCGGCCTGTTACAGGGCGACGCTCGCATGGCATTCGACCAGCTCGAGATCCTGATGCGCGAGGCCGACATCGAAGAGGAACGCATCGCCGAGTACGGCGAGATCTACCGGCAGCAAGGCCTTCAGGCGCTGTTCGAACGAATGCTGGAAGAGCGGCTCGAAGCCAACGTCGGCCACTACGTGCCGCCGATCAGCTTTGCACGCTATGCGGTGACTGCCGGCCGCCACGACGATGCCTTCCGCTGGCTCGACGAGGCCTACGAGCAACGCCAGCCCCAGATCCTGATGGTCAACGTCGATCCCCATTACCTGTCCCTGCGCAACGACCCGCGCTTCGCCCGACTGCTGGATCGCCTGCCGCGGCGGGTAGGCGATCCGAAGTCCGGCAATTAGCTGTTGAGGGTCGTCACCGGAAACTCTTCCGGCGAGAGCACCGTGACCAGGTCGCCGCTGCGAATCGATTCGGCGCCGCGCACGATCACCTGCTGGCCGGCGGCCAGCGGCCCCTGGACGGCGACGAAATCGCCGTGGTCGGCGCCGATTTCGACCGGGATCGCGCGCGCCCTGCCCTCTTCGTCGAGGACGAAGACCCGGATCCGTTTCTCGCCGAGCACCAGGGCATCGCGGGGCACGATGAACTGCTCCGACGGAAGCGCGGTCGGCACGGCCACGCTGATCAGCTGGCCGATGCGGAACTGCGCTGCCATCGCCGTCGGCACGGTCAGGTAGCCCACGAAGCTCTGCGACTGCTCGTCGCTGACCGGCACGGTGGCCCGGACCGGCATTTCGACGCTGCCCGAACCCCAGTGAACGCGCAGACGCCCGACCGCCGACGGCAACTCGCTGTGTGCAAGCGGGCCATGGAAGCGAATTTCCAGGGCTTCGGTACTGACCAGCTGTGCCACCGGCTGGGTGGCCGAGACGCTCTCGCCCTGCTGCTGGAAGCGCTTCGTCACCATACCGTCGAAGGGCGCGACGATCCTCGTCTTCGCCAGGTCTTGCCGGGCGCGGTCGATCTCGACACCCAGCAACTCTGCATCCGAGCGGGCCATGCCCAGGTCGGCCTGGAGCGCATCGACATCGCGCGCGGAGATCGACTGCTGCTCGTACAAGCGACGATAGCGCTCGAGATCCCGCTCGAGGCGGCGAATCTCGATGTGCTTCTTGTTCAGGCGGGCCTCCAGCTCACGGACGGCCAGTTCGAAGGGGCGATCGTCCAGACGCGCGACCGGTTCACCCTCCGCCACCCGCGTGCCCGGCTCGGCCACCCATGTGATCGAGCCGGCGATGCCGGCCGAGACCGCAGAATCGAACCGGCTCTGCACGGTGCCGGTGACGATCAGGGTCGGGCTGACCCGGTCGGATTCGACCGGCACGATGGAAACCACCGGGTTCTCGGCGGCCGGAACCGGGGCGCTCAGCAACGCGCCGGCCAGTGCCGCCAAGGAAACGACGTTCTTGAAGCTTCGGTTGATGTTCATGATGCGTACTCCCGTTTCAATGATTGCAACGATTTCCAGGATTCAAACGATTCAAACGACGATGGATCAGGACGTCCGGATTGCGGATTCGTGAATTGCCGTCTCGTCAATTGCGAACTCGTGAACGGCCGATCCGGCTTCCACGGCTTCACGACGCCCCGGCAGGCGCGTCATCAACCGCAGCGCCGAAGCCATGAAGACGACGGTGAGCAGCGTGCTGGTGAGCATGCCGCCGACGATGACGACGGCCAGCCCGCGGTAGATCTCGCTGCCCACGCCGGGCACCAGCACCAGCGGCAGCATGCCGATGACTGACGTGAGCGTGCTCATCCAGATCGGGCGCACGCGCGTCTCCACGGCCATGCGGATGGACTCCCCGGCCGATAGCCCTTCGGCGCGTCCGCGCCGGGCGCGATCGATGAGCAGGATGGCGTTGTTGACGACCAGCCCCATCAGGATCACGAAGCCGATCATCGTCAGCAGGTCAAGCGACTGGAAGGCGAACAGGTTGAGCGCCTGCAGCCCAAGCACGCCGCCGGCCAGCGCCATGGGCATGGAGGCGAGCACGACCAGGCTGTCCAGCGCCGAGCGGAACAGCGCGGTCATCAGCAGGAACAGCACGAGCACGGCGAAGGCGAAGTTCCAGGTCATGGTGTCGATGGTCTCGGCCAGGTCGTCGGAGCCGCCCGATAGCCGCAGGTGGATGCCGGGGGAGACCTGGGCCTGGGCGTCGGCCATGATCGGCTCGAGCTTCTCCAGCGCCGCTTCCAGCGACATGTCGGACGGCGGCGTGATCGCCAGCGTGAAGGTGCGCTCGCCGTTGTAGCGGCGCAGCTGGGTCGGGCCGGCCTGTCGCTTCGCGCGGGTCAGCTGGCCCAGCGTCTGCACGCCCGACTGCGGGGTCGCCATGGGCACGGCCTGGAGCTGCTCGGGCGTGGCCCAGCGCGGCGCCTGGAGGATGATGTCCTGCCGCCGGCTGCCGTCGAACTGCTCGCCCACGTACAGTCCGCCGGTTGCCGCGCGCACCATCCTCGCGACCTGGCCGCGGTCCAGCCCGGCCTGCGCGACGGCATGGTCGTCGGGCGTGAGCACCAGTTGCGGCTGCGCGGCGTTCAGGCCCGGCAGCGGGCGCAGGCCCGCGCCGGGAATCTCGGCGGCGATGCGCTGCATGGTCTGCTCGGCGACCTGCCGCGAGGCGTCGTCGAGCTCGCCGTTGAAATTCAGGTAGACCGACCGGTTGCCGCCCACGTTCAGGCTGAGCAGCGAGGACTGGAACGGGAACGCGCGCGTGTCCGGCAGACCGACGAGGATCTCCGTGCGCAGGAGTCGAAGCATCTCCTGCACCTCGCGCGGATTCTCCGGGTAGACGAACAGGATCTTGCCGCCCTCGCTCATCGCCAGGTTGTAGGCCCGGATCGCCGGCGTCCTTTCACCCGTGCGATACGGCTCGAGACGACGCATGAGCGTGCGGCCGATCTCGTTCTCCAGCGTTTCGTAGCTGGCGCCGGGCGGCACGGAAAACACCGTCATGATGCCCTCCCACTTCGCCTCCGGCAGGAAGTCGGTGTCGGGCGCCAGGGCCCAGATCACGATCGCGGCGCCGGGACCGAGCAGGACCAGCCACAGCAGTGCACGGGCATCGGTGCCGGCCAGCGCCAGGTAGCGGCGCGCCAGGCGGTGCCAGAAGCGCGGAGGCTGGCCGCCGTCGAATTCGCGCCGGAGGAACACGCCGGTCACCGCCGGCACCAGGAAGAACGCGCCCAGCATGGACGCGCACACGGACACGGCCATGCTCACGGCCAGGTCGAAGAACAGCTGGCCTTCGACGCCCTGCATGAAGACGATGGGCGTGAAGATCGCGACCGTCGTCAGCGTGGAGGCGAACAGCGCGGGTGCGACCTCGACGGTGCCCTTGAGCACCGCCTTCTTGAGCGACTCGCCGTGCTGCAGCAGCCGAACGATGTTCTCCTGCACGACGATCGCGGCGTCCAGCACCAGGCCGACCGAGAAGGCCAGGCCGGCCAGCGAGATGATGTTGAGGCTGCGACCCAGCAGGTGGAGCACCAGCAGCGCGGCCAGCAACGATACCGGGATCGTGATCGCGATCAGCAACGTCGCGCGCCAGCCGCGAATCATCAGGTAGAGCAGGCCCATCGCCAGCGCGATTCCCATCCCCAGGTTGCCCTGCACCAGCGCCACGGCGCGCTTGATGTGCTCGGACGAATCGAAGCTGAGGATCAGCTCGAGTTCATGATCGAGCAGGTGGCTCTCGTTGACCTCGACGACGCGCTCCTTCAGCGCGGTCATGATGTCGACGGTGTTGGCGTTGGTGGCCGCGAACAGCTGGATGTAGAACGCCGGGTCGCCGTCGCGGTAGGCGAATCCCCTGAGCGGAGCGTGGCCCTGCCGGATCTCGGCGACCTCGCCCAGGCGCACGGGCCGGCCGTCGTTGTAGGCGACGATCATCTGCGCCCACTCGTCGGCCAGGTACTGGCCGGCGAAGCGCACGGTGTATTCGCGTCGGCCCACCGATGCGAAGCCGCCCGAAACGTCGCCGGCGCTGTCGATGCGCGCGAGCAGGCTGTCGAGCTCCAGGCCCAGCGCGGCCATGCGGTAGGGATCGAAGACGATTTCAAGCTGCGGGTCGCGAAAGCTGTTCAGCCGGACCTTGGTCACGCCCGGAATCGTGCGCAGCGCCGGGGCGACGGTCTGGCGGATCAGCTCCTGGTCGCCCGTGAAGTCGCCGTCGGCGCCTTCGGCGGTCTTGCGGATCAGCAGCGTGGCCAGCGGCTGTTCGAGTCCGCCCAGGCTGATCATCGGCTCCTCGGCGTCGCGCGGCCGTGGCGGCGCCTGGTTCATGGCGTTGATGACGTCCAGGAGCTTCATCTGCATGTCGGTGCCGACCCGGAAGGACAACGTGGTGATGCTCATGCCCGCCCGCACCGAGGACTGGATGCTCTCCAGACCGACGATCGTCTCGAGCGCCTCCTCCTGCGGCTCGACCAGCTCGGCCTCCATCTCGGCCGGCGCGGCCGCGCGCCAGAAATTCAGGATGGTGATCTTCGGCCGCTGGAGGTCGGGCGTGAGCTGCACCGGCAGGTTGACCAGCGCGGCCACCCCCAGGATGCAGAGGATGAGGAATGCGACGACGGTGGCGACGGGGTTGGCCTGGCTGAGCTTGAAGAGGTTCATGGCGCGGTTCCGGGCTGGGGCGTGGTGAATGTGCGGCCCATCTTCCGCATCACCGTCCGAACCGTCCTGAAATCGCGCCGAAACATCCGGAAACGTTCCGAAACGGCGCTTCGGAATCGCTTCAATCCATTGTTTTATATAGGTTCTTTCGCCTCCAGACGCGTGTCCCGCCTCGGTCCGTCAATCCCGTCCGGCACCCTGCCCGCGTGCCTCGAACTCTTCCTCCGCGAGCGCAACGGGGCTCCTTGGCGGCTGGCCGGCCCCGTACCGGGCGTACCGCGAAACGACATCACCCGGGTTTCGATCAACCGCTGATCTCGGTGCCGGGGACAGCCGGGACGTCATTTTAAGGGCGACGGGGACCGACCGGACGCGGGGCCGGAAGCGCCGGCCCGGGGCGGTACGCGCCCGACCTTCCTCAGCGCTTTGGAACGGTTCCCCGCGCGGCAGCGAGTTCGCGCAGCCGGTCCATCGGCAGCGATTCGACGACGCGTCCCTCGAAACCGGTCATCGTCTCCGCTGCCACCAGGGCGTTGTAGATCGCCTCTTCGGTGGCCTCGACCGTGGCCAGGAACAGCGGGCTGGTCTCGCGGTTGGCGAGCCGCGGGGAATTCGGCGCGGTCGAGAACGCGACGACGAAATCGCCGGATCCGTTGCTCATGTAGCCGCCGGCACGCCCGATGCCCAGCGGCGCGCGCCTGGCCATTCGTTCGAGGTTGCGTGAGCCCAACGGGGCATCGGTGGCGATCACGATCATGATCGAGCCGTCCTCGTCGTCGCGCTGCTTCTCCGGCCGGCCGTTCAGCTCGTCGCGAAAATCGTGCCGCCCCAGCGCCTGGCCGATCTTCAGCCCGTCCATCGTGAGCACGCCGCCGAAATTGGCCTGCACCAGCACGCCGACGGTCCAGCCGCCCAGCGATTCGGGAAGCACGCGCGAGGCAGTGCCGATCCCGCCCTTGAACCCGAAAGCACGCGTGCCGGTCCCGGCGCCGACGTTGCCCTCCTCGACCGGCCCGGTCCTGGCAGCCTCGATCGCGGCGACGACGTCCTCCTCGTCGACGTGCTGCCCGCGGATGTCGTTGAGAACGCCGTCGTTGGTCTCGCCGACCACGACGTTGACCGAGCGGACGTCGCCATTGCCCGGCTGCCGCAGCACCCAGGCAACGCCGGCCTCCAGCGCGGTGCCCACGCTCAGCGTGTTGGTCAGCAGGATCGGCGATTCCAGGTTGCCGAGTTCGCGCACCTGCTCGAAGCCCGCCGCCTTGCCGTAGCCGTTGGCGGTATGGACCGCGGCAGGGATCTTCTCGGCGAACACGTTGCGGTCGTGCGGCAGGATCGCGGTGACGCCGGTTCGCACATCGTCGCCTTCCACGAGCGTGCGATGGCCGACCTGCACGCCGGCCACGTCGGTGATCGCGTTCAGCGGTCCCGGTTCCAGCACACCCGGCGCGATGCCGAGATCGCGAGCCCGCTCCGATCGATCAGCGGCGTGCACGGTGAGTGCGGAAAGTAGCGCGAGAGCGACTGGGAGAAACCGAGCTGGGCGCATCGACCGACGACCTCGATAGTTCGACCGCCTGCCACATTAGCAGAGCCCGGCGGCTAGGCCGGCGGTAACCGGGACGGCGCGGTTCATGAACGCCCCGCCAGCCAGAGACTCAGCCCCGGCCACCACGTGATGATCAGCAGCGCGACCAGCAGCCAGCCCAGGAACGGCAGCGTCGAGCGGTAGATGACGAGGATGTCCTTGTCGAAGCGGTGGCTGGCCAGGAACAGGTTGATGCCCACCGGCGGCGTGCAGTAGCCGATCTGCAGGTTGGCCAGGAACACGATGCCGAGGTGCACGGGATCGACGCCGAAGGCCAGCGCGATGGGGATGATCAGCGGGGCCATGATCACCAGCGCGGCGAAGATGTCCAGGATCATCCCGACGATCAGCAGCAGAACGTTGATGACGAGCAGGAACATCCACTTGTTCGAGATCCACGGCTCGACGGTATCGAACAGCCGCTGTGGTACCTGCGTGTCGATCATGATGTTGGTCGATGCCATCGACACGCCGAGCACGACGAGGATGGCGCCGACCAGCACCATCGCCTCGGCGATGATGCCCGGCAGCTTTCGCCACGGGATGTCGCGCCGGATCGCGACCAGCGTGACGATGACCCAGGCCGCGGTCACGACGGCGGCCTCGATGACCAGCAGGTAACCGCCGTAGATGCCGCCCAGCACGACGAACGGCAGCGGCAGCTCCCACGCCGCCGCCTTGAGGCTGCGTCCCGGGGGCGGGCGCTCGATCTCGACGCGCGGCACGCTGGTGCGCTTGTACATCGCCCAGCCGGCCATCAGCAGCAGCATCAGCAGCCCCGGCAGGATGCCGGCCAGGAACAGTTCCTCGATGCGGACGCCCTCGCCCGGCGCCACCTGCTGCGCGACGACTGCGTAGAGGATCAGCGGCAGCGACGGCGCGAACAGCACGCCCATGCTGGATCCGGCGGTGACCAGCCCCAGCGAGAAGCGCTCCGGGTAACCGGCCTGCAGCAGCGCCGGCAGCATCAGCGATCCCAGCGCGACGACCGTGATGCCCGATGCCCCGGTGAACGCCGTCATCAGCGCGAACAGACCGAGGCCGAGTATGGCCAGCCCGCCCGGCACCCACCCGAACAGCGCGTGGGTCAGGTCCACAAGCCGGCCGGGCGTCTTCGAATGCGAAAGCAGCACGCCGGCGAACGTGAACAGCGGCAATGCGACCAGCACCGGCAACTCGCCGATCCGCTGGAACTCCATGACGACCAGCGTCGTGTTCAGGCCTTGCTCCTGGAACGCCGCCAGGGCGCCCAGCGCGATCACCGCGAACAGCGGCATGCCGAACAGCGCCAGCAGCACGAGGACGATGAACAGCATTCAGCGGCCCTCGCGCCGTTCGGAACGGAACGTGAATGCACGTCGCATGAAGCGCCAGCCCATGAGCGCGAATCCGACCGGAATGATCAGCAGCACCAGCCACCGCGGCACTTTCAGAAAGGCGATGTCGTTCATCGCGATCTCGAGCTGCACCAGGCTGACGCTGGCCGCGGCCAGCGCGATGCAGATCAGCGCCGTGAGCAGGTACATGACGCGCTGCACCCACGGCCTGGCCTTTTCCGGGAGCCGATGCAGCAACACGTCGATCTTGATGTGGCGGCCCTGCCCGGCAGCCAGCACGGCCGCGAGCATCGCGATCCAGAGCACGCCGGCCCGCATCGCCGCATCGGCCCAGACCAGCGAGCTGTCGGCGAAGTTGCGCAGCACGATCTGGGCGAGGCCGACGCCGACGACGGCGAGAAAGATCAGCGCCAATAGGCCGATCTCGATGCCCCGGACCCAGCCGTGCAGCCGGGTCGCCTCGAACGGCTGACGCTGCTCGTCGCCTGACCGGCTCATTGAGAGCGGATGCCTTCGAGCCGCTCGCGCAGCTGTTCCAGCCCCGGCACCTCGAATTCGCCGGCCGCGCGCATCTCGTTGAGAACGTCCCGCGCGATTTGCTGCCACTGGGCGACGTCCGCCGGGTCGGGCTGGACGATCGTTATGCCCTCCTCGATCAGCGCGTCGCGGGCATCGCGGTTCTCGGCCACCGTCCGGGCTTCCTGCTCGCGTAGTGTTTCGCCGAAGACCTCGAGCCAGATCTCCCGATGCTCCGGCTCCAGGCGCTCGAACGCGTCGCGGTCGACGGCCAGGATGACAGCGGTCATCAGCACCGGCAGATCCAGCATGAACTTCGCGCGCGTATGCCACTGCAGGATGATGGCGCCGGACATGGTGTTGGCGAAGGTGTTGACCGTGCCGGTCTGCAGCGCCGTGTAGACGTCGGCCAGGCTCATCGGCACGGCGCTCGCGCCGACTTCCTCCAGCGTCCGGCGGCTCAGGTCGTCGTCCTCGGGAATCCACACGCGCAGGTTCGAAGACACGTCTTCGGTGGATTCGATGCGCTCGGTGGAGAACAGGTAGGCGAAGCCGCCGTTGACGATGGCTGGCGAAATGAAACCCTCGCGCTTCAGCGCTTCGAGGATGAGGGGATCGAACTCCTCGCGCAGCGGCTCGAGCTCCCCGGCGTCCTGGAACTGGAACGGCAGCGAATAGAGGTTGGTCTCGGGCACCTGCGTGGCGAGTTCGCCGACGGTGAACGCCCCGCCCTGCAGCTGGCCGAGTTTCATGCGGCGAAGCACCATGTCCGACCCGCCCATGACGCCGCCCGGGTAGAAACGGGTGCGTACGGCGCCTCCGGTACGTTCCTCGACTTCCTCGGCGGCCTCGTTCAGCGCGTTCATCCAGCTCGAGCCGTCCGGCGCCAGCGTGGCGATCTTGAGTTGCTGGGCGGCGGCCGGAGCCGCTGCAATGAAGAGCAGGAGTACGAGCGTTCTCGCGATCATGAAAATTCCCGGAATCGGTTTCTGGAAGAAGATGTGACTAGAAAAAGATGTCGTCGGTCTGTCCGAGCAGCGCCCGGGCGCGGGCCTGCGCGATGCGGTTGGCGAGCACGTAGCCCGGCTGCTCGGGATCCGCCGACAATACGCCGTTCAGCAGTTCGACGAACAGCTCGCGGTCGAACACCAAGCGGGCGTACTCGTCGGCCATGAACACGTCGATCATCAGGTTGCGCCCCCGGGAAATCTCGCGCGCGCGCCGGAAGTACTCCGCGGCGAGGTCCGGACGTCCGCCCGCCGCCGGTGGCCGCTGGCTGTTCAGCACCGCCAGGTAGAGCCAGACCGCGCCGTCGTCGTGGCCGCGATCCAGTTCGGCGACGCGCTCGAGCAGAAGTTCGGCCCTGGGCAGGTCGGCCAACGCGCTGTAGTCGCTGGCGGCCGACGCGATCCACGTCACCCATGCCGTGCCCAGTGCGTAGGCGATTTCAACATCGCCGGGTTTCAGTTCGGTGACGGCCTGCTCGAACACCGGAAAAGGGGCGTCGGAGAGCTCGCATAGCACGGTTTCCTCTACGCATGCGGCGCGCTCGGCGTGATCCAGCGCCCGCCGCGCCAGGCGTCGGGCGCTGTCCGGATCCTCGACGAAAAGGCCGGCATACGTCGAAGTCAGTGAAGACAGGTTGATCAGCAGATCGGCGCTGTCGGGGTCGGCCTGGAGTCGGGCCTCGAGAATCAGCAGGAACGTCGGCAGACCGCGCTCGACGACCAGCGGCGTGTCGTAGTTGATCACGGCCTGCTCGAGATCAGCGGCGAAATTGCTGGTCGCGCGATCGATCAGCGCACCGCAGCCGGCCAGCGGCAGCACCAACGACAGAGCGACCAGCGCCCGCGGCAACAGCATCATGGTGACAGCACCACCAGCCCGCCGGCCTCGGCGGTGTTCTGCATCAGTGTCGCGACCGTCATCGGGCCGACGCCGCCGGGCACCGGGGAGATCCACGAAGCGCGCTTCGCGGCCTGCTCGTAGTCCAGGTCTCCGCGCACGCGTCCCTCGGGGTCGCGGTGGATGCCGATGTCGACGGCCACGGTTCCGGACCGGATCCAGTCGGCATCGACCACGCCGGGCTTGCCGACGGCCACGAACAGATATTCGGCCTCGCGCACCAGCGATTCGAGATTGCGGGTGAATCGATGGGCCACCGTGACCGTCGCGCCGGCGAGCAACAGCTCCAGCGCCAGCGGCCGACCGACGATGTTCGAGGCCCCGACGACCAGCGCCCGGGCACCCTTGGGATCCAGGCCGTAGGCGGTCAGCATGGTCATCACACCGCGCGGCGTGCACGGCCGCAGGCCGGGGTTGCGCAACGCCAGCTGGCCGACGTTGAGCGGGTGGAAACCGTCGACGTCCTTGGCCGGGTCGATCCTGCGGGTGACTGCGTGTTCGTCCATGTGCGACGGCAACGGCAGCTGGACCAGGATCCCGTCGATCTCGTCGTCGGCGTTGAGCTGGTCGATCAGCGCGAGGAGGCTTTTCTGGTCCGATCCGTGCGGCAGTCGATAGTCGCGCGACTCGATGCCTGCGCGCGCCGCGGCCTTGACCTTGTTGCCGACGTAGATGTCGGAGGCCGGATCGTCGCCGATCAGCACAACGGCCAGGCCCGGAGGCCGCTCACCGCGGTTTCGGCCGTCCTCGACGGCACGTGCGACGTTGGCGATCAGTCGGTCGGCAACGGCACGACCGTCGAGCACGGAAGCGGGAGATTCATCGGACATGACGCGTATTGTAGCGGCCCGCCTGCGAATACCGAGACACCGTGCCCGGCCCGGTCAGGAGCCGGCCAGCCACCGGCCTGCCTTTCGCCCGCTGCTCCACGCCCCTTCGATCCGGCTGCCCGACAGCCAGTCGCCGGCGATCGCCAGCCTCCTGTCGGAATCGACCAGGGCCCCCTCGTCGATCGGGTCGGCGGCCTGCGAATACCGCCAGCGGTGCGCGGAGCGGATCGCGGACGCCGGCAACGCCTCCCCGACAACGTCGGCAAACGCGTTCGCCAGCCGTTGAGCCATGTCGTCGAACGAGTCTTCCAGGTGCGCTTCGGACCATTCCCCGGTGGCGTGCAGCACCCAATCGTTACCGGTCCGACCGGGCTTGCTGGAATTACGGGCGATCCACGCCAGCGGGCCCGAGTCGTTGACGAACGCTGCGTCGAAGCCCGGGTCCAGCGCGGTCTCGAACGACAGCATCGCGGCAATGCACGGCCGGAACTCGACCGACGCGAGCCTATCGTGGAACGGGTCGGCGGTGCCCAGCAGTTCAGCCGCCTGGGCCGGTGGCGCCGTGATCAGCAGGCGACGCGCTTCGACGGACTCGCCGTCATCCAGCCCGATTCGCCATTTGCCGTCGTGCGCGAGCGACGCGACGCGCACTCCGAATCGGCAGTCCAGCGGATCGGCAAGGTTTCGGCACACCCCGTTCATCCCCGGCATCGCGACGAAGCGGGCGGTTTCCTCGGGATCGTGGTGACCGGAACGGTCGCCGATGACCGCCAGCCGCGGTTTCCAGGGCTGGACGAGGTCCTCGTCCCGCCACTGCTGCAGCCGACGCGCGAACGCCGCGCTGCGCGCGGTGAAATACTGCGCGCCGTGATCGAACCGGTGGCCGTCGATACGCCGCGAAGCGCTGCGACCGCCGGGCCCGCGCGATTTCTCGAGCACGACGACCTCGCGCCCGGCCTCGTGCAACTCTGTTGCCGCCTTGAGGCCCGACCATCCGGCGCCGATGACGACGGTATCGATGCTCACGGCCAATCCTGAGGCGTTCTTTCGACCGCGTCGCTATCGAATCCTTGCGAGCGCGCCTCGTCCAGCAACGCTTCGATGCGCGCCTCGGGAAGGTTCGGCTCCCGGGCCAGGATCCATAGGAACTCCCGGGACGGTGCGCCGACCATGGCCCATCGGTAGTCGTCGTCCAGCGCCATGACCTGGTAGTCGCCCCAGACGAACGGAAGCCAACCCAGCCAGCCCGGCGCGAACCGGACCTCCAGCTTCGCCGGCTGGTCGGGATCGGGCCGTCGTGCCCGGCCGACGACCTGGTCGAACTCGCCACCGGCCGTGCGACACCGATTCACGACCCGGATGCGGCCGTTTTCGAGCAGCGTGTACTCGGCGGTGGTCTCGCCGACGCACTGTTCCTGGAATTCGTTCGGCAGCAGTGCGATTTCGTACCACAGCCCCTGGTAGCGGACCAGGTCGACGTCGTCGACGAGCTCCAGCGGCCGGTCAGCGGCGGCGGTCATCGGAAGCAGCGTCCATGCCAATGCGCAGAGGAGCACCGGAATGGATCGCCGGAACGGGTTCATCGATATTTTCATGTCGACATGCGCTCATTCATGGCCACCTCCGTTATCGCGTATCGGTTACGTGCCCGCTCGAAAAACATTGAACCACGAAGGACACGAAGTGAAAACTCCCGGATGGCAATCCGGCGTGATGACGGTTTGCTTCGGACGTGGCCCGTTCCTCGGGATTCACGATCCCGTCTTTTCACCTTCGCGTGCTTCGTGCTCTTCGTGGTCGAAACGCCGGTCTCGGCTCGGCCGTCAGACACATTCCAGCCCCGCGAGCTCGGCATCGGTGAAGCCCGCTTCTCTACGCGCCTCGTGGTTGAAGGGTCCGCGCAGGCCGTCGGCATAGTACTCGCGCAGCAGTCGATGGAACGTCGTCTCCGGTTCGAGTTCGCGTTGGCCGCAGAGATACCGGAACCAATGCGTTCCGATCGCGACGTGACGAACTTCCTCCTCGAGGATGATCTCAAGGCATTCCACCGAGCGCTGGTCTCCTGCCTGGCGCAGCCGTTCGATCATGCCCGGCGTCACGTCCAGCCCGCGTGCCTCGAGCACGCGCGGCACCAGAGCCATTCGCACCATCGGGTCATGCGCGGTCTTCTCGGCCATTTCCCAGAGCCCGTTGTGCGCGGGAAAATCGCCGTAGACGATTCCGAGACCGGCGAGGCGGTCGGTCAGCAGGCGGAAATGCCGTGCTTCGTCCCGGGCCACACTCAGCCAGTCACGGTGAAATCGGGCCGGCATGGCGCGGAATCGCAGTGCCGCGTCCAGCGCCAGGTTGATCGCGTTGAACTCGATGTGGGCGACGGCGTGCAGCAAGGCGGCCCGCCCTTCCGGGCTGCCCAGCCTGCGCCGCGGCACCTGCGACGGGTGCACCAGCTCCGGCCGGTCGGGTCGCCCGGCACGGGGCGGATCCTCAGCCGGGGGTGCGCACGGAGTCGAATCTCCGAGGGCGGTCCACAGCGCATCGACCCGCCGGCACTTCTCGGCCGGGTCGGTTTCCGACAACGCGGCTCGGGCCTCGGCCCAGACCATGTCAATCGTTCCGGATCGCCTCGACGAGCGCATCGCCAAAGCCCGAGGTCGACACCTCGGTGGCGTCGTCGCGCTGGCGCGCGAAATCGTAGGTCACCTTGCCGTCGACGACGACCTTCTCGAATGCCCGCTCGATGAGCCGTCCGACTTCCGGCCAGCCGATGTAGTCGAACATCATCACGCCCGAGAACAGCAGCGAAGACGGGTTGACCTTGTCCTGGCCGGCGTACTTCGGCGCGGTGCCGTGGGTGGCTTCGAACACGGCGACATGGTCGGCCATGTTGGCGCCCGGCGCGATTCCGATTCCGCCTACCGAGGCGGCCGCGGCATCGGAGAGGTAGTCGCCGTTGAGGTTCATCGTCGCGATCACGTCGAACTCGCCGGGTCGCAGCTGCAGCAGCTGAAACATGATGTCGGCGATGCGGTCCTTGATGACGATCTTGCCTTCGGGACGCTTGCCGTCGTACTCGTCCCACAGCTCGTCCTCGGTGATCGTCCTGTCGCCGAACTCGTCGGCGGCGACCTCGTAGCCCCACTTACGGAACGCGCCCTCGGTGAACTTCATGATGTTGCCCTTGTGCACAAGGGTCACCGACTCGCGCTCGTTCTCGATGGCGTACTCGATCGCCTTGCGCACGAGACGCTTCGAACCCTCGGCGGAAACCGGCTTGACGCCCAACCCCGCGCCCTCGAAGAACTTCGCGCCCATTTCCTCGCGCAGGAACTTCGCCAGCTTCTCGTTCTCCGGGGTTCCCGACTCGAATTCGATGCCGGAATAGACGTCCTCGGTGTTCTCGCGGAAGATCACGACGTCGAAGTCCTCTGGCTTCTTCATCGGCGACGGCACGCCGGCGTAGTACTTGACCGGCCGCACGCAGGCATAGAGGTCCAGCGTCTGGCGCAGCGATACGTTCAACGACCGGAAACCCTCGCCCACGGGCGTCGTCAGCGGACCCTTGATGGCCACGACGAGTTCCTTGATGGCCTCCAGCGTTTCTTCCGGAAAGTAATCGCCGTCGTACTTCCCGGCAGCCTTCTCGCCCAGGAACAACTCGGCCCAGTGGACCTTTCGCTTGCCGTCGTAGGCCTTCTCGACGGCCGCGTCCCAGACCTTCAGGCAGGCCGGGGTGATGTCGACGCCGATGCCGTCGCCCTCGATGTAGCCGAGCACCGGCTCGTCGGGCACGTTCATCTGGTCGTTCTCGACCGTAATCCGGGTGCCGCCGTCCGGCAGCTTGACGTGTTTGTAGGGCATGTCGATTTCCTGCTTGACGATTGATTCAACGAAAGACGGCTAGTCTACCAGTTCGCTCCGTTTCCACCGCCGGCGATCCGTGCCCGCCCGGCGACGGCCACCGTCGGAGCGATCGGAGTGCTACGCTCCGCGCCATGGAACTCCAGCGCTGGATCGACCGCGCCGTGCGGCGTGCGGGCCGTGTGCTCCGCCGGGGGCGGCACGACACGCGGGCGGCCCTGAACCCCGCAAAGGACCTCACCGGTCGGTTCTGCGGCAACCCGTTCTCGCACGTCGATGTCTACGAGAGCGGCGACGTTCATCCCTGCTGCAACGCCTGGCTCCCGAAATCCATCGGCAACCTCCAGCGCCAATCGTTGGACGAGATCTGGAATTCGCCGTCGGCCAGAAGCATACGCGAGAGCATCCTCGACGGCAGCTTCCGCCACTGCGATCACAGGATCTGTCCCTATATCCAGAACGACTCGCTGCCGACGCTCGCCGAGGCCGCGGACGATCCGCGCTTCGCCGACGCCATCGAGCATCACCGGACCGAACTGGGCGAGCCGCCGACGTTCATCAACCTCTGCAACGACGCCTCCTGCAACCTCTATTGCCCGAGCTGCCGGACCGAGCGCATCAACCATACCGGGGGCCGGGCCTATGCGAAACGGGCACACCTTCAGGATCGGATCGTCCATTCGCTGTTTTCACGACCCACGGACCGGCGATTCCGCGTCAGCGTTACCGGCTCGGGCGATCCGTTCGCATCCCGGGTGTTTCGCGATTTCCTCTACGGCCTCGACGGCGCCGACTTTCCGAATCTCGAGATCAGCCTGCAGACCAACGGCGTTCTGCTGACCCCGCGCAACTGGCAGCGCATGCACCGGATCCGCGACAACATCACCGACGTCATCGTCTCGTTCGACGCCGCGACGCCGGAAACCTATGCGATCACCCGGCGCGGCGGCCACTGGGCGACGCTGATCGACAACGTGCGAGCGCTTGGGCGCCAGCGCGCAGCCGGCCAATTACGCTTCCTGAAGCTGGACTTCGTCGTCCAGCAGGCCAACTACCGCGAGATGCCGGCGTTCGTCGATCTGGGCCGCGAACTCGGAGCCGACCGCGTCGGCTTTTCGCTGCTGATGAACTGGGGGACCTGGACCACCGCAGAGTTCAACGTCCGCTGCATCTGGCGGCCCGATCATCCCGAGTTCGACCGCTTCCTGGAGGTTCTGAGCGACCCGCGGCTCGGCGATCCCTCGGTCGACCTCGGCAACGTTTCCGAATATCGCCGGCGTGCGCTGTCTGCCGCGTCCGCCCGTCCGCGGCTAACATGAATCCCATGCCGACGATAAGGAGTTCCGCATGCCGCTGATCGACGTCGAAGTTCGTGACCACGTGCTGCTGATCGGGCTGAACCGGCCCGAGAAAGTGAACGCGATGAACCGCGAGATGTATCACGACATCGCCGCCGCCTACGGGAGACTGGATCGCGAGGACGGACTCCGGGTCGGATTGGTCTATGCCGAAGGTGCGCATTTCACGTCCGGCCTCGAACTCGACGACTGGGCCGAGGTCCTTGCCCGGGGAGAGGGCATGCCTCTTGACGAAGGCGAAATCGACCCGTTCTTCGTCACCGGCAATCCTTTGACCAAGCCCCTGGTCTTCGCGACGCAAGGCATCTGCTTCACCTGCGGCGTCGAGATGATGCTCAACGCCGATATCCGCGTGGCCGCGGACGACGCGCGTTACGCGCAGCTGGAGGTCAAGCGCGGCATCTTCGCATGCGGTGGCGCGACGTTCCGGCTGCCCGAGGAGATCGGCTGGGCCAACGCGCAGCGTTACCTGCTCACCGGTGACGAATGGACGGCCAGGCAGGCCTACGAATGGGGGCTGGTGCAGGAGCTGGTCGACCCAGGCGACCAGTTCGCCGTCGCACTGGAACTGGCAGACCGGATCGCGAGCGCGGCGCCGCTGGGCGTACGCGGCAGCCTGGCCTCGTCGCGACTCGCGCGCCTGCAGGGCCACGATGCCGCCAAGCGCGAGCTGTTCACCTCCCTGAAGCCGGTGATGGAAAGCGAGGACGTGCAGGAAGGCATCCGTTCGTTTCTCGAGCGGAGAGACGCGGAGTTCAAGGGGCGGTAAATTCGTTATTACGTTATTACGTTGTTCGGCTCTTTGGTTTGTTGATTTTCCGGTTCCGTGATCCGGCTCGCGTCTCGGCTCTCCGGCACGAGCGGAAGTACCGCGATCGCGACTTCCCGCACCGTCCCGCGCTCGCGGGGTCGGCCGGGGTGGGGAAACGATCATGGGAATTCCGGACGATTGAATCGCATTCGAATGGAGGAAGTTCCAGATGAAACTGCAGTTGTCCACCTGGCCCGAGATCGAGGAGTGGCTGGAAGAGCGGGACGGCATCGTGATTCCGATCGGATCGACCGAACAGCACGGGCCGACCGGGCTGATCGGCACCGACGCGATCTGTCCCGAGACCATTGCCGGGGGGCTGTCGGAACGGGGCGTTCTGGTCGGCCCCACGCTGTCCCTCGGGATGGCCCAGCACCACCTCTCGTTCCCTGGCTCGATCACGCTGCGCCCGGCCACGCTGATGGCCGTGATCCGCGACGTGGTCGAATCGCTGTCGGTGCAGGGATTTCGGCGTTTCCTGTTCCTCAACGGCCACGGCGGAAACATCGCGACGGTCAATGCCGCGTTCGCGGATCTCTACGCGGACGCAAGTCTCTCGGGGCACGAGTCGGGACTCCGGCTGGATCTCTTCAACTGGTTCCAGGGCGCGCGGGCCAAGCGGCTTTCCGCCAAACTCTTCGGCGACGCCGAGGGTTCGCACGCCACGCCGTCTGAGGTCTCGCTGACGTGGTATGCCCACCCGGATCGCGCCCGCGACGATCGGCTGGAACCCGAACAGGCACCCGACGGCGACATCCGCGACGCCGCGGGCTATCGCGCGACCTTTCCCGACGGCCGCATCGGCTCCAACCCGGGACTGGCCAGCGTCGAGCACGGCGAACGGCTGTACCGGGCCGCCGTCGACGACGCGATGGAGCGATGGCGAGAGGTCACGGCTTGAGCGGCCCACCCTCCGAAACCGCGGCCCTCGCGGACCAGCTGGCCGACTATCGCAGTCGGCATCCGAACGAGACCGAGACCGTCGACCGGTTCCTTGCCCTTCTCGACGGTCACCCCAACTGCTTCGACCGCGACTGCTGGGCCGGGCACGTGACCGGCTCGGCGTGGCTGCTGGATCCGGACCGCTCCGACGTGTTGCTGACCCATCACCGCAAGCTCGATATCTGGGTACAGCCCGGCGGCCACTGCGACGGCGACCCGGATACGCTTGCCGTGGCCCGGCGCGAGGCCGAGGAAGAGTCCGGGCTGGCCGTCGAGGTGCTGTCTCCGGAAATCCTGGATATCGATATCCACGAGATTCCCGCGCGGCGCCACGATCCTCGCCACGCCCATTTCGATGTCCGCTACGCGTTCATCAGCACGTCGGGCCGCAAATACACGGTCACCGACGAGTCGCACGATCTGCAATGGGTTTCGATCGACGAGATCCACCGGTACGCCCCGGATGAATCCATACTGCGGATGGCGCGGAAGTGGGCGAACCGCTGAATCACTGCAAGCCCGACCGGACGACGACGGTCCGATCCGTATACTGCCGTGAAGATCGCGACACGGAGCGGACAAATGAGCGAAGACACCGAATACGCGCCACCGAGGGTCTGGAAGTGGGAATCCGAAAGCGGCGGCAAGTTCGCGAAGATCAACCGCCCGGTGGCCGGTCCGACGCATGACCGGGAACTCCCGGTCGGCGAGCATCCTCACCAGCTCTATTCCCTGGCCACGCCCAACGGCGTCAAGGCCACGGTGATGTTCGAGGAGCTGCTGGAGCATGGGTTCGACCGCGCAGAATACGATGCATGGCTGATCGACATCGGCGAGGGCGACCAGTTCGCCTCCGGTTTCGTCGCGATCAACCCGAACTCGAAGATCCCGGCGATGGTCGATCACGACGCCGACCCGCCGCAGCGGGTCTTCGAATCCGGGTCCATCCTGCTCTACCTCGCCGAGAAGTTCGGCGCGTTTCTGCCCGAGGACTTGCCGGCGCGCACCGAATGCATGAACTGGCTGTTCTGGCAGATGGGCAGCGCGCCGTTTCTCGGCGGCGGCTTCGGGCATTTCTACGCCTACGCGCCGGTCAAGCTGAAGTATCCGATCGATCGTTACACGATGGAGGTCAAGCGCCAGCTCGACGTGCTGGACCGCCACCTCGCCGAGCATCGCTACATGGCCGGCGACGACTACACCATCGCCGACATCGCGATCTGGCCCTGGTACGGCCAACTCGTGCTCGGCCGGCTATACGATGCCGCCGAGTTCCTGCAGGTCGAAAGCTACGAGCACGTGCAACGCTGGTCGAAGGCCATCGATGACCGGCCAGCGGTCACACGCGGACGCATGGTCAACCGGCCTTTCGGGGAGCCGTCGATGCAATTGCTCGAACGCCACGATGCAAGCGACTTCGAGCTGCGCACCCAGGACAGGATCGGGAATGCCGACGAGTGACCGAGTCGGGCCGTACCGGACCCTGTTCTTCGCTCTCGCTGCGCTGACATGGACCGCTGCGGTCGGCGGGCAGGAGAATCTCTATGGCGACAACGGCGACGATGACCCCGCTCCCGATCCCGTCATCATGCTGTTCGACCGACTGCCGGAAACGCTCGAGGACTGGAAGCCCGAGCGCATGGAGCGCGCGGTCGCGATCCAGCTGTTCCCGTTCGCGGGCCGGGAAGACCTCGCCGTGCGATACGCACCGGACAATGCCGTTTCCGGGCGCTGCCCGCCGCTGCCCGGCGCGCCCGTGAAAACGATCTCGGCAAAAGCCGAGGACGCGCAGATCGTCATCGTCAACGAGGCCCACGACCAGCCGCTGCATCGCTGGGTGATTCGTGAAGTGGGACTGGCACTGGCCGACGACTTCGACGTGTTCGCGGCCGAGACGTTTGCGGCAGAGGCGCTGCAAGAGCGTCGTCAGGGCACCGTCACCGATTCGCTGGGCCACTATTCCGATGAACCGATATTCGCTCGCGAACTCCGTGCGCTGGACGAAGCCGGCTATCGCTTCGTTGCCTACGAGATCCGCGACCATCAGCGCATCGACGACGACGCCGACACCGCAGACAAGGTCGTCGCGCGCGAGGAGGCCCAGGCCGAGAACCTGATCGCCGATGTACTGGCGGATGACCCGGACGCCCGCATACTCGTTCACGTCGGCTACTCGCACGCGCTGGAAGCACCGGTGAACAATTTCGGTCGCGAGATCGAGTGGTTCGCGGCCAGACTCAAGCGAAAGACCGGCATCGATCCGCTCACGGTGTCGCAGACCCACTGCTCGGTGGACGACGCAGACCGGGCCGACGCGCTCTCCGGGCTGCAACTCGCCGACGGCAGCGACGCGGTGCTCGCCGAAGGCGCGATCGACCTCTTCGTCGCCCATCCTTCGCTGGTCTTCGAGGACGGGCGTCCGTCCTGGCGGCGCGTTATCGGCGATATCGCAGTGCCGGTTCCACCGGCGCTGCGGCCCGACGATGCACGCGTCATCATCGAAGCCCGCGCACCCGGTCGACCGCTGGACGAACTGCCGGTGGATCGGCTACTCCTCTACCCCGGAGAATCGCTGCCCCTGTTGCTGCCATCGGGCACCTGGCGCCTCCACGCGTGGACCCCGGACA
The DNA here is from genome assembly GCA_051428125.1 of Candidatus Wenzhouxiangella sp. M2_3B_020. Taxonomy (GTDB): domain Bacteria; phylum Pseudomonadota; class Gammaproteobacteria; order Xanthomonadales; family Wenzhouxiangellaceae. The sequence goes on from JBPRGD010000341.1 coordinate 41,340, forward strand.
GTGGCGTCCGGAACGGCGTCGACGTCACGGTCGGAGAATCGTGAGGGCTGCGCGAGTAAAAACCCTGTCCTCGATCATCCGAATCGGTCGCGTCGGAATCGTCGTGTCGACGTTGGTACTGGCCGCGTGCTCGGCGCCATCTCAAAAGCCGACGATCGCGGTCGTGGCCGCGAACAAGCAGGCTGAATCCCCGCCCGGATCGCGCCCGGCGCTGTTCGGAGATCCTGCCGGGATTCCGAGCTTCGAAGACATGATCCGATTGAGTCCGGCACAGCAACGCGCTTTTCTGCAGTTCTACGATGGGCCGGCACAAAGGGAATTCGAACCGCATCAGCGCGTCGCGAACTATCTCGAGGAACGACTGGACGATGTCGTGCTCGGCCGGCGCACCCTCGGCGCGAGGGAAACGCTGCAACGTCGCCAGGGAAACTGCCTGTCGCTGGCGCTGGTCACCATGGCGATCGCTGAACTTGTCGACGTCGAGAGCGAGTGGGTCCTGTCGACCACGAATCCGGTGTATTCGTCGGAGGGCAGCGTGATCTACAGCGCCGATCACGTACATTCCCGCTTGTACGACCCGACCTATCGCCCGACTCCGGGAATCTTGATGCTGCTCCGTCCGCACGTGCTCATCGATTACTTCACCGACCGCCCCGCGCTTGGCGGGCGCACGCTTCCGCCCGAGCAGAGCGCCGCACTGACGTTCCAGAACCTCGCGGCAGAGGCGCTTGCTCGCGGCGACGCCGCCACTTCGTTCGCGCTCGCGTCGGCGGGCCTGGCACACGACCCGGTCAGCGCGCGACTCTACAACCTCCTCGGGGTCTTGCACCGGCGTGCCGGAGCGCTCGGAGTGGCCGAGCGCTTCTTCCTGCATTCGCTCGCGCTTTCCGGCGACGAACTCGTCACGTTGCGCAATCTCCATCGCCTTCTAGCCGAGCAGGGTCGAAACGCCGGGGTCCGCAGACTGCACGCGCGCATCCTCTCGCTGCCCGATCCGGACCCCTATCCGCTGACCCGAATGGGCGATGCGGCGCTGTCCGCCGACGAGCACGCTGTCGCCAGGGACTTCTATCGGCGCGCGCGGCAGGTCGCGCCGTATCTGCACGAGGTCTACTGGAAACTCTCGCTGGCCGAGCTGGAGATGGGGCACGAGACGAACGCGAAGCGGGCAGTCAGCCGAGCGATGGAGCTCGCGCGTTCGGCCGGCAAGCGCGACTTCTACGAAGCCAGGCTGGAACGGCTGGAACGGCTGGAATCCCGGGAATCAGGAGATCGAATCGGTAGCCAGGTCCGGGGGTCGGGATCGCCCAGGCGGTCCGAGCGCACCGGACACGGCAGGGGATGCCTGGAAACCTCCCTAAGACGCTCCCGTTTGCGGAACATGGTAGTCCGGCAGCTGTTCGAATGCGGGTTTCGCGAACAGGAAACCCTGGAACAGCTCGATGCCCAGGTTCCGAAGGCAAGCCAGTTCAGCGGCGGTCTCCACCCCCTCGGCGATCATCCGGATTTCCATCTCGCTGACGGTCTGGAGAATTCCGCGGACGATGGCCTGGCGAGGCGGATCCGAATCGATGTCGCGCACAAGTTCCATGTCGAGCTTGACGATGTCGGTCTGGAACTCGGCCAGAAGGTTCAGCCCGGCGAATCCCGAGCCGAAATCGTCGATGGCCGTCAGGAAACCGATCTCGCGGTAGTGGGTGACGATGTTCCTGAGATGCGCGACGCGCTCGATGCGCTCGCTCTCGGTGATCTCGAAGATGATGCGCTCGGTCGGGAAGCCGTACTCCCGGGCTGCCTTCAGCGTCGTGCGGATGCACCGCTCGGGGGTGTAGACGGCGTTCGGCATGAAATTGATGCTGAGATAGCACTCGATGCCCAGCCGGGCGGCCAGCTCGATGGCCTTGACTCTGCAGACCTGGTCGAACCGGTACTGGTTCGAGGCATCGACGGATTCGAACACGGTGCCGGCCGACTCTCCGCCGGGGCCACGCACGAGCGCCTCGTAGGCGAACACCTCGTCGGCAGCCAGGTCGATGATCGGCTGGAAGGCCATGCTGAAATCGAAACCCAGCGGTTCGGCGCGCAGGCACTCGCGGCAACCCAGATCCCGAAAGTCCGGTGGTTTCCGGTTGGATGCTTGTTCGTTCATTGAAAACTCGACGTGACCGACTCGTTCACTCTAACTGATCGATGGCCGATGGATGTTCCGATCCCGGTCCCGGTCAGGCCGCACGCGGCGTCCGGCCCGAAGGCGAACCGACCAGTGCGGCAAGCGCATCCGCTGCCGGCGCGACCTCCGCCTGCCCTTGCCAGCCGCGAATGAAACCGTCGAGCTGCTCCCGGACCAGTACGGGCACGGGCGATGCCTGGGCATCACGGAGCGCGACTTCGGGATTGGCAAAGCAGACGATGCCTTCGGGTTCTGCCGCGACGCCCTGTTGCAGTAGCCAGCGTCGCAGCGCGCGCACCTGCGCCTGAATCTGCGGAACCGGGTTTTCCACGGCATTCCAGCTCGGACTGCTGCCGCAACCGGCGCGTCGAGCCAACGGCCAGTGCCGCCGCTCCGGTAGAACATGGACCAGCCCGGGCGTGTTCTTGACCTCGACGACCCAAAGGCCGGTCGGCCCGGTGACGATGAAATCGAGTTCCCGCCGCCCCCCGGGCAGTTCGACGTCGGGCAACTGCACGCGGTTGAATATCCGGAAGTCGTCGGGCATCGCCCTGAGCCGATCGAGTGCGGCGATCTCGCCCTCCACGCCGGCCAGGTCACCGGGCGGCACCGACGAGGCGCCCGGCAGCGCGAGAAAGAAGACCACTCCCGCCCCGATCATCGCGACCAGCAGCGCCAGCGGCAGACCGACGTAGGAGGCGGCAAATGCCACGACCGTCACGACGGGAACGGCGACCACCAGCCGCCGGTGACGCGACCTCGCTGCCTCGCGCTCTTCCCGGCGGTGGCGGACCAGGGCGGGATAATCGGTCACGTAGCGACAGTCGGCCATGAGATCGCGGGCAGATAAAGCCTCAGGGGGCGGATCGTAACGGAACCGGCTCGAGATCGCGCGCAGGTCGGAAACCCGTGCGCGCATCGGTGAATGCCCCGGACGGACGGGTCCGGTTTGCCGAGCGTACCGAGCGCTCGGTGCCTTGCCATGAACCGCCGCGGAGCACGGGCCGACTGCAGTCACCGGTCAGCCATGCGCTGCCGTCCGAAGGGGCGCCAAGATAGTCGTCGTTCCAGCAATCGCGGGTCCATTCGCGCACGTTCCCGACCATGTCGAACAGGCCGAACGCGTTCGGCGGAAACGAGGCCGCCGGCACCGTCTGCCGTCGCGTGACACTTTCGGGGCAGCCTCTCGATGGGCGGCGGCCGTCGAAGTTGGCCTGCTCGGACGTAATGCAAGCGCCCGTGTGGAAGCGCGTGGACGTCCCGGCGCGCGCCGCGTACTCCCATTCGGACTCGGTGGGCAGACGGTAGTCGTGGCCGGTCCTGCGCGACAGCCAGCGCAGGTAGGCCAGTGCGTCGGCCCAGGATACGTTGATGACCGGGCGCCCTTCGCGGCCCCAGCCCTGATCCGGGGGCACGAAATCGCAGCCGCCGTCCTCGACACAGACCGCCCACTGCTCGAAGGTGACTTCGGTCCGGCCCAGCGCGAATTTCGGGACGCGCACCTCGTGTACTGGACGCTCGTTGGCCTCGGAGCCGGGCTCGTCGGACGGACTGCCCATGCGGAAACGCCCGGCCGGAACCACCACCATGTACGGGCATCCTGCGCATTCGGAGAAGACGTCGCCGGCGCGGCGCGGCCAATGGTCGAGCGATCGCAGCTCCTCGACCAGCGCCGGCGAGATTTCCGGCACTCCGTCACGCTCCAGCGCAGCGTGCAAGACAGCCAGTTCCTCGAGCGTCGCCGCATCGAGTTCACCGGAAACGTCGATCTCGCGGCCGAGGCGAACCAGCTGCTCCTGTACCTGCCTCACGCGCTGCGCCCGTGCCTGTCCCTCGCGCAATTCATCGAGCCGAGCCGCGGCGCGGGTGGAATACTCGCCGTCGGGATACACCATGAGAAACCGCTGCATCGAATCCAGTGAAGGCTCGCGCGAAACCGCACGCCACACGGGCGCTTCGGCATCGCGCAACCCGCGTCGAAGAACCGCGAGCAATTGCGGACCCGCCACCGCATCTCCGTCGCCGCGCTCGAACAGTGCCATGAGGCGGCGTGTTTCCTCGTCCACCGCGCCTTCGAATGTCGCGGCATATTCCAGGTCCTCGAGCACCGTCCGGATTTCATTCATCCAGTTCCTGTCGCCCCGGCCCATCGTGCCGGCGCTGGAGGCCGACTCGGACGCTCGGGCATCGGACTGCGGATCGTCCGGTCCGGCGGGAACGGTCCATCGGAGCACGGCAAAGGCGATGACGACCAGGAAAAGAATCGCCGAGCCGGCGATCAACACGGCTCGCTCACGAAGCGGATTGCCCGTTCGGCGACGATTCGAGGGTCCGGAGGCGGCTCGGACGCCGAGCTCCCGCCCGAGCTGCGCGACGAGCGCCCGCAGATGATCCCCGCTCCAGCCCAGCGCTTGGGCCTGCTCGCGATGCCTCTCGACGACGTGCTCGGCATCGAAGCCATCGCCGAGCAACTGGATCCGATTCCGTATCGCCACGACGAGCCGGCGCCTGGAGGCCAGCTTCGGGTCGGCAGCGGCGATCGCGTCCACCTCCGCCCAGAACCACGCTTCGCCATGCCCCTCGGCCCTGGCCGTGTCGACGAGTCCTTCCGCCTCGGCCGGCGGAATCCTGCCGTGCTCGGAGAGAAGCTCGGCGATTTGGGTGTGAAGCCGATCCAAACTGCCACCCCTTTGCGATCAACGCTTCACGCAATTCTACCGATAGCGCATCCCCGTCGATACCCGGTCGGATCAATTTCCGCGACCTTCAATCCGGTCGCGGCAACGAATACTTGAGGCCGGTGGCGCAATTGAACAGTATGGAGCGCATCGACGGATCGATATCGCCGGCCTCGACCATCCGCTGCCATGCCGCGTACGTGGCCGCGCCCTCGGGGCACATCAGAACGCCCTCGTTGCGCGCCAGTTCGATCCAGGCGCGTTCGATGTCCGACTCGGCCACCGCAACGGCGCTGCCGCCCGATTCCCGCACTGCGCGAAGGATGAGAAAATCGCCGACGGCCTGCGGCACGCGGATGCCCGCCGCGGCCGTGCGGGCATTCTCCCAGCGTTGGGCGAACTCTTCGCCGGCCTCCCAGGCACGCACCATCGGCGCGCAACCCTCGGCCTGGACGGCGAACATCCTCGGCAGCGGACCCTCGATCCAGCCCAGTTCCTCGAGCTCGGCGAACGCCTTCCACATGCCGATCAGCCCGGTGCCTCCGCCCGTTGGATAGAAGATGGCGTCGGGCAGCTTCCAGCCGAACTGCTCGGCCAGTTCCAGGCCCATCGTCTTCTTGCCTTCCAGCCGGTACGGCTCCTTCAGCGTCGATACGTCGAACCAGCCTTCCGCGTTGGCGCGCTCGGCCAGCAGCCGGCCGCAATCGTCGATATAGCCGTCGATCTCGACGACCTCGGCGCCGCACAACCGGGTCTCATCGATGTTCATCCGCGGCGTATCGGCCGGGCAATAGACCAGCGACTTCAGGCCCGCGCGTGTCGCGTACGCGGCCAGCGCCGCTCCGGCGTTGCCGTTCGAAGGCATGCAGAGCTTCTCCAGGCCGAGCTCCCGGGCCATGGCGACGGCCAGCGCCAGCCCCCTGGCCTTGAACGAACCGGTCGGCAGTCGACCCTCGTCCTTGACGAGCAGCCCGGGCGCCCCGGACAGGCCGAGCATGGGCGTATCGACTTCCCCGAGTCGGGGCACCGCATCGGCATCGCCGGGCGGCAGCAGCTCGCGCCATTTCCAGAATCCGCCGCCGCGGGCCGCGATCTCGTCGCGATCGGCGGAGGTACGGACGGATTCGAGGTCGTAGCGGACCAGCAGCGGCCGACCGGCGTCGGACAGCCGGTGCGCACGACCGGCTTCGTAGTGCGTGCCTTCGAGGCTGCACTCCAGATGCGTGACGAAGGGGTTCATCGGAAGACTCGGTCCACGGGTCGAATGAAACGGGAAGTGTAGCCGGCCGGACCCGGTTCCGCGCCGCCGGGCTCCGACCGGACAGCCGCACGAAGCAGCAATGCCGAGGCCAACCACGGAGCCGCGAAGGCGATCAAGGCCGCGATCACGTCGCGCGGCCAAGGAGGTTTCCGACGTCGAGCCCGCCGATTCGTTCGACGGCCACCGTTAGCGCTTGCGCACCGGCTGCGGACGTCGTAGCCGGCAACGAGAAACCCGGCTGATGTCGTGTTTCAGAAGACTAGACATCAGGATTCAGCCCTACCCCGGCCCTTCCCGCTCGCGGGAAGGATGTTCGATGGGGGATTTCAGGGTGCTCGCTCTGACTCTTCTTGATCGACGGACGCGACGAGACCCGACGCGAACCCGGAAAAGAAGAAGCCCCCGAAACGGGGGCTCTCGATCCCGGAACCAGCAGGCGGGCTTTGTTACGCCGAGAAATGCGCCTTGAGCTTCTTCAGCGCCGCCGCCTCGAGTTGCCGGATGCGCTCGGCCGAGACGCCGTACTTGTCGGCCAGTTCCTGCAGCGTGATCTTGGGTTCCAGAAGCCAGCGCGACTGGATGATGTCCTTCGAGCGATCGTCCAGCTCGTCGATGCCCTCGAACAGCATGCCGTGGTAGTGGTCCTCGAGGTCCTGCGCCTCGGTGGCGACGTCGGGCGAATCCATGCCGGACTCTAGGAACGCGGCCGGTGCCAGGTACGGCTTGTCGTCATCGTCGTCGGTGGTCAGGTCGAAGCCCACGTCCTGACCGGACAGCCGGGATTCCATTTCCATGACCACTTCGGGCTTGACGTTGAGATCCTCGGCCACGGCGTTGACCTCGGCCTGGTTCAACCAGCCCAGCCGCTTCTTGGACTTGCGCAGGTTGAAGAACAGCTTGCGCTGGGCCTTCGTCGTCGCGACCTTGACGATCCGCCAGTTGCGCAGCACGAATTCATGGATCTCGGCGCGGATCCAATGCACCGCGAACGACACCAGTCGCACGCCCTGATCCGGGTCGAAGCGCTTGACGGCCTTCATCAGGCCGATGTTGCCTTCCTGGATAAGATCGCCCAGCGCCAGGCCGTACCCGGAATAGCCGCGCGCGACGTGCACGACGAAGCGCAGGTGGGACATCACCAGCATCCTGGCGGCGTCCAGGTCGTCGTCGTCCTGGAACTTCCGTGCGAGGGTCTGCTCCTCGTCAAGGCTGAGCACCGGGACGCGATTGACCTCCTGGATGTAGGAATCCAGCGAGCCCGTTCCGGCCGGGGCAAGCAGATGACTTGGTACGAGATCCTTCGACATGAAATCCTTTCTCCTTTAGAACCCTGCAATTCTAGCAAAATCGACTCCGGATCTCAAATCCGGAGTAAATCGGTCCGCTTTCCATTCGCCAAGTTCGACCGGGGTGCCTGTGGAAAAGTTCCGCGATTCCCAAGCCGCTGATTTTTCAGGGATTGATGTGCGCGAGCTGGCGAGAGACCGCAACCCAGGCACCGGTGATCCCGAGAAATCCGCTCCCGGACATCATCGCCGCGAGCATGACCGGCGAAGGACCCGTCAGTTCCATGGGCGTGCCGTAGCTCGCAGCCAGCTCGGAGACGGGACCCTGCAGCAGCCAGAGGCCCGCATGGACGATCAACCATGCCGCCAGGGCACCGATCAGGCCCATCCACAGCCCCGAATACAGGAACGGGCGGCGGATGTAGCCCGGCGTGGCCCCGACCAGAGACAGGATCTCGATCTCCTCGTGCCGACGCTGCACCTCGGTACGTATGGTGTTGGAGATGACGAACAGCACGCTGGCGGCGAAAAGTACCGCCAGCAGTTCGACCAGACGCGAGAACAGCGCCAGGATCGCGTCCAACCGCCGCACCCACTCGAGGTCGACGAGCACGAGGTCCACGCGTTCGGCCCGTCGAAGCTTGCCGGCCAGCTCCGACGGCACCACGCTGTCCGTGGGTGCGACCTCGAGCACCCAGGGCAGCGGCGCATCGCCGAAATCGAAATCCTCGACTCCGGTGGCCCCGGACAGTTCCTGCATCCCCTCTTCCGGGCTCACCGGGTCCACGGCGACCACGTCGGGCCACTGCGAGATGCCCGACGCGATGCGCCGCGCCTCGGCGCGCTCGACGTCGAGCTCCAGGAAGACGCTGATGCTGTCCAGCCGATCGAACTCCCGGTGGAGCTGCTCGAGATTGACCAGGGCCGTGTTCAGCCCCAGCGGCAGCATCAGCGCGATCGCCAGCACCGAGATCGTCAGCGCGCTGGTCAGCGGATTGCGCACCAGCGTGCCGATGGACGACATCAGACTGTATCCGTGCCTGCGGAACCAGGCCCGGAAATCTGCCCGCCTTCGATCGCTCACGCCGGCCACTCCCGGTCATCGACCATGCAGCCACGTTCGAGCACCAGCGTGCGCCGCCCCAGCCGTTGCACGAGGTCGAGATCGTGGGTGGCGATCAACACCGTCGTGCCGAGCTCGTTCAGCGTGCAGAACAATTGCATCAACTCGGCCGACAGCGCCGGGTCGAGATTGCCCGTGGGCTCGTCTGCCAGCAGCACCGGCGGCTTGCCGACCATCGCCCGGGCAATGCCCACGCGCTGCTGTTCGCCGCCGGACAACGCGGGAATGCGGGTGTTTTCCTTGTCGCGAAGCCCGACGAGGTCCAGCGCTGCACGCACGCGGCGCCGGATCTCGCCCCACGACAGACCGGCGATGAGCAGCGGCAGCGCGACGTTGTCCAGCACCTTGCGGTCGGTAAGCAGCTTGTGGTCCTGGAAAATCACGCCGACCTGCCGTCGCAGACGCGGAATCTGGCGCGCCGCCAGCCGTCCGATGTTCCGGCCGTCGAACAGAAGCTGTCCCCGGCTGGGGCGTTCCAGCAGCGCGATCAGCCGCAGCAGCGTGGACTTGCCGGCGCCGGAATGGCCCGTCAGGAACGCCATTTCACCGCGCTTCAGCTCGAAATTGACGTCCGACAGCGCCTGTACTCCGCCCGGATAGCGCTTGGCCACGTGTTCGAACCGGATCATGATCTAAGAGGCGCCCGGTTCACGACAGCAACTGGCTCAGGCTCATGATGGGCAGGAGGATCGCCAGCACGATGTAGAGCACGATGAGTCCCACGAGCAGAATGAGGATGGGCTGCAGCACGGCCAGAAGCACCTGGCCGGTGTCGGCCAGGTCGGATTCCTGCAATGCCGCGGCATGCTCCAGCATCTCGCCGAGTTCGCCGGCCTGCTCGCCGCCGTGGATCAGCCGCCGCGTCAGCGGCGGCAGCCAGGCGATGGGCTGCATCGCCGCCGAAATGGACGCGCCCTCGCGCACCCGGGCCGCGGCGGCCTCGAGATCGACCTGCACCTTGCGGTTTGGCACCACTTCGGCGGCCGCTCGCAGTGCCTCGACGGCCGGCACGGCGCTGCCGACGAGGATGGCCAGCGTGCGCGCGAACAGCGAGGCGGCGTATGCGCGCACCAGCGCGCCCACCAGCGGCAGGCGCAGCATGCTGCGGTCGAGCCAGAGTCGCGGCCCCGGCTGCCGGAAGATCGCCCATGCTCCGACCACGACCACGACCAGAGTCGCGATCACCCAAAGCCCGTAGCCGCCGATGAAATCGGAAATCGCCAGCAGACTCGTCGTCATCAAGGGCAGTTCCTGGCTGGAATACTCGAACACGCCGACCACGCGCGGCACGACGAAGGCGAGCAGACCCCAGACCACGGCCAGCGAGATCAGCGTCAGCAGCACCGGATAGACCAGCGCGACCGCCAGGCTGCGCGATAGCGCGAGTCTTCGCTCGGCGTGCTCGGCCAGGCGCGCCACGACCGATTCCAGTCTACCGGCTTGCTCGGCGGCGGCCACCGATCGCGTATACATGGCAGGGAACAGCGCCGGTTGCTCGGCCATGGCCTCGGACAGCGACTGGCCCTCCAGCACACGCGCCCGGATGGCCGCCAGCGGCCGCGTCACCCGCTTCGAACCGGCCTGGTCCGCGGTCAGCGAGAGAACCTCCTCCAGCGGCAGCCCGGCGCGCAGCAAGGCGGCGACCTGGCGGAGAATCAGCGCCCGTTCGCGTGCCAGGCGCGCTCCGCCGCGGCCCCTCTGCTCGCGCCGTACCGGCTCGACGTCAAGCGGCACAAGGCCTCGATCGCGCAGTTGCTGGCGGGCCATGCGCGCCGTGTCGGCCTGCAGGACCCCGCTGACCTGCCGGTTCCCGTCTACGGCCCGGTATTCAAACGCCGGCATCGGATTCCCCGTTGCCGACGCCGGTCGGATCCGCGAACAACTCCCGCAGCGGATTGCCGGCGTAATCGGTCCGGCCATGCTTGCGATCGGCAAGATCCACGCCGCCCCGCGCCAGCGCCAGCAGGGTCTCGGCACCATCGGCGTGCCGCAGCAGCGACGTCAACCGCTCGCACATCGCCCGGTCGCCACGCTCGATCGGGCCGGTCAGGCTGGCCGTGGGCCCGTGGCGCTCGATGTCGTCCAGCGCCGCGCGCTGAAGCGAGACGAGCAATCGCAGTGCCTGCCCGCGGTCGATTCCGGACTCCGCGGCCAGGTTCAGCGCAAGCTCGTCCAGCACGTTGAGGAAATTGCTGGCCGCGATGGTCGCGGCGTGGTAACGGCGCTTGTCGACGGGCCGGAACCGCGATGCGGCCGCGCCGATCGCCTCGAACACGGGCAGAAGCCGATCCAGCGCCGGCTCATCGCCCTCGCCCAGCGCGTGCGTGCCCGCAAAGCGTTCGAACGCCGCTAGCGGGTCGCTGAAGGGACGAACCGGATGAATGGAAGCGACCGGGCATCCCAGCGGACGAAGGACTTCGGCCGACTCGGCGCCCGAGACGTGAAACGCGAGCGCCGGCGGCGTCTCGATTCGCCCGGCCAGGTCGCCGGCCAGCTGCGCCAGCGTGCCGTCGGGCGCGGCCAGCATCAGCCAGTCGTCCGGGTCCACCACGCCTGCCCGGTCGACCGGCGTTCCACCGCCGACGAAGCGGGCGGCGGCCTCCGCGCTGGCCCGCGTGCGGTTGAGAATCCACCCGATCCGCAGCACGCCGGCCTCGGTCCAGAGGCGGGCGAGCGTCCGCCCCACCCGGCCGCAGCCGACAATGTGCAGCGTCAATGCCATCGCTCGGGTTCCTCGCGCCAGGGTTCGGCCCGAACGTCTTCGGGCAGCTCTTCGTCCTCCCAGTCGTAGCGCTTCATCGGCGGCTGGTCCCATTCGCGGTACAGCAACGCCATGGCGATGCCGAGCACCAGCCCGCTTGCATGGAGTTCCCAGCTCATGCCGCGGCCGACGGGCAGGACGCCCCAGATCATCGAGCCGTACAGGAACCAAACCAGCAGCGCGGCGCCGATGGAACGCAGATCCCGCCTCAGGACCCCGGAAATGAACACGAAGGCCAGCACGCCGTAGATCAGGCCGCTGGCTCCGATGTGGATGCTGTCCCGGGCGAACAGCCAGGCAAGAAGACCGGAGCCCAGCCAGATGGCCGGCAACGCGCGCACGGAAGAGTTCGGATACAAGAACAGCATCATCGTGCCGCCGACGAGCAACGGCAGCGTATTCGAGGCGATGTGCGCGAGGTTGTAATGCAGCAGCGGCGTCGTCACCAGGCCGATCAGCCCCATGGCATCGCGCGGCGTCAGGCCGTAGCGGATGAGCTGCAGACCGGTGAACTGGTCGAAACCGAAGACCGCCCAGATCACGAACACGAAGCCGGCGACGGTCTTCATCGCCAGCACGAAGTTACTGCGAGCGCGCCGCGAAGCGGTGTATTCGGGATCCGGAACGCGGGCGCGCATCATTCGGACCCGGAGCGATCCGGATCGGCATCCGGCAGCGGCTGGGCGATGGCGGTGCGCGTGCGTCGGCACAAATCGGCGACGGCCTCGTCGACCGGCCCGGATCCCGGCTGGATCGGCGGATGGATGATCAATCGTGCCGTCCCCGGTCGAACGTTCAGCGACCCCGGCGGCAACAGCTCGCGGGTGCCGACGACGGTCATCGGGAGAATCGGCAGGCGGCGATCGACCGCGACCCGGAACGCGCCCTTGCGGAACTTCCGAAGCCTGCCGTCGCGCGAGCGCGTTCCCTCGGGAAAGAACAGCACGCCGGTGCCTTGCGGTAGATCGGCCACGCTGGAATTGATCGCCGCGCGCGCCTGGTCGGGATTGGCGCGATCGATGAAGATGTGGCCGAGCGCGCGACATCCCTGGGCGATGAAGGGAAGCTTGCCGATCTCGGCCTTCATGACCCAGCGCAAATCCAGCCCGGAGTACCCGTAGATCAGCGGAATGTCGTACTGGCTGACGTGGTTGGCGACGACGACATAGCTCTGATCGGAATCGACGTGCTCGCTACCCTCGATCTCGACGCGCATCGGCGTCAGCCGCGCGATCAGCCGCGCCCATCGAACCGCGATGCAAAGGTTGGCCGCCCGCTTCTTCCCGAACGCGCACATGACGATGGCGAACACGGCGCCGACGACCGTGAACGCGGCAACGACGGGGACCATGACCAGCCATTGCCACAGCGGATAAAGCGCGGTCAGCCAGTGCCGTGAAGCACCGGTGCCGGACGCCGCGGATTGCCATCGATCGCTCTGCTCCATGTCGGAATTCTAACCCGCCGATCCCGGCCGGGCCGCGCCCGGCGCCGGCACCATCAGCCGTGTCGCAGGAACGAAAGCAGTGCGCGAAACGAATCTTCGGGCAGTTCGTCGCGGAACAGAGCCAGGCGCTTTCGTCGTCCGCCCGGAGACGTCAGCTCCAGCGACACGAACAGCGGCGTCGCGGCGCGGCCGCGAAGTACGCCGGCAACGCCGTCGATGGCCGCGGGCCCTTGATCCGGGAGCTTCAGCCGGTGGACGGTCCGCGCGCGGAGCGCACCAGCGCCCAGGGCCAGCACGACGATCGAGGCGGGAAACTGCAGCCAGGCGGGGAGGCCGGCCCGGAAGACGGCAACGACGGACAACAGCGCGATCACGCCGATCAACGCCGGGCGAATGCGCCCCTGGCGGGTAAGGACTTCAGCGCTCACCGGTGTGCGCGACCTGGTCGACGATCGTCGCCAGATCCGCATCGTCGGGGCGTGAGCGACCCGTCATCCAGTCCCAGAGCCGGTCGTCCTCGAAGGCCAGCATGCGCTCGAACGTCTCGCGCTCGTCTTCGGAGGCCTCGGGCCAGCGGCGATCCAGCCATCGCTCCAGCAACCGATCGAGTTCGCGCATGCCGCGCCGGCAGTGCCAGCGAAGTCGAGACCGCGCGACCGAATCCGGATCGCTCATCGAAGACGCTGCCGGAGACCGCCACGCACGCGCAAGCGCCTACAGCGACTCGCGGGCCAACATCATCTTCTTGATCTCCGCGATCGCCTTGGCCGGATTGAGGCCTTTCGGGCAGGTCTGCGCACAGTTCATGATCGTGTGGCAGCGGTAGAGCTTGAACGGATCCTCCAGCGCGTCCAGTCGCTCGCCGGTGGCTTCGTCGCGCGAGTCGGCCAGCCAGCGGTAGGCCTGCAGCAGGATCGCCGGGCCGAGGAAGCGGTCGCCGTTCCACCAGTAACTGGGGCATGCCGTCGAGCAGCACGCGCAAAGGATGCACTCGTACAGTCCGTCGAGCCGCGCGCGGTCGGACGGCGACTGCCGGCGCTCCTTGTCGGGCGGCGTCGGGCTCTGCGTGCGGATCCACGGGCGAATCGACGCGTACTGGGCGTAGAAATGGGTCAGGTCGGGAACCAGGTCCTTGACCACGGGCAAGTGCGGCAACGGATAGATCCTGACGTCGCCCTTGATCTCGTCGATGCCGGTGGTGCAGGCCAGCGTGTTGATGCCGTCGATGTTGAACGCGCACGAACCGCAGATGCCTTCCCGGCACGAGCGCCGGAAGGTCAGCGTGGGGTCCATCTCGTTCTTGATCTTGATCAGCGCGTCCAGCACCATCGGCCCGCAGGCGTCGAGATCGACGTCGTAGCTGTCGACACGAGGATTCTCGCCGCTGTCGGGATCCCATCGGTAGATCCTGAACGTCCTGACGTCGGACGCACCGTCGGGCGCCTCGTGATGCGTGCCTTTCCGGATGCGTGAATTCTTCGGAAGTCTGAATTGGGCCATATCGCGATCGCTTCCTTGCTGGCGTTCGGGTCTGCGCGTGAATCAGTAGGTGCGTTTCTTCGGCGGGATCACTTCGACGTCGTCGGACAGCGTCTCCATGTGCACGGGTCGGTAGTCGATCTCCGTCTTGCCGTCGTCGTCCATCCAGATCAGCGAGTGCTTCATCCAGTTGTCGTCGTCGCGATCGGGATAGTCTTCGTGCGCGTGGGCGCCGCGGCTTTCCTTCCGGTTCTCGGCCGAGATCATCGTCGTCACCGCGTTGCCCAGAAGGTTGCGCAGTTCCAGCGTCTCGGCCAGGTCCGAGTTCCAGATCATGGAGCGATCGGAAACGCGGACATCCGAGAACAGTTCGCGCACGTCGTTGATCCGGTCCACGCCCTGCTTCAGCGTTTCCTCGGTGCGGAACACCGCGGCGTCTTCCTGCATGACCTTCTGCATGCGATCGCGGATGTCGGCCGTGGGATTGTCGCCGTCGGCGTGCCGGATGCGATCGAATTCCCCGACCAGATCGTCGACGACGTTCTCGGCCAGCGACGGATGCGACTGGTTCGGCGTCATCGTCTCGCCGCAGTACTTTGCCACTGCGCGCCCGAACACGATAAGGTCCAGCAGCGAATTCGAACCGAGGCGATTGGCGCCGTGCACGGACACGCAGCCGGCCTCGCCGATGGCGAACAGGCCCGGAACGACCGCGTCGGGATCGTCGCCGCGCTTGGTCACCACTTGACCTCGATAGTTGGTCGGGATGCCGCCCATGTTGTAGTGCACCGTGGGCAGCACCGGAATCGGATCCTTGGTGACGTCGACACCGGCGAAGATCTTGGCGGTCTCGGCGATCCCGGGAAGACGCTCGTTGATGACTTCCGGTCCGAGGTGCTGGAGGTTGAGATGGATGTGGTCGTTGTCGCTGCCTACGCCGCGGCCCTCGCGGATCTCGATGGTCATGGAACGCGAAACCACGTCGCGCGAGGCGAGGTCCTTGGCATTGGGCGCGTATCGTTCCATGAAACGCTCGCCCTCGGAATTGGTCAGATAGCCGCCTTCACCCCGCACACCCTCGGTGATCAGGCAGCCCGCGCCGTAGACGCCCGTGGGGTGGAACTGGACGAACTCCATGTCCTGCAGCGGCAGACCGGCGCGCAGCACCATGCCGTTCCCGTCGCCGGTACAGGTATGTGCCGATGTCGCAGACATGTATGCCCGACCGTATCCGCCGGTGGCCAGGATGACGGCGTGCGCGCGAAAGAGATGCAGCTGTCCCGACGACAGGTCCCACGCCAGGACGCCGCGGCACACTCCGTCGTCGTCCATGACCAGGTCGATGGCGAAATATTCGATGAAGAACTGCGCGTCGTGTTTCAGCGACTGCTGGTACAGCGTGTGCAGGATGGCATGCCCGGTGCGGTCGGCGGCGGCGCAGGTCCGCTGGGCCGTGCCTTCGCCGTAGTGCGTGGTCATGCCACCGAAAGGACGCTGATAGATCTTGCCCTTCTCGGTCCGCGAGAACGGAACGCCGAAATGCTCGAGCTCGATGACCGACGGGATCGCCTCGCGACACATGTACTCGATCGCGTCCTGGTCGCCGAGCCAGTCGGAACCCTTGATCGTGTCGTACATGTGCCACCGCCAGTCGTCCTCGCCCATGTTGCCGAGCGCGGCGCTCATACCGCCCTGCGCGGCGACGGTATGGGATCGGGTCGGGAAGACCTTGGTCACGCAGGCGGTGTTCAGCCCCGTCGCGGCCAGCCCCATGGTCGCCCGCAATCCGGCGCCGCCGGCGCCGACGACGACGACGTCGTACTCGTGTTTTTCGATGTTGTAGCTCTGCGACATTCGGTTTCCAGGTTTTCAGTTTGACGGGCCGCCAGGCGCCGGGCGCCGTCGATTCCGGTCAGTTCGCCAGCGCGATTCGAAGTATGGCCAGCGCCGAGAGCACCGCGCCGACAAGCGCCGCGGCGGCCACGATGACCTGCAAGACGACCTCGGTTGCCCGGTGATGCACGTAGTCCTCGATGACGACCTGCACGCCCAGTCGCGCATGGTGGAACATCGCCCCGACCAGCAGCAGCGCCATCGCCGCGTTCCACGGCGCTCCGAGCCACTCGCGCGCAGTGCCGTAATCGGCGCCGGCCAGCGCGATCAGGCCCCAGACCATCCAGATGGTCAACGGAACGAGCAGCATCGCGCTGAACCGCTGTGCCCACCAGTGGCCGACGCCGCTGCCAGCCGCTCCGAGATTGTGCGCACGCTCCAGCGGATTGCGGTAAGTCCTCACAGCGCACCTCCCCAGACCACCGCGGTCAGGACCAGCGCCCCGATGGCGACGAACCATCCGCTGGCGCGAGCCGGTTTGAGCCGCAGCATCATGCCGGTATCCCAGACCAGGTGGCGAATCCCGTTGAGCAGGTGATAGAACAGCGCCGCCGTGCACGCCGCGAGAACGATCAGCATCAGCGGGTGACTCATGAACGCGATCGTCCGTTCGTAGGCCTGTTCACCCTGCGCCAGCGCCACCAGCCAGACCACCATCAACACGGTGGACACGCTCAGCAGAACGCCGGTCAACCGGTGCATGATGGACAGTACCGAGGTCCACTGCGGCCGGTAGACCTGCAGGTGCGGTGAAAGAGGACGTTGGTTGGATTCCATTGGCGACAATCCGTGTTTCAAAGCGGGTGAGTCGGCCGATCGAAGAACGAATCGGCCCTTCAGAAATCGATGCAGCGGCCGTTCTTTTCCCAATCGCCGTATCGCACCGGGTCGGGGCCCTTGCGGCCGCCGATTTCCCGCGGCTCGTTCCCGTCGTTTACGGACGACGGTTTCGACCCGGCGGGAGCCGCATCGTCGACGTCGGGCGCTTTTGTTTGGCTATCATTCATGGGCATGCATTTTACCGATATGGTGTGAGCGAATGTCACAGGCCGAACCACCGGATACGACATCTTTCGAGCACGATCCAGGCCTCTCGTTGAGGGTGATTCGCATTACGGGGCCGGATGCCGAAGCCTTCGCGCAGGCGCAGTTCACCAGCGATGTCGCGAGCGTCGCGGGCAAGGGGCTGTATCCATCGGCATGGTGTGCCGCCGACGGACGCGCTCGGGCCATCGTGCTGCTGGGGCGGGCCGAAGACGGCATGCTGCTCCTGATTCCGGATCCGCTTCATGCCGATACGCTCGCGAAGCTGACGATGTTCAGCATCGGCCGCAACGTCCACTTCGACGCCGATGGTACCGCGCATCCGGCGACCGCGCCGGACGCAGTCGATGCGATGCCGCTGGCCTACGACCCGGCGCGCGCGTTGATCGTCGCCCCCGCAGACACCGATGCCTTGCCGCTGGAGAGGGACTGGTTGATTCGCGACATCGACCACCGGATGCCGTGGCTGGTGCCGGCAACGTCCGGGAAGTTTCTGCCGCAGATGCTGGGCCTGGAGCGGCTGGACGGCGTGAGCTACCGGAAGGGGTGCTACCCGGGACAGGAAGTGATCGCCCGCGTGCATTATCGCGGCCGCGTGACGAAACGAATCGCCCGTTTCGAAGTCCAAGGCGGTGCCTTGCCCGGCGCCGGCAGCACCCTGTCGGTGAATGACGCGGCCGGGACGGTGCTGTACGCGGCCAAAGACCGCTCCGCCGACCGGATCCGGGGGCTGGCCGTGGTGCCCTCCGACGCCGATGAAACGGCACCGGTCAGCATCGATTCCGGCAGCGGTGAGCTGGTTGCCGAATGACGCCGGTGCTGGTATCTTCGACGACGATTTGAAGTTCCCGATCAAGTACTTATGGGGAACATTCAAGATCCATGAACAACGGGGTAGACACCGAATGGAACAACGACGCAACTCGCGGCCGCCGCGGTCGGCCGTTTTGGGGGTATTTCTCACGCTGATTCTGGTCGCCCCGCTAGCGGCGACCGCCCAGGATCAGGGTTCTGAACCGGCGTCCGCGCCCTCCGAGGATCAGACCGCCGAAGTCGGCGAGGCGGCTGCCGCGCAGGAAGAGGAGGTTCCGACCCGATCGCTGACCGGCACGCTGGAATTGCTGGTCAACCCGGTGTTTCCGCCCGAGCAGGCCCGGCTGGTCTACCAGCCGCTGGTCGACTACCTCAACGACGTCACCGACCTGCAGGTCGAACTCCGGGTCAGCCGCAACTTCCACCGTTACTGGCTCAACGCGCGCCGCAACGAGGCGCCGGCACTGATACTGGAAGATGCCCACATGGTCGCGTGGCGCATGAACCGCTTCGGCTACGAGCCGCTGGTCACGACTACCGATACCAAGACGTTCTCGCTGTTGACCACCGGCGCGCTGGCCGACGATGACCTGCAGGACTTCGTCGGGCGGCGGATCGCCAGCCTGCCCTCGCCCAGTCTCGGCTACCTGGTGCTGGCCGATTGGTTCAGCAATCCGCTGCAGCAACCGCTGATCCAGTCGACGGCGACTTCGTGGCTGGACGCCGTGGAGATGGTCTTCTCGGCCGAATCCGACGCGGCGATCGCGCCCGATACGCTCGTCACCAAGTATCCCAATCTCTACCCGATCGAAACGTCGCCGGAATTTCCGGGACTGACGCTCATCGCCGCGCCCGACGTACCCGAGGACGTGCGGACCGAACTGATCGAGGCGTTGGTGCAGTTGGAGGAGAATCCCGACCACTCCGCCGCGCTGTTCGAACTCGATATCCCTGGATTCACCGAGGCCGATCCGGACGACTTTGCCGGACTCCAGGAGTGGTTGTCCACCATCTTCGCGCTGTAGCTTACCGCCCGCGACAGCGCGCATGATCCCCCGGCCGTGTTCCGGCCGGGATTCCCGCCGTCGAAGCCCCGGTCAGGGCCGCGCGACGATGTAGGCGATCCAGCCGGCGTCCGCATCGCCTTGCTCGCTCGGCGTGTAGATGCCGTCGCCCTCGCCCGTTTCCTCGTCGGTGCCCTCCCAGTAGACCGTGGCCGAGGAGAAGCCGGCCTCGAGCAGAAGCTCGCGGACCTCCGGCAGCGTCCAGAGGCGCCAGTGGTAGACGAACGCATCGCGCAGTTCCGAGCCGTCGGGAAACTCGAAATGGATGCGGCAGGTCATGTGCTGGTCGATCGGATTGAACTCGGCCTGGTCCCAGGTGTAGGTGTGGTCGTCATACTCGGTGCTTTCCTCGAGTTCCTGGTGCGCCTCGTAACCGCCGAAGGCGTCGAGAAACAGCACCCCGTCGTCGACCAGCGAGGCCCGTGCGGCGCGGAAGTACTCCCGCAGCGTTTCGCGGGTGGTGAACAGGTAGTAGCTGAAGTTCATTGCCAGCACCGCGTCCACCGGATCGGTGCGTGTCTCCAGAACGTCGCCGTGGATCAGCTCGATCCGACCACGGGCACGCTTGCCCAGAGCCGCTACGTGATGCTCCCTCCCCCACTCCAGCGTGTCGGCATCTAGGTCAACGCCGACGGCCGTGCGGTCACGTCCGCTGGCAACCCACGTGCAGGCCGTGTTGGCGGTACCGCAGAAATCCTCGCGGATCGAACGCAGCTCGCGCCCTGTCAGTTCCTCGAACGTCTCGGACACGAACACCAGCTCGGATTCCGGATCCTGGACGCTGGCCTCGTACAACACGTGTCGATCGGCCTTGTCGGCCATGGTGTCCCTGTTCGTACCTGCTTTAGCCATTTCATCCCTTCGGCTCGAAAGTCGTCGCTGCGCCGAAAGCCCGCAATCCGCGCGGCACGGTTCGAGCGCAGGAAAAAACCGGAGTTTACTCGTCGATCAGCCAGGAGTCCCGACATCGTGCGACGCCGGTTCGAAGAATCCGAGCCGATCGTGCCGGCTCAGGACGATTCCGGGCACGACCGGACGCCGTCGGGACCCGGGATCCCGGTTTCGAGCCCGAGCCGTGTCCTGCCCCGGGTTGCCCGGCACCATGGGCGTTCGACCCCCACCCCGACCCTCCCCCGCTCGCGGGGGAGGGAGTGGGAGGAGGCGACCGGAAGCACCACGACGGAACACGAGCCGAGAATTCGAATGCCGCGCCGGACACCGCCACGGCCCATTCGGAAATCCGAATCCATCGTCGAGAGTTCGTGAACGCGGCGCTGACGGTGGCCGCCGGCGCGCAGGAACCGGAGTGTACCTATCGGTACATGAGGATTCCGAGCACCACCGAACGCCGCCACTCCGGAAGTCATTTCAGGCACCGATCGAGAGCTCCTGAGCGCGGCGCTGACGGTGGCCGCCGGCGCGCAGGAACCGGAGTGTACTTATTGGTACATGAGGATTCCGAGCACCACCGGACGCCGTCACTCCCGGACGCCCTTTCAGGCCCCGATCGAGAGCTCCTGAGCACGACGCTGACGGTGGCCGCCGGCGCGCAGGAACCGGAGTGTACCTATCGGTACATGAGGATTCCGAGCACCACCGGAGGCCGTCAGCGTCGTG
>JBPRGD010000342.1:0-1871 GCA_051428125.1 Candidatus Wenzhouxiangella sp. M2_3B_020
ACGACCGTGATCGTCAACGACGCCTCCGTCATCCAGACCGACTGAGCAAGGGAGAATTCGGACTCATGAATATTCAACAGAACAAGCAAGGCAGCGCGGCATTCCGTCCTTCGCTGCTGGCCGGCGCGATCGGCCTCGCGCTCGCCGCAGGCTCGGTCCAGGCCCTGGATTTCAGCGGCGACGGCTACGAGCTCAGGCTGGACACCACCGTGTCCTACTCGACCGGCATCCGGCTCGAGGAGCGGGATCCGGACCTGGTCGGCAAGGTCAACCTCAACCCCAACGTGGGAGCGCTGCCGATCGAGCAGCAGATCCTGGAACCGGGGCGATTCTCGGTGAACACCGACGACGGCAACCTCAACTTCGACCAGGGCGAGGCGATCTACAGCCAGG
Source organism: Candidatus Wenzhouxiangella sp. M2_3B_020 (assembly GCA_051428125.1). GTDB lineage: Bacteria > Pseudomonadota > Gammaproteobacteria > Xanthomonadales > Wenzhouxiangellaceae. Next base: position 394 of record JBPRGD010000342.1, read on the forward strand.
CCCGCATCTCGTCGGAGCTGTCGTTCAGCTACAAGAACTACGGTGCGTTCGTGCGGGGATACTTCTTCCACGACTTCAAGCTCGAAGGCATGGATCGCCTGCCCGAGGACAGCAAGGACATCGTCGGTCAACGGGCCCGTCTCCTGGACGCCTACGTCTACGGCGACTTCGATCTCGGCGGAAACCTGTTCACGCTGCGCGTCGGCCGCCAGGTCGTGAGCTGGGGGGAGAGCACGTTCATCCCCGGCGGCCTGAGCGCGCTCAATCCCGTCGACGTCAGTGCCATCCGCACCGCAGGCGCCGAGCTTCGCGACGCGTTCATCCCGCTGGGCATGGTGTGGTCTTCGCTCGAACTGACGCAGAACCTGTCGGTCGAGGCGCTGTACATGTTCGAGTGGGACCGTGTCGAGCCGGAGCCGGCGGGATCGTACTTCTCGACCAACGATTTTGCGACCGACGGCGGCCTGTACGCCATGCTGGACTTCGGCCGGCTGGACGACGATCCGCTGAATCTGCCGGGTTGCGGCATCGATCCCACCCCGATCGGCTGCTTCCCGCCCGGCGCTTTCCCGCGCGCGGACGATCGCAGGCCGGACGACACCGGCCAGTACGGCGCGGCGGTTCGCTACTTTGCACCTTGGCTGAACGACACCGAGTTCGGCCTGTATTACCTGCGCTACCACAGCCGGCTGCCGCTGATCAGCGGGACCGCGGTCACGAGTACCGACGTATCGTCGGGTCGCTACTCCGTCGTCTACCCCGAAGACATCGACCTGTACGCGGGTAGCTTCAACACGACCATCTTCGACAGCAAGTGGGCCTGGCAGGGTGAACTGAGCTTCAGCCCGAACCTGCCGCTGCAGATCGACGACGTCGAACTGCTGTTCGCCGGCTTGACGCCGCTGAACGCCGTGATTCCGCAACCGGTGCTGCAATTCCGCAGCCAGCTCGGCGAGTACGCGCCCGGCGAGGAGATCCAGGGCTTCCTGCGTCGCGAGGTCACGAAGGCGCAGATGACTTTCACCCGGCTGACCGGGCCGATCGCCTGGCTGGGCGCGAACGACGTCGCGCTGGTCGGCGAAGTCGGCGCGACCCATGTCTGGGATCTGCCGGACGAATCGGAACTCCGGCTGAACGGGCCGGGTACCGACACCGGCGGTGGCCCCGGCAGCGCGCTGAACGGCGGCTACCTGCGTAACCCGGTGGTCACCGAAGACGGGTTCGCGACCGACTTCAGCTGGGGCTACCGGCTGCTCGTCGCGCCCACCTACAACTCGTTCCAGGGCACGGCGTGGAACTTCGTGCCGCGCGTGGCGTTCAGCCACGACGTCACCGGAACATCGCCGGGGCCGGGCGGAAACCACATCGAAGGGCGCAAGTCCGTGACGGTCGGCGCCAATTTCACCCGTCTCAATCGGCTGTCGGTGGGCCTGAGCTACACGAATTTCTTCGGCGGCGGCGACAACAACCTGTTGCGC
>JBPRGD010000343.1:0-5660 GCA_051428125.1 Candidatus Wenzhouxiangella sp. M2_3B_020
TGTTGCCCATCCCGTGCCCCAAATGCGTAACAATTGAGCAATCAGGGCCGGACGCGTCCCGAGAGCGTGTCTTAAGAGAGCGGAGTCAATGGCCGCACGATATTTCGAATTGAGCGACACCGGCAAGGTGCGCTCCAGCAACCAGGACCGGGTGCTCGTCGACGAGAACCTGGGGCTGTGGGTTGTTGCCGACGGCATGGGTGGCCACGCCGGGGGCGCCGAGGCGAGCCGGCTCGCCGCCGAGGCGGTGAAGGAATCGATCTCCCACGGCATGCCGCTGGAAGATTCCTTCGAGGTCGCCCACTCGCGGGTGCGCTCGGCGCAGGAAGACGACGCATCGCTGAGCGACATGGGCACGACGCTGGTCGCGCTTCACGAGGAAAACGGCGGCTACCATCTCGCCTGGGTCGGCGACAGCCGGCTGTACCGGTTGAATACCGGCAACGGCAGGTTCGAGTGCATGACCCGCGACCAGAACATCGCCGGCCGCCTGCTCGACACCGGCCGCATCACCGAAGCCCAGGCCCGCTCCCATCCCCAGCGCCACGTGCTCACCGACTGCATCGGGCAGCGCGAAGGGCTGCCGACCATCGAGTCGTGCCATATCCGCTGGCGCAAGGGCGACCGCCTGCTGCTGTGCTCCGACGGCCTCAACAGCGAACTGTCCGACACCCAGATGGCGGATGCCCTCAAGACCCACGGCTCTCCGCGCGCGGCAGCAGAGAAGCTCACCGAGATGGCGCTGGCCGCGGGCGGCCGCGACAACATCTCGCTGATCGTGCTCGATGCGCCGTAAGAACCGAAGTATTCAGTCGTAGGTCGGGGCGCCGTCCCCGACGGCCTTCGGCATGATCCGTCGCGGCGAGTTCGCCGCTCCCACAGGAAAAGCCGGTTTACGGTTTAGGGTTTACGGTTTAGGCAAGCGCAGGCTGGCTGCAAGGATGGTCGGTTGTGTGGGAGAGAGCCGTAGGTCGGGGCGCCGTCCCCGACGGCCCTTTGCCTGATCCGTCGCGGCGAAGTCGCCGCTCCCACAGAAATCTGTTCGGGCCCGATTCCACATTCTGTGGGAGGCGCGAATTCGCGCCGACGGCCGGGCCGGGAGAGGCGCCCCGGCTCGGCCGCGCCGCTTTTCGATCAGGGGCATGATCCGTCGCGGCGAGGTCGCCGCTCCTACAGAAGTCTGTTCGAGCCTAAATTCACTTCTGTGGGAGGCGCGAATTCGCGCCGACGGTCGGGCCCGGACAGGAGCGTGGGCAATACCGGCTGTGCTGCCGGAATTCTTCATGCAGCCGTTTTTCCGGAAACCCGAAACCGGAACCCCGAAACCGGTCTTTCCTGTGAAAGGCAGTTCCAGCTGCCGAGCCTTCGATCCGTCGCGGCGAGGTCGCCGCTCCCACAGAAAAACGAAACGGCCCGGAATGCCCGGGCCGTGCTTGCGTAAACCGTAAACCGTCCGACCGTCAACCGTCTACCGATACACCGGGTGCTTGTCGCACAGCGCCTTGGCCGATTCGCGCGCCTTGGCCTCGGTGTCGGTATCACCGAGATTGTCCAGGACGTCGCAGATCAGGCCGGCCAGTTCGCCGGATTCGTCGGTGCCGAAGCCGCGGGTGGTGATCGCCGGGGTGCCGATGCGCAGGCCGGAGGTGACGAACGGCGAGCGCGGTTCGCCCGGCACGGTGTTCTTGTTGGCCGTGATGTGGGCGCGGCCCAGCGCTTCCTCGGCGTCCTTGCCGGTGATGTCCTTGTCGATCAGGTCGACGAGGAAGAGGTGGTTGTCGGTACCGCCCGAGACGACCTTGTAGCCGCGGTCGATCATGACCTCGGCCATGGCGCGGGCGTTGTCGATGACCTGCTGCTGGTAGTCCTTGAAGTCCGGTTCCAGTGCTTCCTTGAACGCCACGGCCTTGGCGGCGATGACGTGCATCAGCGGCCCGCCCTGGCAGCCGGGGAAGACCAGCGAGTTGAACTTCTTGGTGATCGATTCGTCATCGCCCTTGGCGACGATGATGCCGCCGCGCGGGCCACGGAGCGTCTTGTGCGTCGTCGACGTCACGACGTGCGCATGCGGGACCGGGTTGGGGTAGACGCCGGCGGCGATCAGCCCGGAGACGTGGGCCATGTCGACCATGAACCAGGCGCCGACCGAGTCGGCGATCTCGCGCATGCGCTTCCAGTCGACGACGCGCGAGTAGGCCGAGAACCCGCCGATCAGCATCTTCGGCTCGTGCTCCTTGGCCAGCTCTTCCATCCGGTCGTAGTCGATCTCGCCGGTGTCGTGGTCCAGTCCGTAGTGGACGGCGTTGAAGACCTTGCCGGAGAAGTTGACCTTGGCGCCGTGCGTGAGATGCCCGCCCTCGGACAGGTCCATGCCCAGGATGGTGTCGCCGGGCTTGAGCAGCGCGAGGTAGACGGCCTGGTTGGCCTGCGAGCCGGAGTGCGGCTGGACGTTGGCGTAGCCGGCGTCGTAGAGCTTCTTGCACCGCTCGATGGCCAGATTCTCGGCGATGTCGACGTACTCGCAGCCGCCGTAGTAACGACGGCCCGGATAGCCCTCGGCATACTTGTTGGTCAACTGCGAACCCTGGGCTTCCAGCACCCGCGGCGAGGCATAGTTTTCCGAGGCGATCAGCTCGATATGGTCTTCCTGGCGACCGTTCTCGTCGGCGATCGCGCGGGCCAGTTCGTCGTCGTAGCCTTCGATGCGGAATGATGAGTCGAACATGCGGAAATCTTCCTATTCGAATAACCGGATAAGTTTAACACCCGGCCGGTGATGCCCCGTACCCGATCATCGCGCCACAGGTGGGGTGGGTGCAAGGGGAAGCCGGATTCGGATTTCCGGTTTCGGGTTTCCGGAGGGGGCGGGTCGGGTTCGAGGTGGTTGCTTTCGGAAGGAGGCCGCTCCGGGTGCAGGGTTTCGATCGTCGCGGCGAAGTCGCCGCTCCCACGGGAAAAAGCCGGTTTACGGTTTAGGGTTTCAGGTTTAGGCAGGCGCAGGCTGGCTGCAAGGGTGGTCGGTTGTGTGGGAGAGAGCCGTAGGTCGGGGCGCCGTCCCCGACGGCAGGGGCCTGATCCGTCGCGGCGAGTTCGCCGCTCCCACAGGAAAAAGCCGGTTTACGGTTTAGGGTTTACGGTTTAGGCAAGCGCGGATCGCCGGGACCCGATGTGGCTGAACCTGAGAGAGGTAGGTCGGGGCTACGTCCCCGACGGCCCTTTGCCTGATCCGTCGCGGCGAAGTCGCCGCTCCCACAGAAATCTGTTCGGGCCCGATTCCACATTCTGTGGGAGGCGCGAATTCGCGCCGACGGCCTCGCCCCCCGACGGCAGCGATGGGCACTACCGGTTGCCCTGCCGAAATCCTGCAAGAATCGCTTTTCCGGAAACCGACTCCGGGTTCGTCGGCCGGGGCGACAAATCCGGTCCGTGTCGGATACGCTGTGCGGTCTATCGAGAACGACGACGAGAACGTCATGGCGACCTACGACAACGTGCTGGACCTGATCGGCAACACGCCGATCGTCCGGATCAACCATCTCGACACCGGGCCCTGCGAGCTCTACGCGAAGATCGAGGCCCAGAACCCCGGCGGATCGATCAAGGACCGCATCGGGCTGGTGATGATCGAGCAGGCCGAGCGACGGGGTGATCTCAAGCCCGGCGACACCATCGTCGAGGGCACGGCGGGCAACACCGGACTGGCGCTGGCGCTGGTGGCGCAGCAGAAGGGCTACCGGATGATCCTGGTGATCCCCGACAAGATGAGCCGGGAGAAGATCTCCAACCTCAAGGCGATGGGCGCCGAGGTCGTGATCACGCGCTCCGACGTGGGCAAGGGTCACCCGGAGTACTACCAGGACCTGGCCCAGAAGATCGCCGACGACACGCCGGGATCGTACTTCGTCAACCAGTTCGGGAACCCCGACAACCCGCTGGCCCACGAGACGCTGACCGGGCCGGAGATGTGGCAGCAGATGAACCACGATCTCGATGCCGTCGTGATCGGCTGCGGCTCCAGCGGCACCGTGACCGGCCTGTCGCGCTACTTTGCCGAGGCCGCACCGGACCTGGAGCTGGTGCTGGCCGATCCCGAAGGCTCGATCCTGGCCGACTACATCGCCACCGGCGACATTCCCGACGACGCCGGCGGCTGGCTGGTCGAGGGCATCGGCGAGGATTTCCTGCCGTCCATCAGCGACTTATCGCGGGTGCACAAGGCCTATTCGATCAGCGACAAGGAAAGCTTCGTGACCGCGCGCGAACTGCTCAAGAAGGAAGGGCTGCTTGGCGGGTCGTCTACCGGCACGCTGATGGCCGCGGCGCTGAAATACTGCCGCGAGCAGACCGAGCCCAAGCGGGTGCTGACGCTGGTCTGCGATACCGGCAACAAGTACCTGTCCAAGGTCTACAACGACTACTGGATGCGCGAGCAGGGGTTCCTGGACATCGAATCGCACGGCGACCTGCGCGATCTCATCGCGCGACCGGTCGAGACCCACGACGCCATCCTCGTGCGCCCCGAGGAGCCGCTGTCGAACGCCTACAAGCGCATGAAGCTCTACGACGTCTCGCAGCTTCCGGTGGTCGAGGACGGTCGCATCGTCGGAATCATCGACGAGTCCGATCTGCTGCTGGCGATCTACAACCAGGAAGACCGCTTCAACGAGCCGATCAGCTCGGCGATGGTCACCGATCTGGAGTCGGTGCAGGTCGACGATCCCATCGACACGCTGCTGCCGATCTTCAACCGCGACCTCGTCGCCATCGTGCTCGACGGCGACCGGTTCCTGGGCCTGATCACGCGGGTGGACCTGCTCAACTTCCTGCGTAGAAGGGCGGATCGGTAACCCGAAGGTTTACGGTGGAACGGTTTACGGTTTATGCAAGGGGCCGCTTTGGTTGGGTGGATGGTCGCTACTGTGGGAGGCAGTTCCAGCTGCCGAGGTTTTGATCGTCGGCGCGAATTCGCGCCTCCCACAGAATGTGGAATCGGGCTCGAACAGACTTCTGTGGGAGCGGCGACCTCGCCGCGACGGATCATGCCCCTGCCGTCGGGGACGGCGCCCCGACCTACCTCCCTCAGGTTCAGCCACATCGGGTCCCGGCGACCCGCGCTTGCCTAAACCTTAAACCCTAAACCGTAAACCGCCTTGTTTCCTGTGGGAGCGGCGACCTCGCCGCGACGGATCAGGCCCCTGCCGTCGGGGACGGCGCCCCGACCTACGGCTGCTGCGCGATCAATCGCCTCGCCAACCGGCCGGCTCCGGCTTGCTGAAAACTTCAATCTGTAAAGCCTGTTTTCCGTAGGAGCGGCCTTCAGGCCGCGATTCTCGATCCCGTCGGCGCGAATTCGCGCCTCCCACAGAATGTGGAATCGGGCTCGAACAGATTTCTGTGGGAGCGGCGAATCCGCCGCGACGGATCATGCAAAGGGCCGTCGGGGACGTAGCCCCGACCTACCTCCCTCAAGTTACTTACCTGACTAGTGTCGTGTCTCAGCACATCTGCCAATGGATCAAAGTGAAGAACGAACACCTTGAATCACCCCCTCCCACACCCTCCCCCGCGAGCGGGGGAGGGCCGGGGTGGGGGCTGAACGGCCTTGATGCCAAGCGTACTGAGACACGACATCACTCAGGAAACCTTAAACCCTAAACCGC
>JBPRGD010000344.1:0-3207 GCA_051428125.1 Candidatus Wenzhouxiangella sp. M2_3B_020
ACGGGTATATAGACTTTTGGCGAATACCCTGATCGATGGACCCGATCTATAATGGTTCGCGGAGGAAGATGTTCTGCATATGATCACTCGAGCGCCCACCGGCTGGAACACGAGCACTGGCATCACCGCTTATCGTAGCGGCAGGCCGGCAGGACTTCTGTGACTCATGACCCAAGACTCGAACCTGTAGTCCTTTTCCGAGCAACAACCTCCAGGTTCGTCTCGTGGGCACGCCGACATCTCCGAAGCGAAGTCAGACCCGTCCACATTCCATGAAGCGGCGCGCTTCCGTGCCGACACCTACGGTCTTCTTGCGCGGCTGTTCCGGGCCGCCCCCGACCGGGAACTGATCGACCTTCTCGCCGACTGCGGGATCGATGCCGGTCCGGACACGCGTCTGACGCGCGGCTGGGCCGGACTGTCCGAAGCCGCGCGAGACGCGGATCCTGCTTCCCTGGACGACGAGTTCCACGCACTGTTCATCGGCCTGGGTCGGGGCGAAGTGCTGCCTTATGCCAGCTGGTACCTGTCCGGTTTCCTGATGGACAAGCCGCTCGCTCGCCTGCGCGCGGACCTGGACACGCTCGGCATCGAACGGGCCGACAGCGTCTCGGAGCCCGAGGACCATGTCGCGGCGCTCTGCGAAACGATGGTGCTTCTCGTCGACGCCGACGCCGGCGTGGATCACGCCACACAGAAGCAGTTCTTCGATCGCCATCTGCAACCCTGGTTTCCGCGGTTTTTCGCCGACGTACGAGCCGCGCGAAGCACGGACTTCTATCGCAGCGTCGCGGACCTGGGCCAGGGATTCTTCGAATTCGAGGAAAGCTGGCTGTCACTGCCGCAATAGCACTGGAGAGAATCGTAATGAAACAACGTCACAAGAAACGGGTACAGGCGCCGGACCTCGGGCGCCGCCGTGTTCTCGGCACCGCGATGGGGCTGGGCACCGCTGCCGGCCTCGGATTGCTTTCGGTGTCGGGCCACGCGTCGACGACGAGTGCAGCCAAGGAAGGCACTCGGCCCCGCAACTATCGCGAAACCGAGCATATCCGTCGCTATTACCGAAGCACGCGACTGTAGTCGCGGCATCCGGAATCCAGGCTGGAGAATCGCCTCATGAAACTGATCCGCAAGCAAGCCACTCCATCTTCCGACGCGGCACCGCGCGACAGCGCGTTCGACCGCAGGACGTTCCTCAAGCGTTCAGGACTCACCGCCGGCGGAGCCGCGGTAGCCAGTAGTCTGCCGCTGGGCATGATGCGCCGGCGCGCCGAAGCCCAGGAAGACGATTCGCCCCGCGAATCCGGGAACGTCGAAGTCAAGCGGACGGTCTGCAGCCACTGCTCGGTCGGCTGCGGTTCCATCGCGCACGTCGACAACGGCGTGTGGGTCAAGCAGGAGCCGGACTTCGAGTCTCCGCTGAACCTGGGTGCGCATTGTGCCAAGGGCGCGTCGCTGCGCTACCACGGCATGAGCGAAAAGCGTGTGCGATACCCGATGAAGCTGGTCGATGGTCAGTGGAAGCGTCTGAGCTGGGAACAGGCCGTCGAGGAAATCGGCGACCAGTTCCTGAAGATTCGCGAGGAATCCGGCCCGGATTCGGTCTGGTGGTGCGGATCGTCCAAGGCGAACAACGAAGGCTCCTATCTGCAACGGAAGTTCGCGGCGTTCTGGGGCACCAACAACATCGACCACCAGGCGCGCATCTGTCATTCCACCACGGTTGCCGGTGTGGCCAACACCTGGGGCTACGGTGCGATGACCAATTCCTACAACGACATGCACAACTGCAAGTCGATGCTGTTTGTCGGTTCGAATGCCGCCGAGGCGCATCCTGTTGCGATGCATCATATCCTGCGCGGCAAGGAAAATGGCGCGAAGATGATCGTCGTCGATCCGCGTCTGACGCGCACCGCCGCGCACGCCGACCAGTACATCCGTCTCCGCCCGGGCTCCGATGTCGCGTTCATCTGGGGTCTGCTGTGGCATATCTTCGAGAACGGATGGGAAGACACCGAATACATCAACCAGCGCGTCTACGGCCTGGAAAGAATCCGTGAAGAGGTCGCCAACTGGGATCCCGCCACGTGCGAGGAAGTCACCGGCGTGGCGGAAGCGGAAATGCGCGAGGCTGCGCAGACGCTTGCCGAAAACCGTCCCGGCACCATCGTCTGGTGCATGGGCGGCACACAGCACCACATCGGCAACAACAACACCCGCGCCTATTGCGTGCTTCAGCTGGCGCTGGGCAACGTCGGGAAATCCGGCGGCGGAGCGAACATCTTCCGCGGGCACGACAACGTGCAGGGCGCAACCGACGTGGGCCCGAATTGCCAGACGCTGCCTGCCTACTACGGCCTTTCCGACGGCGCATGGAAACACTGGGCGCGCGTCTGGGACGTCGACTACGATTGGCTGAAAGGACGTTTCGACAGCGAGGGCGAATACGATTCGGGCGACGGAACGATGGCGCACCCGATGAACATCCCGGGCATCCCGGTCTCGCGCTGGATCGACGGCGTCCTCGAAAACCCGGAGGACCTGTCGCAGCGCGACAACACCCGCGCAGTCTTCTTCCAGGGGCACGCGGTCAACAGCCAGACGCGCGGTCCGGAAATGAAGAAGGCGATCGAGAAGCTCGATCTCGTCGTGATCTCGGATCCGTATCCGACGCATCTCGCCGTCATGTCCGAGCGCAAGGACGGCATCTACCTGCTGCCGACCAGCACGCAGTTCGAACAGGCCGGTTCCGTTACCGCGTCGAACCGCTCCATCCAGTGGCGCGAGAAGGTTCTCGACCCGATGTACGAATCCAAGCCGGATGCGGCGATCCTCTACCTGTTCGCACAGAAGTTCGGCTTCGCCGACGAGATGTTCAAGCACATCTCGATCGACGACGACGGCCTTCCCAGCCCCGAGGACACGCTGCGCGAGATCAACACGGGAACCTGGACCATCGGATACACGGGCCAGAGTCCCGAGCGGCTGAAGCTTCATGCCGAGAACAGGCATACCTTCGACACCACGACGCTGGTCGCGAAGGGCGGTCCCTGCGACGGCGAAACCTACGGTCTACCGTGGCCCTGCTGGGGTACGGCCGAGATGAAACACCCGGGCACGCACGTGCTCTACGACACCAGCAAGCCGGTCTCTGAGGGCGGCCTGACCTTCCGGGCGCGCTTCGGGACCGAGCACGAGGGCAAC
>JBPRGD010000345.1:0-1519 GCA_051428125.1 Candidatus Wenzhouxiangella sp. M2_3B_020
CGTCAAGCGCCCAGGCCCGCGAAGCGCGCCGCGGGGTCAACCCGGCCGCAGCGGATCGACGACCTGCAGGAAGCCGAACCGGTGGAAGTCGCTGTCGCGGGTCACGATCCGGCCGATGCCGTGCTCGCGCATCAGCGTCGCGATATGCAGATCGTGCACGAGGTTGCCTCGCGTTTCAGGCAATTCCTCCAGGCATTGGGCGAGCACCTCCGCGTGCTTCCGCGTCGCGGTGAGCAGGCTCGAACCGGGGCAGGCCAGCAGCGTTCGGATGAAGCGCCAGGCCGACTCGCTGTTCCAGGGACTGCGGTAGACGCGAGGGTGCGTGGCGACGCGCAGGAATTCATAGCAGATGCCCCAGGTCAGAAACCAGGGCGCGGCCTGTCTGAGCGCCTGATTGAGGAATTCCCGGCACGGTGCATGAAATTCACTGTCGGCATCGGCGGCGTACAGCAGCACGTTGGTATCGACGACGAACATGCAACCGTCCGGTCAGTCCCCATCCATCCGCTCGTGCAACGCATCGCGGTCGGCCACATCGATCCGGGCGCCGCCACTTTGCCACTGCGGTAGCGGCTCGCGCACCCGATCGGCGTCCTGTTCGGGTTCATCGAGCACCCGCCTGAGGCCCGCCTCGACCAGCTCCGACATCGTCCGGCCCCGGCGCGCGGCTTCCTCGCGCAAGCGTTGCATCACGTTGTCGTCGATGTTGAGTGTTGTCTTCATATGGAAAACCATACTATTGATATGGGTATCCGTCAAGCAACGGGTGGCCTGGCAAGCATGTTCGGCCGTGTACTTGGAGCAACGGGGCTGGATCACGCCTAACTAACCTACAACCTATTGTTTATCTTGCATATCCTGTGTTAAGCTGTATAAGTATACAGCATCTGTACGGAGTCGCCCGATGCCCGATCCAGGCGTTGATCTGCCCGTCGAATCCCCCCGCACTCTGCACGAGCTCGAGTCCGAAATCACCGAACTCGCCGCCCACATCCACGCCGCGACGTACCGGCTGCTGGAACTGATCCGCGAGTTCGACGAGCGCGAAGGCTGGGGCGGACCCGACCTCAAGTCCTGTGCGCATTGGTTGAACTGGAAATGCGGCATCGGCCTGGGCGCCGCCAGAGAAAAGGTCCGCGTCGCCCACGCGCTCAAGGACCTGCCGCAGATCAGCAGTGCATTCCGGCGCGGCTCGATCAGCTTTTCCAAGGTTCGGGCGATGACCCGGGTCGCGACACCCGAGAACGAGAAGACCCTGCTGAGGATCGCCCGGCACGGAACCGCATCGCACATGGAGCGCCTGGTTCGGCAGTTTCGTACCGTCAAGCGCATCGAGGCGCTGGAAGCGGAGGAACAGCGCCACGATCTGCGCAGCCTGGACTGGCACGTCGACGACGACGGCAGCTACGTCTTCCGGGGCCGGCTGACGCCGGAGCAGGGCGAACGCGTCGTCCAAGCGATCGAATCGGCGATGGACGAGGAATACCGGGAGCGCAAGGACGTTTCCGCGGAAACGTCC
>JBPRGD010000346.1:0-52497 GCA_051428125.1 Candidatus Wenzhouxiangella sp. M2_3B_020
TCCCCGACGGAAAGGGGGTCAACCCGTCGCGGCGAGGTCGCCGCTCCTACAGAAGTCAAGCAGAACTCGACCCCACTCCTGTGGGAGGCGCGACTTTGCGCCGACGATCAACACCCCCGACCCGTCCAATCCCGATCAGGGAAACGCCAGGACCAGGTCCAGATACCGGCGCGGCCAAGGGCCGCGGGCCTGTCCCCCTCGAGGTCGTGATGCTCCGAGCGGGCTACTCCACACCGCCGCGCCTGGCCGGAATACCGGCAGCCGGACACCAGCAACGACCGGTAGGCAATCAGAAACCACCCGACGGATCGATGCCCGCAGCCGACAGCTGCGTGCCTTTTACGGCGCTTTTGCCTACTTTTATCGCTGTTGATAAAAGTAGGTCGCCTGCAAGCCCGCGCAGCGGGCGTGGCGAAACGGGCTTTGAGGAAATGACGAGTCTTCCCATCGCGGCCCGGAGGCCGCTCCTACGGGAGGAGGATGGGAACGACCCGGGCAAGTCGCGCAGCGGGCGTGGCGAAACGCAGTTGATCTTGCCGTTCCGAAAATCAGCCGCCTCGCAAAACCGCAAAGCGAGCGGGCGAAACCGCTCTTCGATTCGCGACCTGGAGACCGCCTCTACGCGGGGATGACCGCGGTTCCAGCGGCAATGACCAGGACAAGCCGCCCGGCGGGCGACCGACGAGCTGGAGGTCGAACCGCGCCGTCGCGCCCCGGCTGGGGCGCCTGCCCGCTCAGTCGATCTTGCCGTGGCACTGCTTGTACTTCTTGCCCGAACCGCAGGGGCACGGCTCGTTGCGGCCCACCTTGCGGCCCTCGCGGACGAACGGCTGCGGCTGGGCGCCCTGCCCGGCCTGGCCCGGCTGGCCGGGTTGCCCCGGCTGCGCCTGTGCGCGTCCGCCCTGTGCCGCCGCCTCGTTGCCCATGGCCGCGGCCTCGCGGTGCTGGAACTCCATGGGCCGCTCGCGCCGGCGCTGCTCATCGACGGCTTCGACGTCCTGCTCGGACTTGACCTCGACGCGGGCGAGGATCTTCATGACCTCGAAGCGCATGTTGTCGAGCATCTGCGTGAACATCTCGAAGCCCTCGCGCTTGTACTCCTGCTGCGGCTTCTTCTGCGCGAAACCGCGGAGGTGAATGCCCCGGCGCAGGTAGTCCATGCTGGCCAGGTGCTCCTTCCATTGCTGGTCGAGCACGTTGAGCATCACGGCCTTCTCGAAGTTGCGCATGACCTCGCTGCCGGTCTGTTCTTCCTTCGCCTTGAAGTGAGCCTCGACCCGCTCCATGATGCGCCGGCGCAGGTCGGCGTCGGTCAACTCGTCGTCTTCCTCGAGCCACTTGCGCACCGGGGCGTCGATCCCGAATTCGCCTTCCAGCGCCTTCTCCAGCCCCTCGGCATCCCACATCTCCTCGATGGACTCGGGCGGAATGTAGCGGCTGATGAGGCCGTGGAACACTTCGTCGCGCATCTCCTCGATGTAGTCGTGGACGTCTTCGGCTTCCATCAGCTCGTTGCGCTGGGCATAGATGACCCGGCGCTGGTCGTTGGCGACGTCGTCGAAGTCGAGCAGGTTCTTGCGGATGTCGAAGTTGTGCGCCTCGACCTTGCGCTGCGCGTTCTCGATCGCGCGGCTGACCCACGTGTGCTCGATGGCCTCGCCCTCCTGCATGCCGAGCTTCTGCATCATGTTGCCCAGCCGATCGGACGCGAAGATGCGCATCAGGTTGTCTTCCAGCGAAAGGTAGAAGCGACTCGAGCCCGGGTCGCCCTGGCGTCCGGAACGGCCGCGAAGCTGGTTGTCGATCCGGCGCGATTCGTGGCGCTCGGTGCCGATGATGTGGAGCCCGCCGGCCTCGATGACCTCCTCGTGGCGCTTCTGCCAGTCTTCCTTGACGGCGCGGATCCGCTCCTCGGACACGTCGTCGCCGAGCTCGGCCAGTTCGGCGTCCAGACTGCCGCCGAGAACGATGTCGGTCCCGCGGCCGGCCATGTTGGTCGCGATGGTCACCGCGCCGGGACGGCCGGCGTGGGCGATGATCTGGGCTTCGCGCTCGTGCTGCTTGGCGTTGAGCACCTCGTGCTTGATCTTGGCCTTCTTCAATTCGCGCGAGATCAGCTCCGAGGTCTCGATGGACGTCGTGCCGACCAGAACGGGCTGGCCGCTGGTGGTGCGCTCCTTGATGTCCTCGATGATGGCGTCGTACTTTTCCTGCTTGGTCAGGTAGACCAGGTCGCCGTGGTCGATCCGGATCATCGGCTTGTGGGTCGGGATCACGACGACTTCCAGACCGTAGATGCTCTGGAATTCGTAGGCCTCGGTGTCGGCGGTTCCGGTCATGCCCGAGAGCTTCTCGTAGAGCCGGAAGTAGTTCTGGAACGTGATCGATGCCAGCGTCTGGTTCTCGCGCTGGATGGGCACCCCTTCCTTGGCCTCGATGGCCTGGTGGAGTCCGTCCGACCAGCGCCGGCCGGGCATGGTGCGACCGGTGAACTCGTCGACGATGACGACGTCGCCGTCGTTGACGATGTAGTCGACGTCCTTGTTGAACAGGTGGTGGGCGCGCAGGCACGCGTTCAGCGTGTGCATCAGCGCGAGATTGTTGGCGTCGTAGAGGCTTTCGTTTTCCTCGAGCAGCCCGGCCTTGACCAGCAGCTCCTCGACGTGGGCCATGCCTTCCTCGGTCAGATGGACCTGGCGCGATTTCTCGTCCAGCGAGAAGTCGCCCGGGCCTTCCTCTTCTTCCTGGACCTTCAGCTCGGGCACGATCCGGTTGATCTTGACGTAGAGCTCCGGACCCTCGTCGGCGGGACCGGAGATGATCAGCGGCGTGCGCGCCTCGTCGATGAGGATGGAGTCGACCTCGTCGACGATGGCGAAGTGCTGGCCGCGCTGCACCTTCTGCTCCAGCGAGAAGGCCATGTTGTCGCGCAGGTAGTCGAAGCCGAACTCGTTGTTGGTTCCGTAGGTGATGTCGCAGGCGTACGCCGTTCGCTTGGCCGCCGGCGTCATGCCGGGCACCGAGACGCCGACGCTCATCCCCAGCGCATGGTAGATCGGGCCCATCCACTGGGCGTCTCGCCGGGCGAGGTAGTCGTTGACCGTGACCACGTGCGCGCCCTTGCCGGTCAGCGCGTTGAGGTAGACCGCCAGCGTCGCGACGAGCGTCTTGCCTTCGCCGGTCTTCATCTCGGCGATCTTGCCCTGGTGAAGCACCATTCCGCCGATCAGCTGGGCGTCGAAGTGACGCATCCCGAGCGTGCGCACCGAGGCCTCGCGCACGACCGCGAACGCTTCCGGCAACAGCTCGTCCAGCGTTTCGCCGTCTTCGTGACGCTGCCGGAACTCGGCGGTCCTGGCCTTGAGCTGGTCGTCGCTGAGCTGCTGGGTCTCGGCCTCCAGCGCGTTGATGCGTTCGATGTCCTTCTGGAGCTGCTTGAGCAGGCGCTCGTTGCGGCTGCCGACCATCCGGGTAATCAGGCGTTTGAGCATAGAATTCCAGTGCGTGGTGCGCGTCGGTCCGCGGCTCGAATCGAAGATTGTGGGGGCACTCGGCGGTACCCTCAAGCGCGGTAATCCGCCATTTTAGCGAATCCGCGCCGACGTTTGAGGCCGCGGGGGCTACACTCCGACCATGGTGAACGACGACCGCGAAGTTCGATTCCGGCCCCGCCGGCTCGACGCCATTGGCCGCGACCGGTCGGGATTCGGACGGCTTATGCGGCGTACCGAGGCCTACCTGGCGCTGAACCGTCGCATCGCCCCGGTGATCCCGGCCTCGGCCCGCGGCGAGATCGGCATCGCGTGCATCGACGGGGATTGCGTCGTGATCGCGGCCGCTTCACCGGCCCGGGCCACGCAGGCGCGGTTGGCCGCCGGAGACATCCTCGATGCCGCCCGGCGGTTCTGGCCGGAGCCGCTGGCCCGCACGCGCATCATCGTCACGCCGGGAATCGAACTGGATCTCGGTGACTGAGCGGCCGGTGCGGCCGCCGGTCAGAATGCCTGTGCGGGCTGCAGGTAGGAAATCGGGGCGCCTTCCTCTTCGGCGAACGTGACTTCTTCCCAGACGTCTTCGCGGGCCATGAGTTCGCGAAGCAGCGCGTTGTTCAGCGCGTGCCCGGACTTGTAGCCGATGAAGCTGCCGATCAGCCCGGCCCCCAGCAGGTAGAGGTCGCCGATGGCGTCGAGCACCTTGTGCTTGACGAACTCGTCTTCGTAGCGCAGACCGTCGGCGTTGAGCACGCGGTAGTCGTCGACGACCACGGCATTGTCCAGGCTGCCGCCGAGCACGAGATTGCGCTGCCGGAGGTATTCGATATCGCGCATGAAACCGAACGTGCGCGCGCGCGCGACCTCCTTGAGGTACGAGGTCGTCGAAAAATCCAGGTCGACCTTGCAGTTCCGGCTGCGGAACACGGGGTGGTCGAAGTCGATCTCGAACCCGACCCGGAAGCCGTCGTAGGGCTCGAAACGCGCCCACTTGTCGCCTTCCTCGAGTTCCAGCGGCTTGCGAATGCGGATGAAGCGCTTGGGCGCGTCCTGTTCGGCGATGCCGGCCGACTGGATCAGGAACACGAAGGGACCCGCGCTACCGTCCATGATGGGGACTTCCGAGGCGGTCAGGTCGACGTAGAGATTGTCGATGCCCAGCCCGGCCAGTGCCGACATCAGGTGCTCGATGGTGGCCACCCGCGTGCCGTCGTCACCGACCAGCGTCGTCGAAAGCGCCGTGTCGCCGACCCGCTCGGGCTCGGCGCGGATCTCGAATACCGGTTCGAGGTCGATGCGGCGGAAGACGATGCCGGTGTTGGCCGGAGCGGGCCTGAGCGTCATCGCGACCTTTTCGCCGCTGTGCATGCCGACACCGGTCGCCCGAATGACGTTCTTCAGCGTTCTCTGCTTGATCACTGGACGGTTCCGCTCCTCGGAAAAATCAACGGGATACTAGCATAACGACCACGCTCGACCCCTTTGGTTTCAGGGGATTGCCGGAATTCGCGCCGATTGCGTGATCCAGTTCACGCGCCGACGCAACGGCCCGGGCGGCCCGGCGAGTGGCCGCCCGGTGCCGGAGCGCCGGCAAATCGTCGGCGCTCAGTCGGCCTGGTTGCGAAGGAACGCCGGAATATCGAGGTACTCGAACTCCTTCTGTTCGGCTTCGCCGCGGCCCCGGGACGCGCCGCGGGAGACTTCGGCGTTGCGGTCGCGATCGTCGTCATCGTCCTCGGCCGCGTGCACCGGCTGGTTGTCGGTGCCGGTACGCACGATCTGCATCGGCTTTTCCTTGCGCTGCGCCTTCTGCTGACCGAGGCCGGTAGCGACCACCGTCACGCGGATCTCGTCGTTCATGTCCGGATCGATCACGGTGCCCATGACCACCGAGGCATCCTCGCTGGCCAGGTCCGCGATGGTCGTGCCGATCTCCTCGAATTCGCGCATCGACAGGTTCATGCCGGCGGTGACGTTGACGAGGATGCCGCATGCGCCGGACAGGTTGATGTCCTCGAGCAGCGGCGATCCGATCGCCGACTGCGCCGCCATCAGCGCGCGGTCCTGGCCGGTCGCGCTGCCCGAGCCCATCATCGCCATTCCCATCTCCGACATCACGGTGCGCACGTCGGCGAAGTCCACGTTGATCAGCCCCGGGCGCGTGATCAGCTCGGCGATGCCCTGTACCGCGCCGGACAGTACCTGGTTGGCGGCCTTGAAGGCGTTGAGCAGCGTGATGTCCGGACCGAGCACGCTGAGCAGCTTGGCGTTCGGGATCGTGATGAGCGAGTCGACGTGATGACCCAGCTCGTCGATGCCCTGCTGCGCGATCCCGAGACGACGCTGGCCCTCGAACGGGAACGGCTTGGTCACCACCGCCACGGTCAGGATGCCCATCTCCTTGGCTGTCTGTGCGACGACCGGCGCGGCGCCGGTGCCGGTGCCCCCGCCCATGCCGGCGGTGATGAATACCATGTCGCAGCCGTCGAGCATCTCGCTGATCCGGTCCCGGTCCTCCAGTGCGGCCTGGCGACCGACTTCCGGATTGGCGCCGGCGCCCAGTCCCTTGGTGACGCTGGAACCGATCTGCAGCGTGCTCTTTCCGTTGAAGCTCTTCAGGGCCTGGGCATCGGTATTGACCGAGATGAACTCGACGCCCTCGATGCTGGCCTCGACCATCTGGTTGACTGCGTTGCCGCCGCCACCGCCGATGCCCAGCACCTTGATCGTCGCGCTGGGCGTGTAGTTTTCGACTACTTCAAATGCCATGATGAATCTCCTTGCTCTCGCCGTTTGAAATCGCGGTCCGGAAAGGCCGCGGTGCGCGGATCTTGCCGTCCGCTTCGCACCGCCGCCCGCCTTGCCCGCAAACCAGAAAACCGTGTGCGGCCGTTGTCGCCGCGCGTCGCTGCATCAGAACTCTCCCTGGAACCACTGCTTGAACCGCTCCAGCAGGCTGCCGGCCGAACCCTTTCCGCGACCGCGCCCGGTGCCGGGACGGTTGCTTCGGCTGCCGCGCAGCAGCAGCCCGACGCCGGTGGCGTGAATCGGGTTGTTGACGACTTCGGACAGCCCGCTGACGTGCTGCGGCGCGCCCAGGCGCACCGGCATGTGCATGATTTCCTCGGCCAGCTCGACGACGCCTTCCATGCGCGCGCCGCCGCCGGTCAGCACCAGCCCCGCCGGCACGAGGTTCTCGCAACCCGACTGCCGCAGCTGCTTGTTGACGTGGTTGAACAGTTCGCGGTAGCGAGCCTCGACGACCTGCGCCAGCGTCTGTCGCTCCAGCCGGCGCGGCGGGCGGTCGCCCACCGACGGCACCTGGATGGTCTCGTCGCTGGAAGCGAGCTGCTCCAGCGCGCAGGCATACTTGACCTTGATCTCCTCGGCGTGCAGCGTCGGCGTGCGCAGCGCCACCGCGATATCGCTGGTCACCAGGTCGCCGGCGATGGGGATGCATGCGGTGTGCTGGGTCGCGCCGTCGGCGAATACCGCGATGTCCGTCGTGCCCGCGCCGATGTCGACCAGCGCGATGCCCAGTTCCTTCTCGTCGTCGGAAAGCACCGACTCGGCCGAAGCCAGCTGGTGCAGGATGAGGTCGTCGACCTGTAGGCCGCAGCGGGCGACGCACTTGGTGACGTTCTGCACCGCGCTGACCGCCGCGGTGACCAGGTGGACCTGTACCTCCAGGCGCACGCCGGACATGCCGATGGGCTGACGGATGCCGTCGGTGGAATCGATGACGTAGCCCTTGGGAAGAACCTCGAGAATCTGCTGGTCCGCCGGAATGGCCACGGCGCGTGCCGACTCCAGCACGCGCTCGACGTCGGAATCGTCGACCTCCGAGTCCCGGATCGCGACGGCACCGTGCGAATGCCTGGAACTGACGTGCGTGCCGGCGATACCGGCGAACACCGAGTGGATCTCGCAGTCGGCCATGAGTTCGGCTTCCTCGACCGCCCGCTGGATCGAGGCTTCGGTCGATTCGATATCGACCACCATGCCGCGCTTGAGCCCCCGGGAAGCGTGCGAGCCGAGACCGATGACCTCGACTCCGCCGTCGTCCTGGATCTCGCCGACGATGGCGACGATCTTGCTGGTGCCGATATCCAGCCCGACGACCAGCGACTTGTCCGGCTTCCTAGCCATGATGGGTTGCCGCTCCTTTCCTTTCGCGTGAACCGACCGGCGCTTTTGCAAGCCGCTCTGCCGAATCCTCGTCGACGTTCCTGCGCGTGACGGCCAGGCCGTTCGGATACCGGAGATCGATGCGTTCGACGGTCTCCAGCGACTCGAGGTCGGCGCGCACGGACAGGTAGCGCTCCAGCCGCTCGGCCAACTGTTCGCGGCCGAGCAGCAGGTCGATGCCGCTTCCCAGGCGCACCCGCCAGGAGCCGCGCGGATCGAGTTCGAGCCGGCGGATCTCCAGGCCGCGGGGATTCAGCCGGGCGGCGATGGCGCGCCAGGTCTCGACGACCTCGGCGCGACGGGCAGCGGGTCCCTGCAGGAACGTCAGCCCCTGCATGCCGCCGGTGCCGGCGACCTCGAACAGTTCGCCGGTCGCGCCGATCAGTGCCTCGCCGTTCCACCGGGCGACGGCACGCTGCTCGCGGATATGGATGTTCAGCGCATCGGGCCAGCTTCGCGAAACCGTGGCCTGCGAGACCCAGGGCAGCGACTCGATCGCGGCCCGCGTCCTTTCGACGTCGACGGCGAAGAAGCCCATTCCGGCCTGTTCGGCCGCAGCGGCCCGGACCTGCGCGGCCGTGACCCGTTCCAGGCTGCCGCTCACCTCGAGCCAGCGTATGGGCCAGTGGCGCGCATCGCCCCAGCCGCCGAACCACCAGGTCGCGGCAGCGAGCCCGAGGAAGGCCGCGGTGGCCGTAAGCCATGTCTTCAGTGCACTCATGTCACCCCCTCTGCGGTCGCGAGAATCCGGACGACCAGTTCGTCGAAGTCGATGTCGGCAGCGGCAGCGGCCATTGGAACCAGCGAATGGTCGGTCATGCCCGGCACGGTGTTGACCTCCAGCATCCACGGCGCGCCGGATTCGTCGACGAGGAAGTCCACCCGGCCCCAACCGCGGCAACCGAGCTCGTCGAAGGCCCGGCCCGCCAGCGCCGCAAGCTCGGTCTCGCGCTCCGCATCCAGGCCGCAGGGGCAGTGATACCGGGTATCTTCGGCGGCGTACTTGGCATCGAAGTCATAGAACGCCCTCGGCGTTTCGATCCGGATCAGCGGCAGCGCCCGGCCGGCGAGAATCGCGGCCGTGTACTCCGGCCCGTCGATCAGGCACTCGACGAGGACTTGCGCGTCGTGCGCCGATGCACGCTCGATCGCCTCCGGCAGCGCGTCACTCGATTCCACGCGCGTCATGCCCACGCTGGAGCCCTCGCGTGCCGGCTTGACGAACACGGGCATGCCCAGCGAATCGGCGATCGCCGGGGCATCTTCGGGCTGCGTGGCGATCCGCCACTCCGGCGTCGGCACGCCGGTGGCGCGCCAGATCCGCTTGGTCTGCAGCTTGTCCATCGTCAACGCCGAGGCCAGTACCCCCGAGCCGGTGACCGGAACGCCGTAGAGCGACAGTGCGCCCTGCAGCCGACCGTCCTCGCCGCCTCTGCCGTGGAGCATGTTCAGCACGACGTCGACGACGCCGGCGCGCGCGGCATCCACGACCGCGGCAGGGCCGTCGTATTCCCGGAAGCCGATGCCGCGACGCTCCAGCGCCTCGGCCACGGCGCGTCCGGTCTTCAGCGAGATCTCGCGCTCGGCGCTGTCGCCGCCGAACACCAGCCCGACCCGCGGATTCGACGCGCTCATGCCCGGGCCTCCCCGAGCATGCCGCCCAGCCTTCCGATGTCGCCGGCGCCCATGATCAGCACCAGGTCGTCATCCTCGACGATCCGGTCCAGCGCCTCGGGGGCTTCGTCCGGGCCCATGATGCGGGTGACGTCGGCATCGCCGCGCCGTTCCACGGCCTCGCCCAGCGCGTCGGCGGTAATGCCGGGAATCGGCGCCTCTCCGGCCGGGTAGATTTCGCTGAGCACGACGTGATCGACGCCGGCGAGAACGCGAGCGAATGCGTCGAACTGGTCGCGCGTTCGGGTGTAGCGATGCGGCTGGAACACCATGACCAGCCTGCGCTCCGACCACCCGCCGCGGGCGGCCTGTATGACCGAGTCCAGCTCCGTCGGGTGGTGTCCGTAATCTTCGAAGACCAGCGCCCGTCCGCGCGCGAAACCGAGCTCCCCGACTTCACTGAAGCGTCGGCCGATGCCGGCGAACCCGTTGAGGCCCGCCTCGATCCGGCCCGGCGTCACGCCGAGCTCCCACGCGACGGCGGCCGCCCCCAGCGCGTTGAGCACGTTGTGCCGGCCCGGCTGCGACAGTTCCACGGAAAGCGGATCCTCGACGCCCGGCAACCAGAGCCGGAACGACATCCGCCGACCCTGTTGCGTGATGTCGGTCGCGCGAACATCCGCGGACTCGCCGAGCCCGTAGGTGATCACGGTCCGGCCCACGTCGGGCACGAGCTCGGCGACATGGGGGTCGTCGATGCACATCACCGCCACGCCGAAGAACGGCAGGTGATGGAGAAATTCCAGGAACGCCGCCTGCAGCCGGTCGAAGGAGCCGTGGTAGGCGTCGAGGTGATCCCGGTCGATGTTGGTCACCAGCGAGATCACCGGCTGCAGCAGCAGGAACGAGCCATCGGACTCGTCGGCCTCGGCGACCAGGTAGCGGCCCTGGCCGAGGCGCGCATTGGTGCCGAACGCGTTGACCAGCCCGCCGACGACGAAGGTCGGGTCCATGCCGGCCTCGGCCAGCACGCTGGCGACCAACGAGGTCGTCGTCGTCTTGCCGTGCGTGCCGGCGATCGCGACGCCCTGCCGGAAACGCATCAGTTCGCCCAGCATTTCCGCCCGCGGCACGACCGGGATCCGGCGCTCCGCGGCGGCGAGCCGCTCGGGATTGTCCTCGGCGATCGCGCTGGACGTCACGACCACGTCGACGTCGGCGACCGCCGAGGCGTCGTGTCCGATCGTCACCGGGATGCCCACTGCGCGCAGGTGGTCCACGGTCGCCGATCCGGCCAGGTCGGAGCCGGTGACCTCGAACCCGAGGTTGGCGAGCACCTCGGCGATGCCGCTCATGCCGGCGCCGCCGATGCCGACGAAGTGGATGCGGCGAATGCGGTGCATCAGGCTGGGAGCCGGGCGCTGCGACAGGTTCATGCGCACACCTCCGCGCAGGCCTCGGCGACGCGCTCGGCCGATTCGGGCCGCGCAAGCTCTCGCGCCCGTATCGCCATGCCGGCCAGCAGGTCGCGATCCAGCCCCGCGATCCGCTCGGCCAGGCGCTCGGGCGTGAATTCGTTCTGCGGCATCAGCCAGCCGGCCCCTGCGTCGGAGAGGTGGCGGGCGTTCGCGGTCTGGTGGTCGTCCACCGCTGCGGGAAACGGCACCAGGAACGCCGGCACGCCGGCAGCGGCAAGTTCGGCCACCGTCAGCGCGCCGGCCCGACAGATCGCAAGATCGGCCCAGGCCCAGGCTGCCGCCATGTCGTCGACGAACTCCAGCACCTCGGCGGCGACGCCGGCCTTGTCGTAGTGATTCTTGGCCGGTTGCAGTTGTCGCCCGGCCTGGTGCCGGATCTCGGGACGCTGTTCGACGGGCAGCCGGGCCAGGGCCTCGGGCACCACCTGGTTGAATACGGCCGCGCCCTGGCTGCCGCCGATGACGAGCAGCCGGAGCGGTCCCTCCCGTTCGGCGTAGCGCTCGGCCGGGAGGGGTAGCGAAGCGATCTCGGAGCGCACCGGGTTACCGGTCACGCGGGCGCCGTCGAAGACGCCGGGGAAGCCGGTGCAGACGATGCGCGCCCAGGGCTTGAGCAACCGGTTGGTCCAGCCTGCCACGGCATTCTGTTCGTGGATGACGAGGCCGATGCCCATCAGGCGCGCGGCGATGCCGGCCGGGCCGGCGGCATATCCGCCCATGCTAAGGACGCAGTGCGGACGTCGCGCACCCAGGATGCGCCGTGCTTCGAGCATGGCGCGAACGACGCGGAACGGGGCGGCCAGCCAGCCCAGCGCGCCGCGTCCGCGCAATCCCTGGATGCGGACGCTGGACAACTCGAAGCCCGCGGCCGGAACCAGCCGGTTCTCGAGGCCGTGCGGCGTTCCCAGCCAGTTCACGTCGGCGCCGGCGGCGCGCAGCACGTCGGCGACGGCCAGTCCCGGGAAGATATGCCCTCCCGTGCCGCCGGCCAGAACGGTCACGCGCGTTCCTTCCGAAACGCTCGGTCGGTCGGTGCGCACGGTCATGCCGTCCACCCCCGGCCACGGCAAGGCCGCTGGAGGCGCTTGGCCTCGATCTCGCGGCTGATGCGCACGACCAGCCCCAGCGCGAGCAGCATGACGAGCATGCTGCTCCCGCCGGCCGAAACCAGCGGCAGCGTCAGGCCCTTGGTCGGAAGCATGCCCAGGTTGACGCCGATGCTGACCAGTGCCTGCAGGCCGACCCATAGGCCGATGCCGAACGTCGTGAAGGCCGCGAAGGTCGCGCCGTCGGCGTGCGCCCGAAGGCCGATCCGGAAGATCCGGACGACGAGGACCGCGAACAGCGCCAGGACCAGTGCGATCCCGACCAGGCCCATTTCCTCGGCCAGGATCGCGAAGATGAAGTCGGTGTGCGCCTCGGGCAGGTAGAAGAGCTTCTGAACGCTGCCGCCGATGCCGACACCCGCGACTTCGCCGCGACCGATCGCGATCAGCGCCTGCACCAGCTGGAAGCCGGCATCGTAGGGATCGGCGAACGGATCGCCGAAGCTGGTCAGGCGTTCGAGCCGATAGGGCTCCAGCGCCGCGAAGGTCACCAGCGGCAACGCGGCCAGGCCCATCAGCGACAGCGCCTTCCACGCCGCGCCGGCAAGCCAGACCATACCGCCGAGGATCGCCATGATCACCACCGCCGAGCCCATGTCGGGCTGCTTGAGCAGGATCGCGGCGACCACGCCGCCGACCAGCAGCGGCTTGAACGTCTCCAGCACGCCTGCGCCGGCGAGCGCGGGCCGCCGCGCGAGATAGCCGGCAACGTAGAGAATCATCAGCAGCTTGACCGCCTCGACCACCTGGAACCGGAACACGCCGAGGTTCAGCCAGCGCGTCGCGCCGTTGACCGTCACTCCGAGTCCGGGCACGAGCACGGCCGCGAGCATCAGCAACGCCAGCAGCAGGCAGATGCGCCCCGTGTTTTCCAGCAGCTTCACCGGCAACCACTGGACCGCCGCGGCCAGGCCGAGCCCGGTAGCGACGAACAGCAGGTGACGGCTGAAGAAATGCCATTCCCCGACCGCGTATTTCTCGGCAACGGCGACCGAGGTCGAGGCGACCATGACCAGGCCGACGGCAAGCAGCGCCAGCACGGCGAGCACCAGCGGCTGGTCCACGGCCATCGCCCGGCCGGCATCGGAGTGGCGTCGCGCCTGTCTGCGTGCGGCGGCGGTCATCAGCGCACCTTCAGCGTGGCCAGGCCGACGAGCACCAGCATCACCGCGACGATCCAGAAGCGCACGATGACCTTAGGCTCGGGCCAGCCCTTGAGTTCGAAATGGTGATGCAGCGGCGCCATCCGGAAAATGCGCCGGCCGGTGAGCTTGTACGAGGCGACCTGCAGCATCACCGAGACCGTTTCGAGCACGAAGATGCCGGCCATGAGCATGAACACCAGTTCCTGGCGCACGATGACCGCGATCGTGCCCAGCGCCGCGCCCACGGACAGCGCACCGACGTCGCCCATGAAGACCTGGGCCGGATAGGTGTTGAACCACAAAAACCCCAGCCCCGCTCCGGCAAGCGCGGCGCAGATGACGGACACCTCGCCGGCCCCGGGGATGAACGGGTAGCCCAGGTAATCGGCGAAGATCGCATTGCCGGCGGCGTAGGCGAAGATGCCCAGTCCGATCGCCACCATGACGGCGGGCACGATGGCCAGGCCGTCCAGGCCGTCGGTCAGGTTGACGGCGTTCGACGAGCCGACGATGACGAAGTAGGTCAGCACGATGAAGCCCAGCCCCATCGGCAGCATGAGTTCCTTGAAGAACGGGAACAGCAGCGTCGTCGCGCCGGGAACGTCGGCGGTGGCGTAGAGGAACGCCGCGGCGGCCAGCGCGGCCAGCGACTGCAGCGTGTACTTCGCCGCCGCGGTCAGACCCCTGGAATCGTTGTATTTGAGCTTGTGGAAGTCGTCGACGAAGCCGATCAGGCCGAACGCCGTGGTCACGAACAGCACGGTCCAGACGTAGCGGTTGAACAGGTCGGCCCAGAGCAGCGTCGCGACCAGCACGGAGATCAGGATGAGCGCGCCGCCCATCGTCGGCGTGCCGGCCTTGTCGAAATGCGTCTGCGGGCCGACTTCCCGGATCGGCTGGCCCAGCTTGCGCGCCGTCAGCCAGCGGATGAAGATCGGTCCGACCGCCAGCGAGACCACCAGCGCGCTGAGCGCAGCCAGGATGGTCCGGAACGTGATGAAACCGAACAGCGCGATGTCGAGCTGGAGCAGGTCCTCGAACAGCCACATCAGCATGTCGCGACCTCCTCGCCCTTCAGCCGCTCGATGACGGTCTCCATGCGGCTGGATCGCGAACCCTTGACCAGGCAGGTCACGCCGGGCGCGAGCGTCTCGGCGAGACGCTGAACGAGCGACTCCATGTCGTCGAAGGTCTCGGCGCCGACGCCGAACGCATCGGCGACCGAGCCGGCGTGCGGCCCGATCGCGAACAGGCGTTGCACGCCCAGGTCGCGTGCGGCGCGGCCGATCTCGCGATGGAGCTTGTCGCTTTCGGTTCCCAGTTCGGCCATGTCTCCGAGCACCAGCCAGCGCGGCCCGGGGCGCTCGTGCAGCACGTTCAGCGCGGCGTACAGCGATGCGGGGTTGGCGTTGTAGGTGTCGTCGATGAGTTGCCAGCCGCCGCCGGTCTCCACCGTCTCCAGCCGGCCCGGCGTCGCGGCGACGGCCGCCAGCCCGGCTGCGATGGTCTCGACATCGACGTCCAACGCCAGCGCCGCGCCGGCGGCAGCCAGCGCGTTCATCCGGTTGTGCGCGCCGGGCAGGCGCAGATCCAGCGCGAAGGTTCCGGCCGGCGTGTCGACGGTCTCGACGCCGTCCGATTCCTCGAGCCGCACGTCGGCCTGCGCCGACACGCCGAACCGGATGCGGCGCGCCGAGGTGCACAGCCCTTCCCAGTAACCGGAGTACTCGTCGTCGGCGTTGATGATCGCGGTGCCGTCGTCGTCCAGGCGCTCGAACAACTCTCCCTTGGTCCGGGCGACGCCTTCGACCGAGCCCAGCCGCTCCAGGTGCGCGGGTCCGGCGTTCGTGACGATGGCCACGTCGGGTTTCGCGATATCGGCGAGATAGGCGATGTCGCCGGGCTGGCCGCAACCCATCTCGACGACCGCGAAACGATGCGTTTCGTCGAGCCGGGCCAGCGTCAGCGGGACGCCGATCTCGTTGTTGTAGTTCCCCGCCGTCGCGAGGGTCGGCCCGACGCGCTCCAGGATCGTCGCGAGCATGTTCTTCACGGTGGTCTTGCCGTTGCTGCCGGTGATCGCGACCACGCGCGGCGACAGTCGTCGACGCCACAGCGCTGCCAGCCGGCCCATGGCCCGCACCACGTCATCGACCTCGATCTGCGGGAGCGGTGCGTCGACGCGACGGCCCACCAGCGCCGCGGCCGCGCCGGCCGAGGCCGCATCGCCGACGAAGTCGTGACCGTCGACCCGCTCGCCGGGCAGCGCGCAGTAGAGGTTGCCGGACCGAAGCCGGCGCGTGTCGTGGGTCATGCCGGTGAACTCGGACGCATACCGGTCGCCGGCATGCAGCGTGCCCTCGGTGGCTTTCACGGCATCGGCAAGCGTCAGGCGGATCATGCGGCCTCCGTCAGCGCGAACTCGACGGCGTCGAAATCGGAGTACTCGATCGTCCTGGAGCCGAAGTCCTGGGTGCATTCGTGCCCCTTGCCGGCCACCAGCACGCAGTCCGACGACCCCGTGCCCGCGATGGCGCCGCAGATGGCCTGGCGCCGATCGGTGACGACTCGCGCGCGCTCGGGCCGGGCCATGCCGGCCTGGATCTCGCGCAGGATCCGGATCGGGTCCTCGAAACGCGGGTTGTCGTTGGTCAGCACGACCTCGTCGGCCAGCGACTCGGCGATCCGGCCCATGATCGGCCGCTTGCCGCGGTCGCGCTGTCCGCCGCAACCGAACACGCAGATCAGCCGACCCGGGGTCAGTTCGCGAAGCGCGCCCAGCGCGCCGGCCAGCGCATCGGGCGTATGGGCGTAGTCGATGACGACGCGCTGGCCGGCGGGCCCGTCGATGCGGTTCATGCGGCCGGGAACCGGCGTCAGCGACGCGACGATCTCGGCGATGTCGTAAGGGTTGTGACCGCGCGCGACGAGTTCGGCCACGACGATGGTCAGGTTGCTGGCGTTCGCCCGCCCGATCAGCCCGCTTCGGCACCAGACCCGGCCCTCGGGCGTATTGACGTCCACCTGGAGACCGTCCAGCGCCGCGCTTCGAATCGACCCCAGGACGTCCGGCCTGTACGTCCGGTCCAGGCCGTAGCCGATCAGCCCCGGCCGATCGGTCAGTTCGGCGGCCAGCGCACGACCGAATTCGTCGTCGAGGTTGATCAGCTGGTGCCTGCTCGGAAAATCGAAGAACAGGCGACGCTTGGCCGCTCCGTAGCGGTCGACGCTGCCGTGATAGTCGAGGTGGTCGCGGCCGAGGTTCGTGAACACCGTGCTGTGAAAGCGAAGACCGGCCAGCCGATGCTGGTCCAGCGCATGAGAGGAAGCCTCGAGCACAACGCGCGAGAAGCCCTTGTCGCGCAGCGCGGCCAGCGAGGCGTAGAGCGACGGTAGATCCGGCGTCGTGTGCGTGCTTTCGTCGGTCGCGTGCGGGGCGCCGATTCCCAGCGTGCCGATCATCGCCCCATCGAGCGCCTGGGCCAGCAGCCAGGCGACCGACGACTTGCCGTTGGTGCCGGTGACGGCCGATATCTCCAGCGCCGAGGCCGGGTCTCCGTAGCAGCGGGCCGCGATGACGTGTAGCCGGTCGTGAAGATCCGGCACCTCGACGCAGCGCGACGCGATTTCGGCCGGAACCGGCGCCATGCCGTCGTGCAGCACGACGCTGGCTCCGCCCGAGAGCGCATCCCAGGCGTACTCCATTCCGTGGCGTTCCCTGCCTCGAACGGCGACGAATGCATCGCCGATCACCACGCGCCGCGAATCCATGCGCAGGCCGCCGACCGTCGCCTCGGGCACCGAGGCGCGTTCGACGAGGCCTTCCAGCAGGCGGGTCAGCGTCATCATGATTCGTCTCCTGCCATTGCGACCAGCGAGGCGACGTTGTCGGGCGGGACGTTCATCAGTCGCAGCGCGTCGCTCATGACGCGCCCGAACAGTGGGCCGGCGACCAGGCCGCCGTAGTAGTGCTCGCCGCCGGGATCCTGGATCACGACCACGGCGGCCAGTCTTGGATCGGCGACCGGCGCGAAGCCGCCGATGCTGGCCACGTAGCGATCGCTGTAGCCCGATACGCCGACCTTGCGCGAGGTTCCGGTCTTGGCCGCCACCCGATAGCCGTCGATGGCCGCGCGGCTGGCCGTGCCGTCCGGACCGGTGACGGTCTCCAGCATGGCCCCGAGCTGCTCGGCCAGCGCCGGATCCATGACGCTCTGGACGGGATTGTCGGAGCCCAGGATGAAGCTGGGCTGGCGCAGACGGCCGCCGTCGGCGACCGCGGCCATGGCGCGCGCAAGCTGCAGCGGCGTGACCGAAAGCCCGTAGCCGTAGGCCAGCGTGGCCTGCTCCAGCTTGCGCCAGCGCTGGTAGTCGCGCAGAACGCCGGCCGATTCGCCGGGAAAGCCGGTGCCCGTGACGCGACCGAAGCCCAGCCGCGAATACATGCTCCACATGTGCTGCGGATCCATCGCCATCGCCAGCTGGACCACGCCGACGTTGGAAGACTTCGTCAGGATGCCGGTGACGGTGAGCTCGCCGTAGTTGCGTATGTCCTCGATGGTATGCCCGGAGACGTTCATCCAGCCCGGTGCGGTATCGATGTGCATGCCGGGGCGGGCCAGCCCCGCTTCCATGGCCGCGGCGACGACGAACGGCTTGACCACCGAGCCGGGCTCGAGCACGTCGGTCAGCGCGCGGTTGCGCACGCCCTCGGCGCTGTCGCGGTCGCGGGAATTGGGGTTGAACGACGGGTAATTTGCCATCGCAAGGATCCCGCCGGAGCGCACGTCGAGCACGACCACGGACCCGGACCGGGCCTGGTGTTCCTCGACGGTGGCGACCAGTTCGCGGTAGGCCAGGTACTGCAGGCGCCGGTCCAGCGTGAGCTGCAGTTCGCGGCCCGGTTCGGCCTCGCGGACCAGCTCGACGTCCTCGACGACCCGGCCGAGGCGGTCCTGTATGACGCGCTTCAGCCCGGTCCGACCGGTCAGCCAGTTGTCGTAGGCCAGTTCCAGGCCTTCCTGGCCGACTTCGTCGATGTTGGTCATGCCGACGACCTGGGCGCTGACCTCGGCCGTGGGATAGAAGCGCCGGTACTCGCGCTGCAGGAAGACCCCCGGGATCTCGAGCTGCCGCACCTGCTCGGCCAGGTCGGGCCGAATCCTCCGGATGATCCAGACGAACTGGCGGTCGGCCCTCTGGCTGAGGCGGCGCTGGATGGCCGCGGCGTCCTCCCCGAGCACGCCGGCCAGCAGCGGAATGCGGTCGGCGGCCTGCAGCAGTTCGCCGGGATGCGCCCAGACCGATTCCACCGGCGTGGAAACGGCCAGCGGCTGGCCGTTCCGATCGATGATCCGGCCGCGCATCGTCGGAATCTCGACCTGGCGCAGGTATCGTGCCTCGCCCTCTTCCTGCAGGAACTCGGTATCCATGACCTGCAGCTTGACCGCGCGTCCCAGCAGGACCAGCGCGGCGACCCCCATGACGAGGACCAGCAGCGCGACGCGCAACCGGCACACGCCGATGCCGTTGCGCCCGTCAGCCATCTTCGGCCACCAGCACGCCCACCCGCTCCGGCGTCTTCATCCGGAGGCGCTCGACCGCCTGCTGCTGGATGCGGCCGGTCTCGCCCAGCCAAGCCAGCTCGATCTGCAGCCTGGACCACTCGACCTGGTGGTCGTCGTGCAGGCGGCTCTGGCGTTCCAGCTCGATGAACAGCTGGCGGCCCTGGTGCTTCAGCGCGATCAGTGCGACCGAACTGGCCACCACGCCAACGAGCAGAACGAGGAGAACGATCCAGTATTTCATCGCCCACCTCCCCGGCCGTCTTCGGCGACGCGCTCGGCCACGCGCATGCGCGCCGAGCGGGCGCGCGGGTTGGCCTCGCATTCGGCATCGCCGGGACGCTGCAGCTTTCCGACGGCCTTCAGGCGCGGCCGGAAGGCGGGCGGCGCCGGCGCGCGGCGGCTTGCAGGAGGCGGCGTCGACGCCGCGCGGATCGCCTGCTTGACGCGGCGGTCCTCCAGCGAATGGAAGCTGATGACCACCAGCCGACCGCCCGGCGCCAGCGCGTCGATCGCGGCGTTAAGCGCCTCTTCCAGCGCCTCGAGTTCGGCATTGACGGCGATGCGGATGGCCTGGAACGTGCGCGTGGCGGGATGGATCCGGTCCGAGCGCGCCGCGGCGGCCGGCACCGCCGCCGACACGACGGCGGCCAGCCGGCCGGTCGTGAGAATCGGTTCGCGGTGCCGCTCGGCAACGATGGCGCGGGCGATGCGACGGGCGAAGCGCTCCTCGCCCAGCGTCGCGATCACCGTCGCCAGGTCGGCCTCGCCGACTTCGGCGAGCCAATCGGCCGCCGATACACCCGCTTCGGGATTCATTCGCATGTCCAGCGGCCCGTCGTCGCGGAAGCTGAAGCCGCGATCCGGTGCGTCGAGCTGCGGCGAAGAGACGCCGAGATCCATCAGGATGCCGTCGACCCTGCCGGACGGCACGCGGGCACCGACGGCCTCGCCCAGTTCGCGGAAATTGCAGTGCACCAGCGTCAGGCGATCATCCGGGAAACGCGCCCGGCCGTGCGCGATCGCGTCGGGATCGGCGTCCAGCGCGATCAGCGCGCCGCCCGGCCCGAGCCGGTCGAGAACGAGGCGAGCGTGACCGCCGCGACCGAACGTCGCATCGACGTAGGTGCCGTTTTCACGCACGTTCAGGGCGTCCACCGCCGCCTCCTGCAATACCGGGACATGTTCCATTTCAGCGTGTCGCCGGATCGGCGACGCGCACGCAGCTGACGCGCCGTCGGCGCGGGTCGAAGCTCTTCGAGTTGAAACCTGCACCCTGCATCGTGTTTCGACAGACTCCCGGTTGCGTCAACAGTTCTCTAAAGGACCAGTTCCGCCATCTCGGCGGAGGCCTGTTCGGCCATCGAACGCTCTTCCTCGGCGCGGCGCTGGGTCAGAACGTTCTCGTTCCAGATCTCGAAGCGCGCGCCCATGCCCATCAGCACGACCTTCTTCTCCAGCCCGGCCACCTGTCGCAGCGTCTGCGGCAACAGCATCCGGCCGTTGCCGTCGAGCTCGAGCTGGGTGGCCGAACCCACCAGGCGACGCTGCAGGCTGCGGTGGCTGGGATTGAACGTGGACAGTCCCATGACCTGGTCGCGGACCCGCTCCCACTCCGGCTCCGGATACAGCCAAAGACAACCGGAATCGAACGCCGAATAGGTCAGCACCAGCCGGTTCCCCGATGCATCGGCGACCGCATCGCGATAGCGCGTCGGCAGCGCCATGCGCCCCTTCGCGTCGAGATTGATTGCGGTTTCACCGAAAAACATCGCGTATGGGCCTTTGTTCCACTATTTCCCACAATTTCCCACTGAGCGCCACAATAGTCCCTGCCCTCAACCCTGTCAAGCGATCATTTCCAAGCAAATTCAGGCACGAAGCGAGGAATCCGGGGCGCGGCTACGGATCGCTGAATGGATATACAGCGCGGCTCGCGAGCCGTTCGGCCATGCCGGGGACGTCCCCATCCGGGACGTGCTTTCGCACGGGGAAACGAGACCGCGGCGGGCGCGGGCCCGCCGGCGGGGGAAAGAACGAAGGAGCCGGCCTGTAAGCCGGGTTCTGTCGGAGACAGTCATTCATCTGGGGCCGCCGTCGCCGGCGGCCTCTAGCGGCCTACCCGGATGCAGCGCGGGCCACGCCATCGCATCCCTATTCGGCCTTGCTTCGAGTGGGGTTTACCGTGCCGTCGGCGGTTGCCCGCGACGCGGTGCGCTCTTACCGCACCTTTTCACCCTTACCGCCGGATCACGGCGGCGGTCTGTTTTCTGTGGCACTTTCCGTAGGCTCGCGCCTCCCAGGCGTTACCTGGCACCCTGCCCTGCGAAGCCCGGACTTTCCTCCGCCGCACGGACGACGTCCGCACGGCAGCGACTGTCCGGCCGGCTCCTCATTTATTATGACCGCGAATTCGCCGCCGCATTGCGCAACGGGCGGCCTTTCCAACTTGACAAGTGTGTTAGTGTTGTATAACACTATATCAACCATCCAATCGGGAGATCGACCATGAAACGTTTCTGGATCGCGACGCTGTCGGCCGCGCTCGTCCTGGCCGGCTGCGGGGAGTCCGAGACCGAATCGGCCCGCGACCGGGCCACGGCGCCCGGAACCGAGACCGCGGCCGCCCCGTCCGCCGGGACCGAAACCAACGCCTTCCTCGGCAATATCGACGCCGGAACCGCCTACGTCTACGCCAACCTCCAGCGCCTGCCGGAAGCGGTCGCCGAAAAGGTCTGGGAAATGAACGACATCAGCTCGGCCTCCAACCAGGCGATGTTCGAGGCGCTTTCCGAAGACGAGGAAATGCCGCCCGAAGCGCGCGCGCTGGTCGACGAGATCACCGGCCTGACGACGCGCGAAGGCTGGGAAGACGCCGGGCTGCACGCCAACCCGTTCTATGCCTTCTACGCCGTCCAGCTGATGCCGTTCGCCGAGATCGAGCTCTCCGACGGGACGGCCTTCTCCGAATTCGTCGCGACGATCGAAGGCAACCTGGACCAACCGTTCACCCGGCGCAACGTCGAAGGCACCGACATCATCTGGATCGAGATCCGGCCCGGCCTCGGGTTCGCGATCCGGCACGACGAAGATTCCGTCACGGCTGCGCTGATTCCCGACGACGCCGCCCTCCTGGCGCGCGTGGCCGGCGAGTACGAGCCGGTCGAGGCGATGAGCGCCGGCGCGCTGGCCAGCTTCAACGATGCTGCCGGTCTCGGCAGCCACGGCAGCGGCTACATCGACTGGAAACGCTTCATCGACGGCATGCTCGCAGAGGACGCCCCGCTGGCGGCCCTGTATCAAGAGGAAAGCCTGGGAGAACTTCGGCAGAATCCGGCCTGCGTGGCCGAATACGGCGCGCTGACCGAGGCCATGCCGCGCATGGTCTTCGGCTATACCCGGATGACGGTCGACGAGATGGACTTCCTGCTCCGCCAGGAACTTGCGCCGGATCTCGCCGAAGGCCTGAAGCCGGTGGCACAGGCCCCGGTATCGATCGACCGGGAGCTTCAGGGCCTGTTCAACCTCGGTCTGGCGATCGATCTCGTGGCCGGGCGCGACTTCGCCCGCTCGCTGGTCGACGGCTGGGTCGAGAATCCGCCGCAGTGTCCGAGCTTCCGGGCCATCGCGGCCCAGGCGCCCGAAATGCAGGAAAACCTCGCCCGGCCGATCCCACCGGTGGTGACCAACCTGCACGGCCTGCATCTCGAAGCCATGACGTTCGACCTCGGCGAAGGCGGCATTCCGACCGGCGGCGGAACGCTGAGCTTCTTCATGGAGAATCCGCAGCTGCTGGTCGGCATGGCCCAGATGTTCTCGCCGGCCGTCGCCGAGCTGGAGCTCGAGCCGGGCAGCGAGCCGAAACGCATCCCGGAAGGTGCCGTTCCGCAGCTGGCCCAGCTCGACCTCGAAGCATGGATCGCGATGGCCGAGAGCGCCGTCGGCGTGGCCATCGGCGAAGAGCACGTCGACCAGCTGACCGATGCAATCCAGTCCACCGAGGCCGACGATCTCGTGCTGGCCGCACGCATGGATTTCGACCTGCTGACCCAGATGATGGACCTGGCCGAATCGGCGCTCTCCGACGTCGAAAGCGAAGAAGCCGCCGAAGGGCTGGCCGCGCAGCGGGCCCAGTACGAGCGCCTCGCCGAAATGTACGAGGAAGCCGCGTTCAAGATGCGGCTTGGCGACCGGGGCATCGAGTTCGTCGGCGAAACCACGCTGAAGTGAGTCACGGCGACCGCCGGCCTCGTCGCCGGCGGTCGTTCAGCCCCGGGTGCCGCCGCGAATCGCGTCCAGTTCCTCGCGCACCAGCGGCACCGATACCGTTCTCCGCTCGGCCTGCGCCCGCAGGCCGATTCGCTCGAACAGCGCGGCCAGGTCCCCGCCCGCGCGCGGCCCGTGCCGGCAGAGGTACGCCACCGCGCCCCGGCCGGCCACCAGCCCGTGATCGACGATCAGCCGATCGATCAACGCTTCCACGGCCGCGTCGTCCAGCGGCCGCAGCGTCAGGCGCGCCGCCTGACCGATCCGCGAGACCAGGTCGGGCAACGCGAACGGCGCCGCACCGGTGCCGGTCAGCAGCACCGCCGCACGCGCGGCCCGCCAGCGATTCAGGGCATTGAAGAGTGCCCGCTCGGAGTCAGGGTCGCCTGCCAGGGATTCGACATCGTCGACGACGGCAAGCGCCGGCTCGGCGCCGGTCAGCATCCGGCCGGCACGGCGCTCGCGTGCCGGAACGTACAGGGTCGTACGGCCGGCCTCGCCCCACTCGGCCAGTGCGGCCATCGCCAGGTGCGACTTGCCGCTGCCGTCGCCGGCACACAGGTGAATCCAGCCGCTTTCGGCGAGTCCGTGGCGCAGCGAAGAAACCACGGCCCGGTTCGGGCCGGCGACGAAGTTCTCGAACCGGCGGCGCCTCGGCGGCGTCAGCGACAGCGGGATCTGCGGCACGGGGTCACCCCTCGCCGTGCCGCGAGCGCACGACGAAACGCGCGCGCAGACCCCAGACCACCACGTACTGCAACAGGGTCGAGGCGATCGTCAGCGCCGCGAGCCAGATCAGCACCCGTATGAACCAATCCGGCACCGCCAGTCCCGCCAACGACGTCATCACCGCCCACATCAGCAGGATCTGGCACAGCGTGTTGAATTTCGACAGCCGGGTAGGCTCGGCGCGGAACGGCTCGATACGATAGTGGTAGACGGCACCGCCGGCAACGATGATGACATCACGCATCACGGCGAGCCCGAACAGCCAGGCCGGCAGATGACCCAGCCACGTCAGCGCCGCGTAGACCGCGGTCAGCAGGACCTTGTCGGCCAGCGGATCGAGAATGCCCCCGAAACGGCTCTGCCACCGGAACGTCCGTGCCAGCAACCCGTCCAGCCAGTCGCTGACGCCCGAGACGACCGCCAGCACCAGCGCCGCGACGTGCTGGCCGTCCAGCAGCAGCCAGACCAGCGGCGCGACCAGCACGATGCGGGCAACGGTCAGGACATTGGGCAGGTCGCGTAGCGCCAGCACGGCCTGCGCCCCCTTACAGCCTGAACCGATAGTGCAGCGTATCGCGCACCAGGTCGTGGCGAACGAATTCAAGCGGACCGGTCAGTTCGATCCGCTGGCGCAGACCGTCGGTCGCGATCCGGATCTCGAAGACGACGGCGTCGGCTTCGGCGGCCGCCACTCGAACCCGCTCGACGCCGGTCAACTGCTGCAGGAACACGGCGACCTCCCGGTAATGGGCCGGCGTATCGATGCCGGACACGACCAGCCGACGCGAATCGGCCCGGGTCGGCTGGATCGCGAACTGCGAGGCCAGCGACTCGGCGATCCGCCCCAGCCCCAGGCGCACGACTTCGGCGCGATCGCTACCGGAGCGCTGGAACGCGGCCTCGCGGTCGGCGATCCGCCAGGCCCACCGCCCCGTCCAGAACGACCGGTTCCGCCTGAGGTCGAGCATGATGATGCCGTCGGCCCCGTAACGCTGCATCGCCGGGACCGCTACGCCGGTAAACCCGCCCCGGATGTCGGCCGGCGTGACCTCCAGACGATCGCTGGCGTCGAGGATGGGACGCGTCAGTTCGATACCGTAGCGGAACGCGGCCTCGTCGATCACGTGCTGCAGGACCGGTTCCCCCGAGAGGTAATCGGCGCCATCGCCTTCATCGGACACGATCCAGAACAGGAATTCGGGGCGTTCGCGGCCCCAGCGCCGGTACGGCGAGTCGGCGAGCAGCCGATCGACGGAGCCCGGGTCGAAATCGACCCTGAGAATACGGCGTTCCACGACGCCGCCTCCGGTCCGGGGCACCTCCTCGCGTCGGTACTGGCGACCCAGGGCCAGGGCCGCGGCCGTTTCGGCATCCACGTCCATCTCGCCGACCAGGTCCTCTCCCACGCGCCCCGTCAGCCGCACCAGGACCTGGTTCAGCGCTTCGAGCAGCGGCGCCCGGTCGCCCGACTCCGACGATACGGCCGGCGCTTCGCCGACGTACAGTTCGACCTCGCCCGCAGCCCATTCGGGCAAGCCGATCGTCGACACCACGAGGAACATCCAACGGAGGAATTTCACGCCGGGAAAGATAGCACAGCACTCCGTACCGAGCGCGTGCCGGAACGCGTCGCGGCGCATCACCGGGCGCCGCATCGGGCACAATGCTCCCGGCCGCACCACGCGTGTTTCGCGAACGATGAACCGACCGAAAGATGACAAACTGAGCTATCGCGATGCGGGCGTCGACATCGATGCCGGCAACCGCCTCGTCGACCGCATCAAGCCCGCCGTCAAGGCCACGACGAGGCCCGAGGTCCTCGGCGGGCTCGGCGGCTTCGGCGGCCTGTTCCACCTGGGCCGCCGGTTCGAGGACCCGGTACTGGTTTCGGGAACCGACGGCGTCGGCACGAAACTGCTGCTGGCCCGGGCGCTGGACCGACACCGGACCATCGGCGTGGACCTGGTGGCGATGTGCGTCAACGACATCCTGGTCTGCGGCGCCGAGCCGCTGTTCTTCCTCGACTACTACGCCTGCGGTCGTCTCGACGTCGATTCGGCCGCTGATGTGGTCGCCGGCATCGCCGACGGCTGCCGCCAGGCCGGCTGCGCGCTGATCGGCGGCGAAACGGCCGAGATGCCGGGCATGTACGCACCCGGCGATTACGACCTCGCCGGCTTCGCGGTCGGCGCCGTCGAACGCGACCGCCTCATCGACGGCTCGCGCGTCGAGGAGGGCTGCGTCGTGCTCGGACTGCCCTCCAGCGGCCCGCACAGCAACGGCTTTTCGCTGATCCGGAAGGTCCTGGAACGCGCCGGCGGCGTAGATGCATGCGCAGAACGCGCCGAGGACCTGCTCGCACCGACCCGGATCTACGTCGACGACGTGCTGCCGCTGCTCCCCCGTTTCGACGTGCGGGCGATGGCGCACGTCACCGGCGGCGGCCTGGCCGAAAACCTCGAGCGCGTCCTGCCGCCGGGCCTGGGGGCCGCGCTGGACGCGAATGCCTGGGCCGTGCCGGAGCCGTTCGCATGGTTGCAGGCCACCGGCAACATCGAGCCCGCCGAAATGCGCCGCACGTTCAATCTCGGCATCGGTTTCGTCGTTGTCGTCCCCGCCGACGAGGCCGAAGCGGTGCGCGCCGACCTCGCCGAGCGAACGGGGTCCGAATGCACCGTGATCGGCGAGATCGTTGCGTGCGGTGACGACCGACCGCGCGTACGGTTCGGTGACGAATGAGCGGCGACGGCCTCGTACTGCTGATCTCCGGTCGAGGGAGCAACGCGCTGGCCATCATCGACGCCGTAGCGCGCGGCATCGTGCCGGCGCCGGTCAACGCCGTGATCGCCGACCGGCCGGCCGAGGGACTTCGACTCGCCGCGGAACGCGGAATCGACACGGCGATGCTGTCGCGGCAGTTCCATGCGAGCCGCGAATCGTTCGAGCACGCACTGGCCGAGACCATCGACGGCTACCGCCCGCGGCTAATCGCGCTGGCGGGGTTCATGCGCGTGCTGTCGGCCGGCTTCGTTCACCGCTACGCCGGACGCATGGTCAACATTCATCCGTCGCTGCTGCCGAAGTACAGGGGCCTGGACACGCACCGCCGCGCGCTGGACGCCGGCGATGCCGAGCACGGCGCCAGCGTTCACTGGGTCACCCCGGAGCTCGATGCCGGGCCGGTGGTGGCCCGGGCCCACGTGCCGGTGCACCCCGACGATACGCCGGAGGTGCTCGCCGAACGCGTGCTGGAACAGGAACACCGCCTCTACCCCGCCGCACTGGCACTATTGCTCGCCGATCCGGTCACAGACAGTCATGAAAAGCCTTTTCCAGACAATCCGCTCGTGCTCGATCGCGATCTGCGCGCTGACGGCCGGCGCGGCCCAGGCGGCTGAGCCGGTCTTCGAACCGCACGAGGCGAGCTACTCCGTCAGCCGCAACGGCTCGACGGTGGGCAGGGTCGACGTCGAGCTGACCCGCCGCGAAGACGGCTTATGGCACTACCGCTTCGAGTCCGAAGCCACGGCCTGGTACATCCGGATGCTCGGCATTTCCGCGACCGAGTCGGCCTGGTTCCAGTGGTTCGACGACGGCGTTCTCCCGCTGACCTACCACCACGTGTCGCGCGAACCCGGCGCGGACCGCTTCTGGCAGCACCGCTACGACTGGAACGAGCGCGTCACCGAGACGCGCACGCACGAAGGCGGGCTGCAGATCGCGCTCACCGACGAAGTCGTCGATCCGCTCACGCTGCGACTGGCGGCCGCCCAGCGGATCGCCGAGCAGGCGCCGGACTTCGAGACCTTCGAGCTGCCCGTCATAGAGCGAGACGAGATCGAGCTGCAGCAATACCGGTTCGTCCGCGAGGAATCGCTGGAAATCGACGGGCGATGCTTCGACACGACGGTCTTCAAGCGCTTCCGCAAGGTCGGCTCCAGCCGCAACTACACGGCGTGGCACGCCGAATCGCTGGACTGGGCTCCGGTGCGCATCGCCCACGAAGACGACGACAAGACGATCACGCTGACGCTGACCGACTGGACGTCGTCCGGCGCGTCGCTGCCGGAACGGGCCGATTGCGATCCGGAAGACGCTCCGGCGTAGAATCGGGGTTCGTCTCGAACGAGGATCCGACGATGCACAGGATGATGATCGCGCTGGCCGGCCTGGCGCTGGCCGCAGGGTGCGCAACCAACCCGGTCACCGGAGAACGCGACCTCAGCCTGGTCGGCGAGCAGTGGGAACTCGACGTCGGCGCGCAACAGTACGCGCCGCTGAAGCAGGCACAGGGCGGCGAATTCACGCTCGACCCGGAGCTGGTCAACTACGTCCAGCAGGTCGGCCAGCGGGTTGCCGCCGTCGCCGATCGGGACCTGCCCTACGAATTCAGCGTCATCAACGAATCGGTGCCGAACGCGTGGGCGCTGCCCGGCGGCAAGATCTCGATCAACCGGGGCCTGCTCACCGAGATGGACAGCGAGGCCGAGCTGGCCGCCGTTCTCGGCCACGAGGTCATCCACTCGGCGGCGCGGCACGGCGCGCAGAGCGCTTCCCGCTCGATGCTGCTGCAGGGCGCCGTGCTGGCCGGCGGCATCGCGGCCGGAGCCGCGACCGACGACGATCGCTATACGCAGGTCGCCCTGCTCGGCGGCATGATCGGCGCCCAGCTGGTCTCGCAGCGTTATTCGCGCGAGGCCGAGCGCGAGGCCGACCTCTACGGCATGCGCTACATGAAGCAGGCCGGATACAACCCGCGCGGGGCCGTGGCGCTGCAGGAGACCTTTCTGCGCCTGTCCGAGGGCCGGCGCCAGGACGCGTTCTCGGCGCTGTTCGCGTCTCATCCGCCCAGCCGCGAGCGGCTCGAGAACAACCGCGAACTGCTGGCCGAGCTCGGCGACTCCGGCGAGATCGGTCGCGAAGCCTATCAACGGGAAATGCGACGGCTGAGGCGCGCACAGCCGGCCTACGAGGCCTACGACGAGGGCCGCAAGGCGCTGCAGGAAGGCGATGCCGACCTCGCGCTGCGCAAGGCCTCGCAGGCCATCGACATCGAACCGCGCGAGGCCGTGTTCTACGGCCTGCGCGGCGACGCGCTGGCCAGCCGGGAGGATTTCCGGGGCGCGGAGCGCGCCTACACGCAGGCGCTCCGCCGCGATCAGGGGTGGTTCTACCACCACCTCCGCCGCGGCCAGTCACGCGCCGAGCTGGGCCGACTGCCGGAGGCCCGCGGCGACCTGGAGGCCAGCATCGACCGGATGCCGACGGCTCTGGGCCACCTGACGCTGGGCAACGTCGAGCGGCGGGCCGGTAACCGGGAAAGCGCCATCGACCACTACCGGATCGCCGCGCAGGCCGATACCCCGATCGGTCAGCGTGCGCGCCAGGCCCTGAAGGAAATGGGCGCGCCGGCCGGCGGGTGACGTAGCCGTCCGCGGCCCGCCATCCGGATCACCAGCAGGGAATCCTGAAATTGCGGGCCCCGGGTGACGCGCGCAGGATGAAGCGCCAAGGCGAGCGGTCGCCGGGATCGAGCTGGTAGTCGATCCAGAACTGCGGAATCTCCTCGCGCCGCACCGAAAGCTGGGCGTCGAATCCCATGTTCCGGATCCGCGCCAGGCGGTCACGGGCGTTATCCAGGTTCTCGTACAACCCCAGCGAAACCGCGTCGGGCAGATCGCTGTCAGCGACGACGAAGTAATCGTCCACGCCGCGCTCGGCCAGTTCGCGCGCCCGCTCGATCGCGGCCGAGCGACTCGCGGCGGCGACGAACACCCACCATCCGCGGTCGCGGTCGGCCTGCGTCGTTCGCAGCCGAAGGCGGGTGGCGAACGGCCTGAGGCGATCCTCGGCCCGCTTCTGCTGCACCAGCGTGGCCAGCGGGCCGATCGTGAAGCATCGCGGCCCGCCGGCCGTCGCCCGCCGGAACGCCTCGGCGACCAGCTCGGCTTCCGGAATGCCGGGATCGGGCGGCGGCGGTTCGGGAACCGGCTCGGGTTGCGGCTGGAGCAGGCGCGCGACCAGCAGCGCGCCGTTGACCAGCAACAGCGCCAGCACCGCCATCCGCCAGAAGTTCGTCATCGTTCGCCCGCCCGCTCGACGGCCATGGCCAGACCCCGCAGCACCAGGTCGGGCTCGAACCGGGCCCCCTGGAGATGCGATTGTAGCGGCGGCGCGGCGCCGCCGGTCAGGATCAGCGCCGGCGCATCGCAGCCCGGCAGCGCTCGCGCTTGCCGCAGCGCGCGCTCGATCGCGCCGACCTGCTGGAGACGCAGCCCGCGTTCCAGCGCCGGCGCGGTTTCTCCGGCCGGCTCCAGCGACTCCCCGACGTCGACCGCCGGGCGTTCCAGCCCGGGCGCCCGGGCCAGCAGCCCGTCCCGGGCCGCGGCCGCGCCGGGCAGGATCCAGCCGCCGCGATGCACGCCGGCATCATCGACGACGTCGATGGTCGTCGCCGTGCCGGCGTCGACGAGGCAGAACGCCGCGCGCGTCGCCGACCAGGCCGGCTGAATGGCCAGCCAACGGTCCACGCCCAGCCCGGGGTAGGCGGGAGACACCGGCAGGTCGGGCGTGCCGGTCGTGATCCGGCGCCAGTCGTGGCCGCCGAGCTCCAGGGCATCGATCACCGGGCGCACGGCGTCGGCGCCGGGCACGGCGGCCAGCCGGAATCGGTCGCCCGTCGCCGCGGCGCCGCTCTCCAGCCAGGATCCGAAAGCGGCCGCCTCCAGTGTCCGGGACGGCCCGGGACGGCCGCCCGGCGCGAGCGGTGCCAGCTTCAACCGGCTGTGGCCCAGCTCGAGCAGCCACTCACGCGGCACGAACGCTCACCTCGCCGCTGCCGAACAACCGGCGGCTGCCGTCGCTGCCGAAAAGGCACAACTCGCCGCGCCGCGTCACGCCGCCGCCGCACCCCTCCGACTCGGTTCCGTCGACCTGGCAGACCCTGATCCTGTGGCCCGCCAGGGCATCCCGCGCTTCCCAGCGCGTCATGAACGGCTCGAAACCGAATCGCTCGAATTCACCGCAGGCCCGATCCAGCTCCCGCACCAGCGTGCCGGTCAAGCGATTGCGATCGGGGTCGCCGACACCGGCCCCGTGCAGGTCGATCCACGGCTGGTCGGGAGCACGGTCGTCGGCGACCGGCAGGCGGACGTTGATGCCCACACCGATGACGACTTCGCACGGTCCGTCGGCCGGGCCCCGGATCTCGACCAGGATCCCGCCGAGCTTCCGGCCGTCGATCATCAGGTCGTT
This sequence comes from Candidatus Wenzhouxiangella sp. M2_3B_020, assembly GCA_051428125.1. GTDB lineage: Bacteria > Pseudomonadota > Gammaproteobacteria > Xanthomonadales > Wenzhouxiangellaceae. The sequence goes on from JBPRGD010000346.1 coordinate 30,836, forward strand.
GGGCCACTTGAGCTGAAGCGGATCATCCGGTACGCCGCAGGCGCGCTCCACCGCGTCGGCGGCCGCGACCCCGGCCATCAGGCCGAGCGCCCCGAGTCGCGGCAGTCCGCATTCGAACCGGTAGGCATACGACAGCCAGACGCCGGACGCCGGCGGCGAAAGCCAGTGCCGCCCCCGGCGTCCGCGTCCGTTCCGCTGGTATTCCGCGGCGATCGCGTGTCGGTGAACGAACCGTCGGGCCAGCAGCGAGTTGGTGGAATCGGCGTGCTCGACGATCTCCAGCGTCGCTCCGGAATCGTCGAGTGCCGGGGCAATCCGTTGGCGGTCCAGCAGGTCGACCGGCCAGGCGAGCCGGTAGCCGTCGCCGCGGCGTGCCTCGACCGGGACGCCGGCATCCCGGAGCTGGCCGACCAGCTTCCACACCGCCGCCCGGCTGACGCCGAGATCGGACGCGCGCTGCTCGCCGCTGAGCCAACGTCCGGTCGACAGCGCCCGGAGCAGCCGGAACGCCGCCGGACTCATCGGCGCCGCTTGAGCACGCGGGCCCGCTCGAAGCGGTTCTCGGTGCCGCTGCGCAGCCGCGCGAGGTTGCCGCGGTGGGTCAGCACGAGCAGCGCGGCCAGCACGATGGCGACCGCGCCCAGCGCGGGCGGCAGCGGCTGGGGCCCGAGGAGCCACATCGAAGGGACCAGGCTCAGGCCGGCCAGCACCGTGGCCAGTCCGACGTAGCCGGTGCCCAGCAGCGTCACCAGCCATACGACGACCAGTGGCAGGATGCACCACGGCGCGACCACGGCGACGACGCCGACGGCCGTGCCCGCGCCCTTGCCGCCGCGAAAACCGAAGAACAGTGGCCAGACGTGACCGACGACGGCGGCCAGGCCGCAAAGCGCGCCTGCGCCCGTCGTCGTGATCGGCAGGCCTTCACCGAACACCGGCGGCAGCATCGGCACCAGCAGTGCTGCAGCCACCCCTTTTCCGATGTCGATGATCACCACACCGAGTGCGAATACCCAGCCGACGCTGCGCAGCGCGTTGGTGCCGCCGGCGTTGCCCGAACCCATCGACCGGATATCGACGCCCCGCAACCGTCCCAGCAACAGCGAACCGGAGACCGATCCCAGCAGGTAGCCGAGCGCGACCATCCACGCGAGATCAATCATCGTCGCGCTCCGGGGCTCGCTCGGGTGCACGCCACGGCTGGATGCCGACCAGCAGCGCGCCGGGGCCGGCGTGCACGCCGACGGCCGGGCTGGCCTCCTCGATCCAGCACGCATCGACCTCGGGATGCAGTTCCAGCAGCATCTCGCGCAGCCGGCGCGCATCGTGCTCGCAGTCGGTGTGGCTGATGAGAATCCTGTAGACCTCCCCGCCGTCCATCCGGCGCGCGAGGTAGCGCGCGAAGCGACGCACGGCGCCGGCCCGGCCGGGAATCACGCCGCGCGCGGTCAGCTGCCCGTCGGCGGTATTGGCCAGCACGGGGTTGAGGCGGAGCTTCTCGGCGATCCAGTGCATCCAGGGCTTGACGCGCCCCCCGCGGACGCCCCAGGAAAGATCCCGCGCCAGCGCGAACGTCCGCGTGCGCGGCACCAGTGCCTCGAGCGCCTCGACGATGCGTTCCCTGCTCCAGCCGCGGGCGGCGGCCTCGGCGGCGAACAGCGCCAGCAGCGCCTGGCCGCAGGCCGCGTTGAGGGAATCGAAGACCGTCACCGGCGCCTCGTGCATGCGCGCGGCCGTCTGCTCGGCGGCCTGGCAGGTACCGCTGAGCTTCCCGGAAATGGGCAGCGCGAGGACCTCGTGCCCGTGGCTCGTCAGCAGTTCGAACTGGCGCCTGAAATCCCGTGGCGGCGGCTGGGAGGTCTGCGGATGCGCGTCCGAATCGGCCAGCCGGGCATAGAAGGCGCCGGGCTGCATCGAAAGCTTGTCCAGGTACTCCTCGTCGCCGAAGAACAGCCTGAGCGGGACGACGTGGATGCCGAGCCGATCGATTTCTCCGGCCGGCAGATCGGCGGCCGAATCGGTGACCACGGCCACGCGACCGCGCTGGTTGATGAGCCCGTGCTGACGCTCCATGTCGTCGGCTTTCTGCTGCTGGATCTCGCCGAACCCGCTGCAGACCCGGAACACCTCCCCGGGCCGGTCGGTATGGATGTGCACGCGTGCGCGCCTGCCGCCGCCGGCGACGACCAGCGAACTGGCGTCCAGCGACTCCAGCGATGTCCTGAGCCTGCCGACGTCGATCCGTTCGCCGGCGACCAGGCACTCGGTGCAGTAGCGATGCCCGTCGGCGCCCGATTCGCCGTGCGCCGGCCCGGCCGCGGCCGGAACGTCCGCTGCGACGGCCGTCGCGTCGGGAACGCGCCCGCTTCGGATGTAGCGGTAGATGCCGTCGAGCAGGTCGACGAAGCCCTGACCGCCGGCATCGACGACGCCGGCGTCGCGCAGCACGTCCAGCTGTTCGGGCGTGCGCGCCAGCGACCGATGGGCGGCTCGCCGGGCGCGACCGAACAGTTCCCGGATGTCGCGGATGCCGTGCTCGACGCCTTCGGCGAGCGCGTCGCCGAAATCCTCCAGCACGGTCGGCATGGTCCCGGCCACCGGTCGCGACATCGCCGACCAGGCCGCCGACGCCCCGGCCCTGGACGCGGCGGCCAGCTGGCGTGCGTCGAGCTGGGCGCAGTGCCGGCAGGCCTCGCTCATGCCGTGGAAGTACTGCGCCATGATCGCGCCGGAGTTGCCGCGTGCCCCGTCCAGCGCGGCGTCGGCGACATCCTCCAGCAACGGGCCGAGTGCACTTCGCTGTCCGTGTTCCAGCCGCTCGCCGATGCTGTTGAGCGTGAACATCAAGTTGGTTCCGGTATCGCCGTCGGGCACCGGAAACACGTTGATCCGGTTGAGCAGCTCGCGCCGGGTCCGGACATGGCTGATGCCGGCCATCAGGGCGCACTGCAACTGCTCCGGCTCGATCCGCAGCAGCGACGACGACACGCTCACCGGCCCACCCCCCTTGCCTGAAGCGTCGCCCGCATCAGTCCAGTCCGGCCAGTTCCCGCACCTGGGACGCGGTGAACGGCCACGTCAGCTTCTCTCCGGTTTCGTCGTTGCGAACGACGGGCACCTGGTCGCCGTAGCGCTGGATCAGCTCGAGATCGTCGTCGATGTTGACGATCTCGATCCGCTCCGACAATCCGCCCTCGGTGATCAGGCGCAAGGCCTTTTCGCAGAGCTCGCAGGGCTCTCTCGTGTAGAACAGCAATCCCATCTCTTCGGTCCGGTTGGCACGGTTGTTCGGGGCCGGACATTATGACCGAAATCCTCGCCCGGCCGTGTCCAGGGCGGGCACCCTCGCGACCGGCGGCCCGGACTCCGGTGAGCGGCCGACCGCGGCGCCAATGCCTCGTCCCGTCGTTCGCCGCCGCCGGCTCGGGGCAGAGGCCGAACGCCCTCGGTGACAGTGGCGTCCGCGCGCTGCATAATGATCGTTCCGCATCCGCTTCGTCGTCGTCATGGCCGTCAGCGTATTCGACCTGTTCAAGATCGGCATCGGACCGTCCAGTTCGCACACGGTCGGCCCGATGCATGCCGCGGCGCTGTTCGCCCGCGCGCTGGAGCGCGAGGGCGTGCTCGACGCGACGGCGTCGCTCAAGCTCGAACTGTTCGGATCGCTGGGACACACCGGCCGCGGTCACGGGACCGACCAGGCCGTGCTCATGGGGCTGGAGGGCCACGAGCCCGACCGGATCGATCCCGACGACATCCAGCCCCGGATGGACGCCATCGCGGAATCCGGCTCGCTGCGACTGCTCGGAGACCGAACGGTTCCCATCGACCTGCGTCGCGACCTGGTGTTCCACAAGCGCCAGACGCTGCCCTACCACACCAACGGAATGCGCTTCCAGGCCCTGGGCGACGACGGCGCCGTGCTGCTCAAGCGCGAGTACTACTCCGTCGGCGGCGGATTCGTCGTCAACCCCGACGAAGCGGCGGCCGACCGGATCGTTTCCGACACGACGCCGGTGCCGTACCCGTTTTCCACGGGCGATGATCTGCTGGGCCAGTGCCACCGGCACGAGCTGCGCATCGGCGAGCTGATGATGGCCAACGAGCGCGTGTGGCGCGACGAAAACGAAATCCGCGAGGGACTGCTGCAGATCTGGGAAGCCATGGCGGACTGCGTTCGGCGCGGCATCGAGCGCGCCGGCGTGCTGCCCGGCGGGCTCAAGGTCGAGCGACGCGCGCCGCGGCTTGCGAAACGGCTCGCCGATCGATCCGAGCGCGAGGACCTGGACACCCTGGACTGGATCGATCTCTGGGCGCTGGCCGTCAACGAGGAGAACGCGGCAGGCGGACGTGTCGTGACGGCGCCGACCAACGGCGCGGCGGGCATCATCCCGGCCGTGCTCCACTACTACCGCCATTTCGTGAACTCGGCCAGCGATGCCGGCATCGTCGAGTTCCTGCTCACCGCCGGCGCCATCGGCATCCTGTACAAGGAGAACGCGTCGATCTCGGGCGCCGAGGTCGGATGCCAGGGCGAGGTCGGCGTGGCGTGCTCGATGGCCGCCGGCGGTCTCACCGCGGCGCTGGGCGGCACGATGGAACAGGTCGAGAACGCCGCCGAGATCGGCATGGAGCACAACCTCGGGCTGACCTGCGATCCGGTCGGCGGGCTGGTCCAGATCCCGTGCATCGAGCGCAACGCCATGGGCGCCGTCAAAGCCGTGAACGCCACGCGCATGGCGATGGCCGGCGAAGGCAAGCACCGCGTGTCGCTGGACCGCGTCATCAAGACGATGCGCGACACCGGCCGCGACATGAAGACCAAGTACAAGGAAACTTCCCGCGGCGGCCTGGCCGTCAACGTCATCGAGTGCTGAACGGGCCACGCCTTCCGGCACGGCCCAGAACGATTCCAGCGCTCGAGGGTCGCAACAATCGGTGCCAGACGACCGACCTGACGTGAATCCGACGACCCGCATCCTGCCCCGCCAACCGTCCAAGCGAGCGATCGCCGCGATGCTCCTGGCCCTTTTCGCGCCGTCGGTGCCGGCCCAGGATCTCTATATCTGGCAGGACGACAACGGAATCCGGCACGTCAGCGACGATCCGCCCGTCGGCGACTTCGACGTCGAGATCCAGCCCGCGATCGCCCGCCCGCGCGATCCGGCCGAGATGCGCAACGTCGGCACCGAGACCCGGCCCGAATGGCGCTTCAGCAATCGGCTGCACGGACCGGTCACGGCGCTGGTGGAACTCGAGGATGCCGACAACGTGGTGGCCCGGCCCGCCCTGCCGGGGCTGCTGGTGCTGCCGGCCGACGGCGACCGGACAGTGCTGATCGGCCCGCGCGACCCCGCGCGGTCCTGGCGCTACCGGATCCGGATGACGGCCGTACCCGGCGACCCGGCCGCGGAACACGACGACGGCGCGCGTTACGTCGCGCCGGTGCCGCCGGACGTGCCGGTGCGGATCGACCAGGGCTTCTTCGGTCCCTTCAGCCACCAGACACCGCACAGCCGCTACGCCATCGACCTGGCCCTCGACGAGGGCACGCCGGTGCACGCGGCACGCTCGGGCACCGTGATGGACGTCGAGGCTCATTTCCGCGATGCCGTGCCGGAACGAGACTCCGGCGAGACCCGCGCGAACTATATCCGCGTGCTGCACGACGACGGCACGATGGCCGTCTACGCGCACCTGGAGCACGACGGGGTGCTGGTCCGGCCGGGCCAGCCGGTGGAGACGGGCCAGCTCATCGGGCGGTCGGGCAATACCGGCTATTCCACCGGCCCCCATCTGCATTTCGCAGTGCAGGTCAACCGGGACATGCAGCTGGTGTCCGTCCCCTTCGAGATGGTCGACCATGCCGGTGTCCGGATCACGCCGGTCGACGGCGGCGCGGACCGACGCTGACCCGGCCCGCGGTCACGGCGCGAATGCCCTGCCGTTACAATATCCGGTTGCACCACGAACCGGCACCGACGTGACCAGACTTTCCGATGAAACCGCCCGCCGGCGAACGTTCGCGATCATCTCGCACCCCGACGCCGGCAAGACCACGCTGACCGAGAAGTTCCTGCTGTTCGGCGGCGCCATTCAGCTCGCCGGATCGGTCAAGGCCAGAAAGGCCTCGCGCCATGCCACGTCGGACTGGATGGAGATGGAAAAGGAGCGCGGCATCTCGATCACGTCGTCGGTGATGCAGTTCCCCTATCACGACCGCATCGTCAACCTGCTGGACACCCCGGGCCACGCCGACTTCTCCGAGGACACCTACCGGGTGCTGACCGCGGTGGACTCGGCACTGATGGTCATCGACTGCGCCAAGGGCGTCGAGGAACGCACGATCAAGCTCATGGACGTGTGCCGGCTGCGCGATACGCCGATCTTCACGTTCATCAACAAGCTCGACCGCGAGGGCCGCGAGCCGATCGAACTGCTCGACGAGGTCGAGGAAGTCCTCGGCATCGAATGCGCGCCGATCACGTGGCCCATCGGCATGGGCCGACGGCTCAAGGGCATCTACCACCTGCTCAGGGACGAAATCCATCTCTACGAGTCCGGCAAGAACTACCTGCGCCAGGAGCCGAAGGTCATCGCAGGCCTGCACGGCGACGAGGCCGATGAAGCGCTGGGCGACATGGCCGCCGAACTGCGCGACGAGATCGAGCTCGTCCACGGCGCCAGCCACGATTTCGACGCCGAAGCCTACCTCGCCGGCAGGCAGACGCCGGTGTTCTTCGGCTCGGCGCTGAACAACTTCGGCGTGATCCCGCTGCTCGACGAGTTCGTGGAGTACGCCCCGGCGCCGCAGCCGCGCGCAACACTGGGCCGGACCGTGGAGCCGGACGAGCCGAAGATGACCGGCTTCGTCTTCAAGGTCCAGGCCAACATGGATCCGGCCCACCGCGACCGGATGGCGTTCATGCGCGTGTGCTCGGGCACGTTCACCAAGGGCATGAAACTGCACCACGTGCGCATGGGCAAGCCGCAGCGCACCCATGGCGCGCTGACGTTCATGGCCGACGAGCGCGCCGAGGCCGAGCAGGCCTTCCCCGGCGACATCGTCGGGCTGCACAACCACGGCACCATCGGGATCGGCGACACGTTCACCGAGGGCGAGGAGCTGCAGTTCGCCGGCATACCGAGCTTCGCGCCGGAGCTGTTCCGGCGCGTCCGTCTCAAGGACCCGCTCAAGCTCAAGGCGCTGACCAAGGGTCTCACGCAGCTATCCGAGGAAGGGGCGACGCAGTTCTTCAAGCCGCTGATCGGCAACGATCTCGTCGTCGGCGCCGTCGGCATGCTGCAGTTCGACGTCGTCGCGTATCGGCTCAAGGACGAGTACAACTGCGAGGCGATCTTCGAGAACGTCAACGTCGCGACGTGCCGATGGGTTTCGGCCGACAGCGACCGGGAACTCGAGAAGTTCCGCGACAAGAACATGCAGAACCTGGCCGAGGACGGCGGCGGCCGGCTGGTCTACCTCGCGCCCACCCGCGTCAATCTCCAGCTCGCCGAGGAACGCCACCCCGAGATCGAGTTCCGTGCCACGCGCGAAGTCAGCGTCTACGTCGCGACCGACGAGGCGGCCTGAGCCCGGTCGCCGGCCAGCTGTGCACGGCGCTCCAGCCAGAACATCGGCAGTGCGAACGCCATCAGCGTGACGAACCCACCGAAGACCAGCGTCGTCTCGTCCAACGCAAGCGTCCACCCGATCCACGTCGCGCCCCAGGCCGCGACCAGCGAAGACCAGCAGTGCAATCTCCGGATCGACCTGCGTCTCCAGCCGTGCGTTGCGACCGCGTCGATATCGCCGCGTCCGCTGTAGAGGCGAAGCGACCGATCGAGCCAGTGGAAATACAGGCCGAGCAGGCCCAGGGTCGTGATGATCCCGTTCAGCGTGAACGTCGGCGACCGGCCCTCGACCCAGTGCCAGCCCTGCGTCCCCATGACCCCGGCCGTGCCGACCAACCCCAGCGCAACCGTGAACACGGCCAAACGCTCCAGCGCCTTCATTGCTGCCTCCCCACAGAAGCCCCAACGGCTCCAGCCTAGCGCCAAACCGGCCACCGCTCAAGTCCGCCTCCCGAAGCCCGGACCGCGACCATACGGCAGTTTCCCGAGCGACGCGAGGCGGCACCAGCTCTCACCCGCCGTCCCGAAATCCGCGAACACGTGACACACAGCGGGCACAATGCACCGATGATCCGGCTTCCTTGTCCCGACCGATTCCGATGAACGCGCTGGCGGCGGCATGGCAGTATTTTCCCGGCGCATCGCGACGGCGCGCGCTGCTGGCGCTGGCATTGCCGATCATCGGCGGCATGATGTCGCAGAACGTGCTCAACCTCGTCGACATCGGCATGGTGGGACAACTGGGCACGACGGCGCTCGCGGCCACCGGCCTCGGCTCCTTCGCCAACTGGCTGTCGATGGCCTTCATCCTGGGCCTTTCCACCGGCGTCCAGGCCATCTGCGCGCGGCGGCTCGGCCAACAGGCCCACGGCGAGATCGCGGTTCCGCTCAACGGCGGCCTGCTGCTGGCCCTCATTCTCGGGCTGCCGCTGGCGCTGGCGATCATCGTCTTCGCCCCGCCACTGCTGTCCCTCATCAACCCCGACGAAGAAGTCGTGCGCGAAGCCACGCCCTACCTGCAGGTGCGACTGGCCGCGCTGGTCGCGGTGGGCATGAACTTCTCGTTCCGCGGCTACTGGTCGGCAGTGCATCGCACGAAGCTCTACCTGTTCACGCTGCTGATCATGCACTCGATCAACATCTTCCTGAACTGGGTGCTCATCTTCGGCAACCTGGGAGCGCCGGCGATGGGCGTGACCGGCGCCGGGCTGGCGACCACGCTGTCGATCTGGATCGGCACGCTGATCTACGTCTTCTTCGGAATCCGCTACGCGTGGGACGAAGGTTTCCTGCACCGCCTACCGCGGTCGCGGACGCTGTTCGACCAGATGAAGCTGTCGCTTCCGGCCAGCCTGCAGCAGTTCCTGTTCGCCGCCGGCATGGTCGCGCTGATCACCATCGTGGGCTACATCGGCACCCGCGAGCTGGCCGCCGTGCACGTGCTGCTGACGCTGGGGCTGCTCATCGTGCTGCCCGCGATCGCGCTGGGGATCGCCACGGCGACGATGGTCGGCAACGCGCTCGGGCGCGGCGACGTCGAGGACGCGCGGCTGTGGGGCTGGAACGCGACGCTGTTCGTCGGCGCGATCGGGCTGGTCATGAGCGCACTGATCGTGGCGTTCGGCAAGCCCATACTGTCGATCTTTCTCACCGACCCGGCCACGCTGGCGGTCGCGTATCCGCCGCTGCTGATCACCGCCGCGGTCATCGCGTTCGACATCGCGGGCCTGGTGATGATGCATGCGCTGCTCGGCGCCGGCGCGACGCGCAAGGTCATGAAGATCTCGGTCGTGTGCCAGTGGGCGATCTTCCTTCCGCTCGCGACGCTCGCCGGCCCGATACTGGGCTTCGGCCTGGTCGGCGTATGGATCCTGCAGGCGCTGTACCGACTGGGGCAGACCGCATGGTTCGCACTGGCCTGGCACCGGGGCGACTGGAAATCGATCAAGGTCTGACGAATCGTGTCCCGGGCGCGGATCGGCACGGAGCCCGGCCAGCGACTACACTGCGCCGAACAAGAACTCGAATCGCTTCATCGCTGAACTGACCTCATGGCTGACCTGATCGGACTGCTGGGAATCGTCTTGCTGCTCGGGCTGGCCTGGCTGGTCTCCGAGCATCGCAGGCAGCTGCAATGGCAGACCATCGCGGTCGGACTCGCGCTCCAGCTCGGTCTCGCGATCTTCGTGCTCTGGGTGCCGTTCGGACGAACGGTCTTCGAAACCCTGGGCAGCCTGTTCGTCCAGCTCATCGGCTTCACCGAGGCCGGCTCGACGTTCATCTTCGGCGACCTCGCCCGCGCCGACGAGTTCGGCTTCATCTTCGCGTTCCAGGTGCTGCCCACCATCATCTTCTTCGCCGCGCTGATGTCGTGCCTGTACCACCTCGGCTTCATGCAGAAGATCGTCGAGATGATGGCCTGGGTGATGGTCCGCTTCATGAAGGTCTCGGGCAGCGAGTCGCTGGCCACTGCCGCCAATTCGTTCGTCGGCCAGACCGAAGCGCCGCTGGTCGTGCGCCCGTTCATCGACGGCATGACGCGCTCGGAGCTGTTCGCGCTGATGACCGGCGGAATGGCGACGATCGCCGGCGGCGTGCTGGCCGCCTACGTGCTGCTGCTGGGCGGCACCGATCCCGAGGCCCAGGCCTATTTCGCCAAGCACCTGATCTCGGCGTCCATCATGGCCGCGCCGGCCGCGCTGGTCGTCGCCAAGATCATTCTCCCCGAGCGGGCACCGTCCGAGACCATGGGGCTGGTCAAGACGACGATACGGCGCGAACACACCAATCTCATCGAGGCCGCGGCCGGCGGCGCGTCGGAGGGCCTGAAGCTGGCGCTGAACGTCGGGGCGATGCTTCTGGCGTTCCTGGCGCTGATCGCGCTGGTCAACGGGCCGCTGGGCTGGCTGGGCCAGGTCACCGGGCTGGAGGAACTCGTCGGCCGGCCCATCGATCTCGCGCTCATCCTCGGCTGGATCTGCGCGCCGCTGGCCCTGGTCGTCGGCGTCGCACCGGACGAGGCGGTGACCGTCGGCGGGCTGATCGGCCAGAAGATCGTCGCCAACGAGTTCGTCGCCTACGTCGCGCTGACCGACATCCAGGGCCAGCTGTCCGAGCGCTCGGTGCTGATCGCGACCTACGCGCTGTGCGGCTTCGCGAATTTCTCTTCGATCGCGATCCAGCTCGGCGGCATCGGCGGGCTGGCGCCTTCTCGCCGTTCGGAAATCGCCCAGCTCGGCCTGCGCGCCATCCTCGGGGGCACCATCGTCTCCTTGCTCAACGCCGCCTGGGCCGGCGTGCTGACGTAGTCGTGATCAAGCGGCGAGCCGCGCAGCTGGTGACGGCCGCGGCCATCGTCGTGCTGGCCGCCGCCGCGGCGTGGCTCGCGTTTTCGCCGCACGGCGCCGGAAAGCCGCCCGCCGAACGCGGGGACGTCCTGTTCGCCACCAACCGCCACATGGTCGAGACCGGCCCTCCGGCGGGCCGCTTCGACGGGCGCAGGGGCGCGCTTCGCCACGGGCGCTGCACGGTCGGCTACCGGCCCATTCCGCTGACCGGCGACGTCGCGGACTCGGTGGATTTCTTCGTGCCCACCGAGTTCCGGCAAGTCGAATCGGTCGCGCTGCTCGACCGCGACGCGTTCGTCGACGCGATCGCGGCCCGCGGCGACGGCCCTGTCGTGCTCTACGTCCACGGCTACGCCTACGGCTTTGCGCGGACCTGCCGCGTCGGCGCGGAGTTGCAGCGCATGGTGGGCGACGATGCGACCGTCGTCATGTTCAGTTGGCCGTCGGACGGCAACCCGGCCGACTACGTCGCCGACCGGGCCGACGTCGAATGGAGCGTGCCGGCCCTGGCGGGCCTGATCGACGAGCTGAACCGGGAGGTCGGAACGGATCGATTGCGACTGCTCGCCCATTCGCTGGGCACGCGCGGCGTGCTGTTCGCGCTGGACTGGCTCGGCAACGCGCGACCGGCCGGACCGGTCGCGGATCAGTTGGTGCTGCTCGCGCCGGACTTCGGCGCCGAGGCGTTCCGGCAGCGCGTCGACCGTGTCCGGGGCTGGGCCGACGAGCTCGTGCTCTACGCGTCGGCCAACGACACGCCGCTGGCCGTTTCCGAGGCGCTGCACGGCCAGCCCCGACTGGGCCAGGCCGGCGAACACCTGGTCGTCCTCGACGGCATGACGACGATCGACGTCACGCCGGTCGGCCGCTGGCATCCCAGCGGCCACGAGTACTTCTTCTACCACCCTATCGCGGCCGCGGACCTGGTCGAATACCTGCTCCACGAAACGCCGCCGGCTCGGCGTGAACGGCTCCGGGAGCGGACGCTGGACGGCCGGCGTTACTGGGTGCTGGTCGAGCCGGCGTCGAGTCGATCGGATCAGCGGAGCGCCGCCCAACGTACCCGTGCCGATCAATTCCAGGAACCAGCCTCCGGCCCGATTTCCGATTAGGTCACGGCGACGTCCGCGACGCCTTTGCCGGGGTTGATTTCGAATCCCCGATCCAAGAACGGCGCGCAAGAACGGCGGACACCCACTCGTATCCTCGAATCCCGCATACATCCCGTCGGCGACGGCGCGCCGACCTACGGCTCCTGCTCGCCGCGATTCTCAGGTAGGTCGCGGCGACGTCCGCGACGCCGGTGTCCGGGCCAGTCGCGAACCTCCGATTCACGCGCAGCACAGACCGCTCGTTCCCCCGAATACCGCAAAGATCTCGTCGGCAACGGCGCGCCGACCTTCGACTGCCGCCGAGTGAAGAATCCGCCTGCGTCCACGCAGTCCTCGGTGTGCTTGTTCAGGCGCCCCGCCCGATCAACCAGTACCCCAGGAATTCCTTGATCGCCCGCCGGCTGCCGTCCAGTGCGTCGGAATCGGGCAGCCAGCGGATCAGGCCCGGCGGGTCGTCGGAAACCTCGTGGTCGGTGGCGACCGGGATCATCTCGATGCCCGGAATATCGAAACGCGCCAGCGCGCGGCGCATGTGCAGCGCCGACGTGACCAGCAGCACGCGGCGCGCGCCGCGGGTGCGCAGCACCGCCTCGGTCATCTGCGCGTTCTGGCGCGTGTCCAGGCTGACCGATTCGAGCAGGATTCGGTCGGCCGGCACGCCAAGATTTGTCAGGAAGCGCACCGCCGCGTCGGCCTCGGTGCCGCGCGAATCGCGCCACGGCAGCGCGCCGCCCGAGACGACGATCTCCGGCGCCTTGCCGGCCCGCCAGAGACGCCAGGCGTGCCAGTAGCGGTCGGCGGCGGCGCCGAGATCCGGGTACGGGTTCCGCGAGCTTGCCGGCCGCATGCCGCCGCCCAGCGCGACGATGGCATCGGCCTGTGGCACCTCGGCAATGGGCCGCGGCGGATACTGCCGCTCGAGGCTCCAGCGCAGCGCGTCGGATACCGCCGGCGTGGCCAGCAGCCAGAGCGCGATGAGCGAAACCAGCACCAGCGCCTTCCCGAACCGCCAGTCGCGCCAGGCCAGCAGCAATCCGAATAGCCCCAGCAGCACCAGACCGCCGGGCGGCAGCAGCACGGCGACGAGGAGTTTCTGTGCGTATTCCATGACGTCGATTATCGCGGAACGGAAACCTTGTTGGTTCGCTGGTTCGCTGGTTCGTTGGTTCGCTGGTTCGTTGGTTCGTTGGTTCGTTGGTTCGCTGGTTATTCGGTCATTTGGCTGGTTGGCCGGTTGGTCGGGGTGACGGCGCGATCACCAACGAAAGAACCAAAACACCAAAAAACCAAAGAACGAGCCTTTGTCATAATGAGCGCCTCTCCAAACCCTCCCCGGCCCATGAACGACGAACTCCCTGCCGATCTCGTCGAGTGCCTTCGTTCGGCATCGCGCGTCGCGGCGCTGACCGGCGCCGGCGTCTCGGCCGAATCGGGGATCCCGACGTTTCGCGATGCGCAGACCGGCATGTGGGCGAAGCACGATCCGATGAAGCTCGCTTCCCCCGAGGGCTTTGAACGGGATCCCGGGCTGGTCTGGAACTGGTACGTCGAGCGGCGTCGCATGATCAGCGAGGCGCGACCCAATCCGGCGCACGAGGCGCTGGCCGAACTGGAAGCGCGAATCCCGGAATTCACGCTGATCACGCAGAACGTCGACGGCTTCCACGCCATGGCCGGATCCGGAAACGTGCTCGAGTTGCACGGCAACATCCAGCGCAGCATCTGCTCGGAAACCGGGCGGACCATCGACGACGAGTGGATCGAGCGCTACGCCGACCGTTCTCCGCCGCCTTCTCCCCATCACGACCGCGGCATGGCGCGGCCCGACGTCGTCTGGTTCGGCGAAATGCTCGACGAGGACACGCTGGCCGCCGCGTTCGAGGCGGCCGGCGCCTGCGAACTCATGATCGTCGCCGGAACCGCCGGCGCCGTGCAGCCGGCGGCAAGCCTGCCGGTGATCGCCCGGCAGTCCGGCGCACGTGTCATCGACGTCAACCCGGAGGCCGGCGATCTCGGCCGGCTCGCGGACTGGCATCTGGAGGGATCGGCCAGCACCTGGCTGCCTGCGCTCGCACGGGCGCTGGAGTCGCGGCAATCCGGGTGACCGTCCGGTGGCCGACGGCGCACCGGCTCGACGCTTTATAATTTCCGGTCCTATCATCGAGGTGGCGTCCATGTCCCGCAAGATGCGCGCGCTCGTCAAGCCAGGCCCGGCGCCGGGCCTGGAACTCCGCGAGGTATCGATCCCCTCGCCCGGCCCCGGCGAGGTGCTGGTGCAGCTCGAGAAGACCGCGATCTGCGGCACCGACCTGCACATCTACCAGTGGGACGAATGGTCGCAGCGCACCATCGAGCCGCCGCTGATCCTGGGCCACGAGTTCGTCGGCCGCATCGTCGAGATCGGCGTCGGCGTCAAGGGCTATGACGAAGGACAGCGCGTCTCGGCCGAGGGCCACGTTGTCTGCGGCGTGTGCCGCAACTGCCGCGCCGGCAAGCCGCACCTGTGTCCGCATACCGAGGGCATCGGCGTCAACCGTGACGGCGGCTTCGCCGAGTACGTCGTCGTGCCGGCGACCAACCTGTGGCCCATCCCCGACGAGATTCCCAGCGAACTGGCCGCGTTCTTCGATCCGTTCGGCAACGCCGCGCACTGCGCGCTGCAGTTCGACCTGGTCGGCGAGGACGTGCTGATCACCGGTGCCGGCCCCATCGGCATCATCGCCGCCGGCATCGCCAAGCACGTCGGCGCCCGCCACATCGTCATCAGCGACATCAACGACTACCGGCTGAACCTCGCGAAGGAGATGGGCGCGACGCGAACGATCAACGTGCGCGAGGAGCGGCTGCTGGACATACTCGAGGAACTGGGCATCGACGGTTTCGACATCGGCATGGAAATGTCCGGAAACCCGCAGGCGTTCGGCGACCTGCTCAAGGCCATGTACAACGGCGGCAAGGTCGCTCTGCTCGGTCTGTTGCCGGCCGGCACCGGCGTGGACTGGGACCAGGTCATCTTCAAGGGCCTGGAAGTGCACGGTATCTACGGCCGGCGGATGTACGAGACCTGGTACAAGATGACCCAGATGGTGCTCACCGGCTTCCCGCTGCACAAGGCGCTGACGCACCAGATCCCCATCGACGACTTCGAGACCGGATTCGACCTGATGGCGAAAGGCGAGTGCGGCAAGGTCGTCTGCGATTGGACGGGGGAGATCTGAGTTTTCAGATTTAAGGTTTAAGGTTTCCTGACTAGTGTCGTGTCTCAGCACATCTGCCAATGGATCACAGTGAAGAACGAACACCTTGAATCACCCCCTCCCACACCCTCCCCCGCGAGCGGGGGAGGGCCGGGGTGGGGCTGAACGGCCTTGATGCCAAGCGTACTGAGACACGACATCACTCAGGTAAGGTTTAAGTGAAAGGCTCGAAGATCAGGTTGCAGGGCCAAGCAGTCAGCAGCAATGGACCGGCGAACACCAACTTCGCTTGCTGAAAACTGAAAACTTCAAGCTGAAAACTTCGACGCTCCCAGCCACCGATAACGACCCGGGTTGACGCTATGTCCCACGAAGCCACATACGACCGACTGAAAACCGAACTCTCCGAAATCGATTCGGCCGGGCTGTACAAGCGCGAGCGGCAGATCACGACGCCGCAGCGGGTCGCGATCCAGACCCGCGAGCGCGGCGAGGTGCTGAACTTCTGCGCGAACAACTACCTCGGCCTGGCCGACAACCCGGACATCATCGACGCGGCCAAGCGGGCGCTGGACGACCACGGCTTCGGCATGGCCTCGGTGCGCTTCATCTGCGGCACCCAGGACCTGCACAAGGAACTCGAGGAGATCATCGCGAAGTTCCACGGCAAGGACGACGCAATCCTCTACGCGGCCTGCTTCGACGCCAACGGCGGACTGTTCGAGCCGCTGCTGGGGCCGGAGGATGCGATCATTTCCGATGCGCTGAACCATGCCTCCATCATCGACGGCATCCGGCTGTGCAAGGCCGAGCGGCACCGCTATCCGAACTCGGACATGGATGCGCTGGAAGACGCGCTCAAGAAGACGCAGGACAAGCGCACGCGGATGATCGCCACCGACGGCGTGTTCTCCATGGACGGCTTCGTGGCGAAGCTCGACGAGATCACGCAGCTGGCCGAGAAATACGACGCGCTGGTGATGGTCGACGACTGCCACGCGACCGGCTTCTTCGGAGCGACCGGCCGCGGCTCGCCCGAGCATCACGGCGTGCTCGACAAGGTCGACATCATCACCTCGACGCTGGGCAAGGCGCTGGGCGGCGGCATGGGCGGCTTCACGACGGCCAGGAATGAAGTCGTCGACCTCCTGCGCCAGCGCTCGCGGCCCTACCTGTTCTCGAACTCTCTCGCGCCGCCACTGGTCGCGGCCAGCATCAAGGTCTTCGAGATGCTCACCGAGTCGACGGCGCTTCGCGACAAGCTGGCCGAGAACACGAAGTTCTTCCGCGAAGCCATCACCGACGCCGGCTTCGACGTCAAGCCCGGCGAGCATCCCATCGTTCCGGTGATGCTCTACGACGCACCGCTGGCGCAGAAGATGGCCGACGCGCTGCTCGAGGAAGGCATCTACGTCATCGGCTTCTTCTACCCCGTCGTGCCCAAGGGCGAGGCCCGCATCCGCCTCCAGATCTCGGCCGCCCACGAGCGCGAGCACCTAGAGCGCGCGGTCGAGGCGTTCGTCAAGGTCGGGCGGAAGCTGGGTGTGATTCAGTAAAACCGGGTTTAGGGTTTAGGGTTTAGGGAAAACCGGTTTCGAAGCGTCGGATGTCTCCGGGATCGCATCAACGAAAGACCGCCCGGTTTTTCCTTAAAACCCTAAACCCTAAACCTTAATCCTTAATCCTTAAACCCTGCACCCTCACCGTTGAACCTTTGAAGCCCGTCCCGGCTCAGGCGAGATTGATCTCCCGAATCCGCTCCTGCAGGTAATCGTCCGAAGAGATCGGCTCCGGGTAGCGGTTCGGATTGTCTTCGGTGATGCACTGCGGCAGCGTTTCGATGACGAAATCCGGGTTGGGGTGCAGGAAGAACGGGATCGAGTAACGCGAGCGTTGCGCGGCCTCGCCCGGCGGGTTGACGACCCGGTGGCTGGTCGAGGCGTAGACGTGGTTGGTCAGGCGCTGGAGCATGTCGCCGACGTTGACGATGATGGTGCGGGGCAGCGTCGTGACCGGGACCCATTCCCCGCGCTTGTTGAGGACTTCCAGGCCCTGCTCGCGCGATCCGATCAACAGCGTGATGAGGTTGATGTCCTCGTGACGGGCCGCGCGCACCTGTCCGGGCTGCGCATCGCGGATCGGCGGATAGTGGATGGGGCGCAGGATCGAGTTCCCGCGGTGGACCTTGTCGGCGAACCAGTCGGCCGGCAGGCCGAGGTCCAGCGCGATCGCCGAGAGCATTCGCTGACCCAGGTTGTCCAGCGCGCCGTACAGCGCCAGCGACGCCTTGCGGAAACCGGGGACCTCTTCGGGCCAGAGGTTGGGCAGCAGGATGTCGGGATGCGGGTTGTCGCCTGTCACCTCGCGGCCGACGTGCCAGAACTCCTTCAGGTCGGGCTTGTCGTGGTCCCTGGCCTGCTCCACGCCGAAGCCGGTATAGCCGCGCTTGCCGCCCCCGCCGGGCTGGTGGTAGCGCCGCTTGGTGTCCTCGGGCAGTGCGAAGAACTCCCTGAAACGCGCGTACGCGTCGTCGATCAGCGCATCGTCCAGGCTGTGACCTGTGATGCCGGCGAACCCGTACTCCCGGTACGCGCGGCCCAGCGCCTCGGTGAACTCGTCGCGCCGGCCGGTGAAGTCGCCGAGGTCCAGGACGGGAATCCCGTAGCGCTCGATGGTGTCTTCAGTGTTCAATGGCTGCTCCCTGTTGCACCGCGCCGGCCAGCCGCTCGGCCAACGCGCGGACCTGCTCTTCCTCGCGGCCTTCGACCATGACCCGCACGACCGGTTCGGTACCGGACGGGCGAAGCACGACGCGGCCCTCGCCATCGAGTTCGCGCTCCACGTCCGCGACCGCGTCGGTGATCTCGGGGTTGCGATCCAGCGACTCGGCCGAGGCCGAACCGACCGGAACGTTGATCATCACCTGCGGATAGGTCCGCATCTCCGAGGCCAGGGCCTTCAGCGGGCGGCCCGAAGCGGCCAGGACTTCCAGGACCTGCAGCGCACTGACGATGCCGCAGCCGGTCGTCGCGCGATCCAGGCACAGGATGTGGCCCGACGCCTCGCCGCCGAGCACCCAGCCGTTGGCCACCAACCGCTCGTGCACGTAGCGATCTCCGACCTTCGCCCGTTCGAACTCGATGCCCTGGTCCTCGAACGCCTGTTCGAGGCCGAAATTGCTCATGACCGTGCCGACCACTCCGCCCTTGAGATCGCCGCGGTCGGCCCGAGCGCGCGCAAGCACGAACAGGATCCGGTCGCCGTCGACGAGCCGGCCTTCGTGGTCCGTCATCACGACCCGATCGCCGTCGCCGTCGAACGCGATGCCGAGATCGGCGCCGTGCTCGACGACGGCCCGACCGATGTTTTCGGGATGCGTGGAACCGCAGTCGCGGTTGATGTTGACGCCGTCGGGCACGTCGTTGAGAGCGATCACGTCGGCACCGAGTTCGCGGAACACGGCCGGCGCGATCCGGTAGGTCGCCCCGTTGGCGCAATCGACGGCGATCTTCAGGCCGTCCAGGCGCGTGCCGAAGGCGACCGTGCCCTTGCAGTACTCGACGTAGCGGCCGCTGGCATCGTCGATGCGACGCGCCTTGCCGAGCCGATCCGGGGCAACGTGGGTCATGGGCTCGTCCAGCATCCGCTCGATGCGGTGCTGCACCTCGTCGGGCAGTTTCTGTCCGGACCCGGAAAAGAACTTGATGCCGTTGTCCTCGAACGGATTGTGCGAGGCCGAAATCACGATGCCGGCCGCCGCGCCCATCGACCGCGTCATGTGCGCGATCGCCGGCGTCGGCATCGGGCCGAGCAGCAGGATGTCCACGCCGGCCGCCGAGAGACCGGCTTCCAGCGCCGACTCGAACAGGTATCCGGAAATCCGCGTGTCCTTGCCGATCACGACCCTGGGCCGGGTCTCGGACCGCTCGGACAGCACGCGACCGGCCGCCCAGCCGAGCCTGAGCGTGAATTCGGCCGTGATCGGCCCTTCGCCCACACGGCCGCGGATGCCGTCGGTGCCGAAATATCGAAAACTCATGGTCGCGTATTTTACGCCAGCATCACGGACGCGGGCGCGGCCTGCGCTTGACAGCCTCTACCCTTTCTGCTGAGCTAATCGGCCCGAGATCACGTCTTCCGAGGAGGAGCCGATGCGCAGCGTCGACGCCTGGCTGAACGAGTACGGCGAAAGCCACCGCAACCGAACCAACAAGGCGATCCACTGGATCTGCGTTCCGGTCATCGTCTGGACCGTCACGGCGCTGGTATGGACCATCCCGTCGCCGTTTACGTGGCTGAACTGGGCGATGGTGCTGGCGCTGCTGGCAATGGCGTGGTACGTGGCGCTTTCGCCGAGGCTTTCGATCGGCATCGGACTGTTCCTGATGCTGTGCCTTGGAATCTGCGCCTGGATCGAGGCCACGTTCAGCGCACCGCTGTGGCTGATCGCCGTCGTCGCCTTCGTCGTCGCCTGGATCGGTCAGTTCGTCGGCCACCACATCGAGGGCAAGAAACCGAGCTTCTTCAAGGACCTGCAGTTCCTGCTCGTCGGCCCCGCGTGGCTGATGGGGTTCGTCTATCGCAAGGCGGGGTGGAGTTACTGACGAACCCGAAGCGCCGCGTCGCCCCCGAATCCGGGACGGACAGGATCCGATCGGGCCGCAAGCGGCGGTCCCGGGAGCCGATCAATCCTCGCTGACGTGCTCGGCGTAGGCCTCGGCGTCCATCAGCTCGTCGAGGTCGCCCTCGTCGGACGGCTTGACGGTGAACAGCCAGCCGTCGCCGTAGGGGTCGTTGTTGACCGTTTCCGGGGAATCGTCGAGATTCTCGTTGACGCTGACGATCTCGCCGGAGACCGGCGCATAGATGTCCGAGGCCGCCTTGACCGATTCGACCACGGCACAGGCCTCGCCCCGAGTGATCTCGGATTCCTCTTCGGGGAGTTCGACGAACACCAGGTCGCCGAGCTGCTCCTGCGCGTGGTCGCTGATGCCGACGCGAAGCAACCCGTCCTCGAGCTGTTCGACCCATTCGTGGCTTTCGGCAAAACGCAGTTCAGACGGGATATCGCTCATGTCCGTTTCCTCGGGGCTCTGGTGCCTGTCGATTCAGCGCGAATTCTAGCCGTTTCCGGAGCGGCCTGTCACGTCGACGGCAGATCCTCGCGCGGCTTGCCCTTGCGCACGAACGGCGGCTTGACGATCACGGCCGGCAGCCTTCGTCCGCGCAGCTCGACCTCGACTTCGCCCTCGGCGCCGGCCGGAATGCGCGCCAGCGCGATCGGCCGTTCGACGGTGGGGCCGAATCCGCCGCTGGTGACCTCGCCCTCACCTTCGGAGGTGACCACCTTCGCGCCCTGGCGCGGAATGCCGCCACTACCGAACACGAGCCCGACGAGTTTGCGTCCGACGCCTTCACGCTTCTGCTTTTCCAGCGGCTCGCGCCCGATGAAATCCCGGTCCGCGGGCTCGAGGGCCACGGTCCAGGCGAGGTTCGACTCCAGCGGTGTCGTCGTGGTGTCCATGTCCTGGCCGTACAGGTTCAGGCCGGCCTCCAGTCGAAGCGAGTCGCGCGCACCGAGGCCGCACGGTACGACGCCGCGATCGACGAACTTGCGCCACAGCGGCGCGGCCTCGTCGTCCGGCAGGATGATCTCGCAGCCGTCCTCGCCGGTGTAGCCCGTGCGTGCGACGAAGAAGTCGCCGTGCATCGTCGAACGGAACGGCTTGAGATCGGCGATGCCGGGCGCGCCGAGTACCTCGACGACGTGCCCGACGGCCTCGGGCCCCTGGACGGCGATCATCGCAAGGTCCTCGCGCTCGGTGACGCGCGCATCGAAATCGGCGAGCTGTCGCCGGATCCACTCGAGATCCGTTTCGCGCGTGGCGGCGTTGACCACCATCCGGTAGAAATCGTCTTCCAGCCGGTAGGTGATCAGATCGTCGATGATTCCGCCGTCCTCGTTCAGCATGCAGCCGTAGATCGCCTGGCCGCGCTCGCGGATCTTGTCGACGTCGTTGGCCAGCAGCCGGCGCAGCGCGTCACGCGCGCCGCCGCCCTCGATGTCGACGACGGTCATGTGCGAGACGTCGAACATCCCGGCGTTCCTGCGCACGGCGTGATGCTCCTCGACCAGCGAGCCGTAGCGGATCGGGAGTTCCCAGCCGGCGAACTCGACCAGGCGGGCTCCGGCCTCGACATGTTCACCGTGGAGAGGGGTCTTGGCAGCCATTCGGACGTCCTGGGTTTCGGGTCAGCCCAATAGTGTAGCCGGGAAGTGGAGGGACGGTTTCCGGTTTCCGGTTTCCGGTTTACGGTTTCCGGTTTACGGTTTCCGGTTTCCGGTTTACGGTTTCCGGTTTCCGGTTTCC
>JBPRGD010000347.1:0-1705 GCA_051428125.1 Candidatus Wenzhouxiangella sp. M2_3B_020
AGCGACGTTTCGGCGACGTTCGTGGCGAGCACGATCCGGCGGCCTTCGTGGGACGAGAAGATCCGGTCCTGGCTTGCCGCCGGCAGGCGCGCGTAGAGCGGCAGCACCTCGGTATGCGGCAGCGATGCGCGCTTGAGCGCACGCGAGACCTGGAAGATCTCGCGCTCGCCGGGCAGGAAGACGAGGATGTCGCCCCGGGCGTCGATGCGGCTGGCGCGGGCGACGGCGCGGCGGACCTGCTGCGGCAGTGCCTCGCCCTCGTCGGGCGGTTGGTACTCGGTGGTCACGGGATAGCCGCGGCCCTCGACGTCGATGACGGGCGCTTCGTCGAAGTGTTTCGAGAAGCTCTCGACGTCGATGGTGGCCGACGTGATGATGACCTTGAGGTCGGGCCGTCGACGCAGCAATTGCCGGAGATAACCCAGCAGGAAATCGATGTTGAGGCTGCGCTCGTGCGCCTCGTCGATGATCAGCGTGTCGTAGCGATTGAGCCGGCGGTCGGAATGGATTTCCGACAGCAGGATGCCGTCGGTCATGAACTTCACGTAGCTGTCTTCCGACGCGCGGTCGGCGAAGCGGACCTGGAAGCCCACCGCATCGCCCAGGTCCGTGCCGAGCTCTTCGGCGACGCGTCGCGCAACCGAGCGGGCCGCGATGCGCCGGGGCTGCGTGCAGCCGATCAGTCCCCGGGTGCCACGGCCGGCGGCCAGCGCCATCTTCGGCAACTGGGTCGACTTCCCCGAACCGGTCTCGCCGGCGACGATGACGACCTGGTGGTCGCGGATGGCCGCGACGATGTCGTCGGCCCGGGCGGCGATCGGAAGCTCGGCGTCGTATGCCGGAGCCGGCAGCGATTCGACGCGCCGGCGGTGGCGGTCCGATGACTGCGACAGCCGGCGCCGAAAGCGTTCCAACTGGCCGGAGACCTTCGGATCGGATGCATCGGCCTTCATCAATCGTCGCCGCTGACCGATCAGCCAGCCGACGTCGCGCTGCATCAACTTCTCTGGATGGATCCGCGGAAGATCGGGCATGCCCGCATTTTCGCAGACCGGTCGTCAAGCGACGCCGCTGCGCGCGCCGGTGCCGTTGACGCAGGTCATGCATCGAATCCCCCGAAAAGCGCATAGTGAATCCGGACTTCGAAAGGGGAGTCGAGACATGACCGAACAGGAACGGCCGCGCGACGAATCGTCGGTCCGTAAGGTGCTCCGTGCCGAAGAAGAAGCACGCCAGCGGATCGCCGACGCCGAGAACGACGCGGCCGCGACCGTGGAGGCGGCGCGCGCCGAGGCGCGCCGGATCGAGGCCGAGGCCGTCGAGCGCGCGCGGGCGTTCCAGACGTCCAGTGCCGAGGAGGCCGAGCGTCGCGTGCGCGCGCTCGGCGAAACCGCCGAGGAGCGCCTGGCCGCGATCGAGCAGCAACAGCTGGATCCGCAGATCCGCGAAGCCGCGGCCGGCATTGCCCGTGAACTGATCCGGTTCGACGACCGGGAAGGGCACGGAATGTCGTGAGCGTTCGCTTCGCCTACGGCCTGACCCGGCTGCACGCTCGCATCGCCGAGCGTCCCGGTCGCGATACGCGAAAACGCCTGGCGGCCGTGAACGATTTCGGCCATTTCCTGCAGCTGGCCGCGCGCTCCGGCTTCGGCGGATGGCTGACCAACCTGGGACCAGGCAGCGGCGTGCACGCCGTGGAGCTGGT
>JBPRGD010000348.1:0-2993 GCA_051428125.1 Candidatus Wenzhouxiangella sp. M2_3B_020
CGTGGTCACTTTGCCGTCCTCGAACCCGAGCCCTTCCTGGTCGCCGACGGCGTTGAGCGGCTGCAGGACCTCCTCGCTCAACCGGGCGGCCTCGTCGAGCACCGCGTCGATGACGTCGGGCGTGGCCTCGGCCATGGACGGCAGCTCGCGGCATTCGTCCAGGTCCAGGAACTCGTGGTAGAGAAAGCGGAAATCTTCGAGCGGTGCGTTGTAGATGGGCATAGGAGATCCTCGAGCGGTACTGGAAAGCTTCGACCATACGCGGCCGTATGGCGCCAAGATACCATCCCCGAGCGAGGCGATGAGGATCGACGTTTCGAAAAGACCACGGGCGCCGTTCCCCCGAAAAATCACGGCGCCGAGGATGATCCGCAGAATGCCGGGCGCTTGAACCGCCCAGGGCGGTTTCTCCCCGGAACGGTCGAGCCATCCCGTCGGAGACGGCGCGCCGACCTCGGGCTTTCCGCCCGTAGCTCGTCGCCGGTCGATTGGCCTCGACGCCGGGCTCCCGGCGTTCGGGGCGAGGCCGTCAGGCGCCCTGCGCCGGTCCTCCCCCGCGACCGGGGAGGGGGTGGGAGGGGAATGGTTTCGGGTTGACCGCGCTCGCGGCGGAGGACCCGCACGTGGCGTCGAACGTCAGCAGCGGCGACCGGGATTCCTTGCCTGCGGCTTGACTCAGCCCGGTCGCATCAACAGTGCCGCGAGCATGCCGACAAACAGCGTGAAACCGACCCAGTGGTTGCTGAGAAAGGCCCGGAAACAGGCCTGCGGATCGCGGTCCCGGATGCGCCAGAGCTGCACCTGCAGCAGCCCGAACGCGATCGCGACACCCGCGAACCACGCCGGTTCGGGCAGGAAGCGTAGGCCGAACAGCACCAGGCCGGCCGTGAACAGCCCCATCAGCGCGGCGATGATCGGAACGTCGAAGCGGCCGAACAGGATTGCGGTCGAACGCACGCCGACGGCGAGGTCGTCGGCCCTGTCGGCCATCGCGTATTCGGTGTCGTAGATCAGCACCCAGACCAGGTTGAGCGCGAACAGCCACCATGCCGGTTCCGGCACGCGCCCGGTCTCTGCCGCGAACGCCATCGGGATGGCCCACGCGAACGCGGTTCCCAGCGCGATCTGCGGCAGGTGCGTGAAGCGCTTGAAGAACGGATAGCTGCCTGCCAGCAGCGCCCCGAAGAAGGCCAGCAGCACCGTCAGCGTATTGGTCATCAGCACCAGCCCGAACGCGATGAGCATCAGGGCGAAGAACAGGTAAATCGCGTGTCGGGGCCGGAGCTCGCCGCTGGCCAGCGGACGCGACTCGGTGCGCGCGACGTGCGGATCCAGGTCACGGTCGGCCCAGTCGTTGATGACGCATCCGGCCGCGCGCATGACGACGACGCCGAGCGTGAAGATCACGACATTCGAGAGGTCGGGATGGCCGTTGCCGGCCATGAACAGTCCCCACCAGGTCGGCCAGAGCAAAAGGGCGATGCCGATCGGGCGATCGAAGCGCATCAGGCGCAGCCACGGCCCGGCCGGACCGGAAAACGCGCGGGCGGTCAGGCGGAATTCCATCGGCGACTTCCTGAACGGAGTGAATCCGGCATCGGTCTGCTTTGCGGTCCTGCGAACGATGTTAATCTCCCGCCGATTCTATTCGACGGACCGGGTTCGGGATGCACGCCATCGCGTCGGTTTTCACGCTGCTGCTGGGGGTCGCGGTCATCCTGACGGGCAACGGCCTGCTTGGCACGCTGCTCGGCGTGCGCGGTCAACTCGAGGGATTCTCCGAGAGCACGCTCGGACTGATCATGGGCGGCTATTTCGCGGGGTTCGTGCTCGGCACGGTCTGGGTGCCGCGGCTCATCCGCCAGGTGGGTCATGTCCGCGTATTCGCCGCGCTGGCGTCGCTGGCCTCGGTGTCGACGCTGCTGCACGGACTCTACGTCGCCCCGTGGTCCTGGCTGGTGCTCCGATTCCTGACCGGGATCTGTGTCGTCGGGCTGTACATCGTGATCGAGTCGTGGCTCAACGAGCGCGCGTCGAACGAGGACCGGGGCCACGTGTTTTCGGCCTACATGACCACGACGCTGATCGGTCTGGGTATCGGCCAGCTGGTGCTGATGGCGGGCGACGAGCGTCAGCTCGAGCTGTTCGCGCTGGCCTCGGTGCTGCTGTCGCTCGGCCTGGTGCCCGTTGCGATGACGGACGTTCACGAGCCGGAAATCGTCGAGGCCGAGCGGCTGGGCCTGCGGAAGCTGTACCGGATCTCGCCGTTGGGCCTGGTCGGCTGCGTATTCGCCGGCCTGGGGTCGGGAACGTTCTGGGGCCTGGGCCCGGTGTTCGCGAGCGCCGTGGGCTTCGATTCGCGCGGGGTGGCCGCCTTCATGGGCATGACGATTCTCGGCGGCATCGCGATGCTGTGGCCGGTGGGGCGGCTCTCCGACCGTCGCCCGCGTCGCGAGATGCTGGCCGGGGTCTGCGCCGTCGCGTCGCTGGGCGCGACGCTGACCGCCCTAGCGACGCCGTGGGGATCGTGGTGGGTCATGTCGGGCGGGTTCGTGTACGGCTGCTGCGCGTTCAGCATCTATTCGCTGGCTGCGGCGCACACCAACGACCACCTCAACGGCGCGAACGTGCTGGAGGTGACGTCCAGCCTGCAGCTGGTGTGGGCCGGCGGTGCGATCGTCGGGCCCATCGTCGGGGGGCTGCTGATGCGGCTCCTGGAGGCGCCGTCGGTGATGATGTTCATCGCCGCGACTGCGCTCGTTCCGGCGGTCTTCGCTCGCTATCGCATCTCCGTCGGAGAACCGCTGGCGATCGAGGACCAGCGCGAGTTCGTGCCGCAGTTCGCGACCTCGCCGGCCGCGCTCGAGATGCACCCGGATGCCCCGGACGACGCCGACGTCGATTCGGCCGGCGGGAACGCGTGATTCAAGGGCCGGATGATCGATCGCTATCCGGGTCTTGCGTCAAACGTTCGGCGGATGCCGATCCGCGCC
>JBPRGD010000349.1:0-14558 GCA_051428125.1 Candidatus Wenzhouxiangella sp. M2_3B_020
GGACCGGCAGACCGATGCATGGGGCGTCAAGGTCAGCAACGTCGAGATCAAGCACGTCGACCTCGACGAGTCGATGATCCGCTCCATCGCCAAGCAGGCCGAAGCCGAGCGCCAGCGGCGGGCCAAGGTCATCCACGCCGAGGGCGAGGAACAGGCGGCCCAGAAACTCGTCGAAGCCGCGCAGAAGCTGGCCGAGAGCGAAAACGCCATCCAGCTGCGCTACCTGCAGACGCTGGCCGACATCGCGGGCGAAAAGAACTCGACGATCGTGTTCCCCATCCCCATCGACACGATCAACAAGTTCCTCGACGGGAAGAGCTGAGCGGCTCGGGGCGAGACACGCGGTTGACGCAGAGCAGCGTGTTTACCGCGGATGAACGCGGATGAATGTCGGGCGGGTGCTGCCGACATTCGGGCCGGAATGGACACGGGCCATGGCGCACATCGGCACGATCGGTATGTCATTCGGCGTATGTCATTCGGCGGCGATCGTGACCAAAGGTGGCGCTATGTCGCCGAACAGGCATTCGGTCATTTCCCGAGCATTCCGTCGCGGACGTAGCCGCGACCTACGGCCACCCGTCAGGTACGAAACAGTAGGTCGGCGCGCCGTCGCCGACGGGAAATCCGCCGTTTCCCCGGCATCCCGTCGCGGACGGCGCCGCGACCTACGGCCAGCCGGGAAATCAGGCGGCGGCCTTGATCTCGTTGGCGTAGCCGGCGATCTTGACCCAGTAGATGATGAAGGTCACGAAGCCCGCCAGCCCGGTCAGGAAACCGATGATGGGGATGATTCCCGAAATCGACAGCGCCGCGAACGCGATGCCCAGGGCCTTGCCGCCGTCGCCGAGGTCCAGTGACTGCGATCGCGCCTCGGCGACCAGCGAGTCGGCCAGTTTGATCACGGTGAAGAAGATCCAGACCAGGTTGACGAACGGAATGAGGTTCAGCCAGACCAGGGCCGGCTCCATTTCCCGGTTTTCGGGCTTCACGCGCATCAGGCAGCGGTACAGCGTCAGCAGGAAGAAGATGCCGACGATGATGCCGATCAGCATCATGAAGAATCCCACCGCGCCGGCGATGGCCATGCCTACGGCTTCTTGTTCGTTCATTGCGTCTCCCTTCTCGTTCGGTTGAATCCGGATCGGCTCCGGTAGACGGAAAGCATACCGAAGCCGATCGGAACCTGGCCAGCCGACGTCAGTCGAGCAGGTAGGTTTCCAGGAACAGGATGGTGGCCTCCTGGAACAGGTCGCGATTTTCCTTGCGGCGGAAGCCGTGGCCCTCGTTCAGCGCGTTCATGTACCACACCGGGCTGCCCTGCTCCCGCAGCGCCGTGACGATCTGCTCGGCTTCCGAAACCGGTACGCGCGGATCGTTCTGGCCCTGTACGACGAACATCGGCACGTCGATCTTCTCGACGTTGTTCAGCGGACTGATGTTCTCCAGGTGCTCACGCATCTCGGGATCGCGCTCGTCGCCGTACTCGACGCGACGCAGGTCGCGGCGGTAGGCCTCGGTGTTTTCCAGGAACGTCACGAAGCTGCTGATGCCGACGATGTCGATCGCCGCCCGGAGCCGTTCGGAGTAGTGCACGGCGCTGGCCAGCACCATGTACCCGCCGTAGCTGCCGCCGTATACGGCGACGCGGTTCTCGTCGAGGTCGGGCTGCTCGGCGATCCAGTCCAGCAGCGCACCGATGTCGCGCACCGAGTCCTCACGGCGAAAACCGTTGTCCAGCTTCAGGTAGGACTTGCCGTAACCGGCCGATCCGCGCACGTTCGGGCGGATCACGGCCGCACCCAGCCGATCGATCCAGAGCTGGTAGGTGCCCGAAAAGCCCGGGCGTGCCTGCCCCTCGGGCCCGCCGTGGATGGAGACGATGACCGGGTGAGGGCCGTCGCCTTCCGGGCGATAGATGAATGCCGGAATTCTCCGCTGTCGTTCCCCGATCTTGTCGAACGTCGGGTACGTGAACATCTCGGGCATCACGAATCCGGCCGGATCCAGACCGCCGATCTCGCTGAACGTCCAGCGGGTTCGCTCGCCCGACGCCCAGTCGAGCACGTGCACGTCGCTGGGCGAGCGCGCGTTGTTCAGGACCAGCCCGAGCCTGCGGTCGTCCGGGCTGAACGACAAACCGCCGACGAGCCCCTGGGGAACCGATTCGATCGGTGAATGCGCGCGGGTTTCGGGGTCGAAGCGATAGAGCCGGCTGACGCCGTTCTCGTTGGTGACGAATGCACCGGCGTCGCGGGCGTGGTTCAGCACCATTCCGCTCACCGACCAGGGAATGCCGCCGGTGATGATCTCGGTCTCGGCGCCCTCTTCCAGCGAACGGTAGGCCAGCCGCGCGAACTCGCCGCCGGCGTCGGTGCTGAAGAAGATGCCTGCTCCGTCGGCGGCGAATGCGAACGGGAAGTTGCGCGACCGCGATTCGCCGCCGCCGGCCACGAGGTCGAGTTCTCCGGAGGCCAGGTCCAGTACGTGCACCCTGGAATCGTTGGCGCTGATGTACTGCAGCACCAGCAGCTTGTCGTTGTCCGGCGAAAAATCGATGCCGCCCCACCAGCTGCCGCCCGGTGCCTCGAGGACGAGCTTTGCGTCCAGCGCACCGCCGGAGGCGAAATCGAACATCCAGACGTCGTTGGAGCGGCCGTTTCGGCGCGTTGACTGGAACGCGAGGTACCGGCCATCATCCGACCACTGCAGTCGGCCGTTGCGCGATTCGCCGTCGGAAATCATCCGGTGGCTTCCATCGGCCGGATCGAACAGGAAGATCTGGTCGAACTCGCTGCCGCCCTCGTCCATCGTGAACGCGATCGTCTCGTGGCCCGGCCGCCGCGCGACCTGGCCGACGGGCTCGTCGAACCACGTCAACTGTCGGCGCATGCCGCCGGGAATCGTCACCCTGTGTAGCTGGCTGACCTCGGCGAAACGCGTTTCGATGTAGATGCCGTCGCCATCCGGCGTCCACCCGGCCATGCTCGCCGAGCGCACGTTCTGGTAGCGGCGAAGCGCCTCACCGATCTCGTCGGGGATCTCCGGGACGTCCTCGAGTACGACGTTGCCGGAATTGGCGGTGCGACGCTCCACGTCCTGCGCCGCGGCGGCCACCGCGATCAGCCCTGCGGAGACGATCGATACAACCAGGCCGAAACGTTTCATGTCGATCCTCGCGTCTGCAATTGGGTCCAGCGCACGAAGATACACCAACCCGTCGAACCCGCGCTCGCCCCGGACCGCGCACCGGCCGGCGGATCCCGGCATTCAGGCATAATGATTGCATGGTCCTGATACTGGACCATTTTTTGGACGACCGGGAGCACACGGACGCATGCGCCTCTGGGGCCGAAACCGCCAACGAAACGACTGCGCCGGCCTGGCGATTCGACCGGGCGCGGTATCGCTGGTCACCGTGCGGGATGCGGGCGGGATGACGCCCGAACTTCTCGGTCGGGCGTCGGTGCGCGACGACGACGCCGACACGCTCGCCGAAGCGCTGGACGGCCTTGTCGATCGCCTGGACGCCAAGGGCACGCGCACCCGGCTCGTACTCGATGAAAGCGACTATCAGCTGCAGATGGTCGAAGCTCCGCAGGTCGAGGCGTCGGAACTGCGGGCAGCCGTGCGCTGGCGGGTCAAGGACCTGATCGACTTTCACATCGACGATGCCGTCTTCGACGCCTTCGCGATTCCGGGCCGGGCCGGCGGCGAGCAGGATCGTTCGATGATGTACGTCGCGGCCGCGCGCATCCGGCGCGTCGGCGATCTGGTGCGCCAGATTCATCGCACCGATCTCGAACTGGAAGTCATCGACATCCCGGAACTCGCCGTGCGCAACCTGGCCCGCCTGGAAGATGCCGACGCCCGCGGCATCGTTACGCTCAGGATCGGCTCCGAATCGGGTCTGATCACGCTCACGCGGCAGGGTGACCTGTACATGAGCCGTCACCTCGAGCTCGGCGCTTCCGACGTCTCGGATCCGGGCAACGGCCGGTTCGAGGACGTGCTGCTCGAGGTGCAGCGGTCGATGGACTACTACACCAGTCACTTCTCGCAACCGGCGCCGGCCGCGCTCACGATCCTGCCGACGTTCGACGGGGCTCGGAGCCTCGCGGAATGGATGGACGATCAGCTGGACCTGACCGTGGGCGTTTTCGATGTCCGGAACGCACTGGAAGCGCGCACCGAGCCCGGTTCCGACTTCGCGGAATCGGAGCTGCTCGCACTCGGCGCGGCGCTGCGGCGCGAGGAGGTGCGGCTGTGAGCCAGGAGATCAATCTCTACCAACCGATCTTTCGCCGCGAGAAAACCGTCTTTTCGGCATCGACCATGCTGATCCTGTCGCTGGTCTTCCTGGCCGTATTCCTGCTGTGGGGATGGGCCACGGAACGGCGCGTCGACGAGCTCGCACGTGAAGTGGCCAACCGGGAGGCCACGGAGAAGCGGTTGACGGAGCGAATCCAGTCCCTGCAGCGCACCGTCGAATCGCGCCAGCCCGACCGGGAGCTGCTGGAGCGCGCCGAAGCGGCCGAGCGCAAGCTGCGGGGACTGCGTGCGAGCCGCGCGGCCGTGCGTCAACGCATCCCGGAACGACCGCTGGAGCTCTCCGAGCCAATGCGCGCGCTGGGCGAACGCCATCCGGACGGTCTCTGGCTGACCGCGATCGAGCTCGGCGACAGCGGTCGCAGACTCACGCTGGAAGGCCGGGCCCTCGAGGCTTCGCTGTTTCCGGAATATCTCGAAAGGCTGCAGCAAAGCCGACAGCTCGAAGGGGTCTCCCTGACCGACATCGCGGTCCGATCGAGTTCCGGCGACGATTGGCCGGGAGTCGTGTTTCGCGTCTCCAGCGAACCGGGAGACACGCCATGAGAGTGCCGAACGCCGTCGAGCGACTGCGCGAGCGGATCGACTCGATGCCGCTGCGGCAGCGCGCGCTGCTGCTGCTGGCGATCATCGGTCTGCTGTTCGTCGTCGTCGATACGGTACTGTTGCGTCCCCAGGCCGAGCGCCGCAACGTGCTGAGCAACCAGCTTTCCGACATCGACGATCGAATCGGAAACCTGACCGAAACCATCGAATCGCTGGCCGCGCGCGCCGCCGTCGACCCCGACGCGGAACCGCGCCGACGGCTTTCCGAGGCGCAGACCGCCATCGACTCGCTGCAAGGCGAACTGTCCGAGCTGGGCGGAGGAATCGCAACGCCTCAGGATTCGCTTCGGATCCTGAGGCGGCTTCTGACGGCACGCCGCGGCGCGGACCTGGTCGAGCTGACCAAGCTGCCGGTCGAAAACCTGCTCGAAGACGAGGAATCGCCGATCTTCGTACATCGCTTCCGTCTGATCTTCGAAGCCGACTACGGCACGACGATGCGCTACGTCGGGATGATCGAGAACCTGCCGCGCGGTCTGTATCTGGAATCGATGCGGCTCGAAGCGCTGGACTGGCCCGTCAACCGCATCGAGATGATCTTCTACACGCTCACGCTGGACGAGGGGTGGCTCGATGTCTAGAGCGGCACTGACGTGGTTGTGGGCCTCGGTACTGGCCTCGGCGATCGGCGTTTCGGCCGGCGATGCCCCGGCCCAGGCCGATCCGATGCGACCGCCGACGCCGTCGGAGCTTGCACGCTTCGGTCCGCAGACCGATGCACGACCGGACGAATCGTTCCGGCTGCAATCGGTACTGATCGCCCCGAATCGGCGCGTGGCGATCGTCAACGATCAGCGCGTCGGAACCGGAGACGACGTCGACGGCGCCCGGGTGACCGCCATCGAGCCCGACGGCGTCGTCCTCGAATTCGACGGCCGAACAATCGACCTGAAGGTACGCACATGGTCCGACCAAGAACCGGAATGAAGACTTTCCACTCCGCGCTCGCAGCCGTTTCGCTCGCCGTGCTGTCGGCCTGCTCTACGGTCGGAGAGGCGCCGGAGCGCGACCCCCGAATGAGCGAGGCGATGGAGCGCGCTCTCGAGAGCCCGCCGGCGCCCGAGCTCACCGAGCCCATGCTGCTGCCTGAACCGGAAACGTCGCTGCAGCCGCTGCCCGAGGAACGATTCGACGTCAGCGTCGACGACGCACCCATCCCGGCCTTCCTGATGAGCCTGGTCGCCGACAGCGAATGGAACCTGGTCGTCCACCCCGACGTCGGCGGGCGGATCACGCTGGAGCTTTCCGGCGTCACGGTGCCGGAGGTGCTCGAGGTGATGCGCGAGATCCACGACCTGGAGTACACGCGCACGTCGGCCGGCTTCCTGGTCCGGCCGGCACAGCTGGAGAACCGCATCTACGAAGTCGACTACCTCAACCTGATGCGATCGGGATTCTCCAAGGCCAGCGTGAGTTCGGGCCAGTCCACGGACCTGCCTCCCGCCCTGCTGGGCGGCTCGGGTGCCGGTGTGCGGGGCGGATACTCCGGCGGCGCTGGCGGCGAGGACGGCGAACGCGGGGACGACAGCGTCAGCACACGGATCAAGACCGAAAGCGAATCGTCGTTCTGGGACGAACTGACCGAAGCCGTGGAACGCATCATCGGCGCCGCCGAGGGGCGCCGCGTCATCGTCAACGCCCAGGCCGGCATCCTGTCGGTGATCGCCATGCCGTCCGAACACCGCTCGGTGGAGTCGTTCCTCGAGGCCGTCGAGACCAGCATCCGGCGCCAGGTCATCCTCGAGGCGCGCATCATCGAGGTCGAGCTTCGCGACGAATTCCGCTCCGGCATCAACTGGCAGGCCCTGGCCGAGATCGACGGCGTCGATTTCGGCTTCGGTCCGGTCGCCGGCCGCAGCCTGTTAGAGGACGAAGTGGCCGCGACCGTCGGGCGCACGTTCGATCTCACGCCCGGTTCCGGCGTCGAGTCGCTGGACACGACAGCGTTCGGCGGCCCGTTCGCGCTGTCGGCCAGTTCGGCCGACTTCGATGCGTTCATCGAGCTGCTCGAACTCCAGGGAGATACGCAGGTCCTGTCCAGTCCGCGCATCGCCACGGTCAACAACCAGAAAGCGGTCATCAAGGTCGGCAGCGACGAGTTCTTCGTCACGGGCGTGCAGAGCCAGACCGCCGCCGGCACCGCCACGGCGACGACGGCCAGTTCGGTGCAACTCACCCCGTTCTTTTCCGGGATCGCGCTGGACGTGACGCCGCAGATCAGCGGGAACGGCGACGTCGTGCTGCACGTTCATCCCACGATCAGCGACGTTCGCGACCAGGTCAAGGAGTTCACGACCGGAGGCCAGGAAGAGGAACTGCCGCTCGCGTTCTCGACGGTGCGCGAATCCGACAGCATCATCCGGGCGCGCTCCGGGCAGCTCGTCGTCATCGGAGGCCTGATGCGCGACGAAGTCACGAACAAGCGTCTCGGCACGCCCGGGCTGTCTCGGCTGCCGCTGATCGGCAACCTGTTCGGAAGCCGACGAGACGTGACCCGCAAGACCGAACTCGTGATCCTGCTCCGGCCCATCGTCGTCGACAGTGACGCGGTCTGGCAGGCCGAGACCGCGAACCGACTCGAACGACTCCGGCAACTCGACGCCGTTCCGGATCGTCGGCCGGACTGATCCGCAGCGGAGGCCGTGATGTACGAGGCGCACTTCGGGCTGTCGTCCAGGCCGTTCGGCCTGACGCCGGAACTGGCGATGCGCTATCCGGAGGCGTCGCAGGAGGCCGCCCTCGAGATGCTGGAGACCGCGCTGCGCGACGGCGAGGGGTTCATCAAGGTCGTCGGTGAAGTCGGCCTGGGCAAGACGTTGCTGTGCCGGGCCCTGCTCGCGCGGCTGGAGTCGCCGTTCCGGACAGCCTGGCTTCCCGACCCGATGCTCTCGCCGGGCACGCTGCGCGCCGCGGTCGCCCGCGAACTGGGGATCGACCTGCCCGGCCGGGCAACGAATCGGCAAGTCAACGACGCGTTGCAGACCCGACTGACGGAACTTGCCGCGGCGGGCGAGCGGCCCGTCGTGCTCATCGACGAAGCCCAGGCTCTTCCCGACGGGGCGCTCGAGGCCGTGCGCCTGCTCACGAATCTCGAGACCGAGCGCCGCAAGCTGCTGCAGGTCGTGCTGTTCGCGCAACCGGAGCTCGACGCTCGCCTTTCCGAAGCGGGCCTGCGCCAGCTCGCGCAGCGCGTGACGTTCAGCGCGCGGCTGGCGCCGCTGGGCGCCGGGGACGTGGCTGCCTTCATACGGCATCGGGTCCGCGCCTGTGGCCAGGACCGGCCGCTGTTCACGCGCGGCGCGGTGCGGCGGATCAACCGCGCGAGCCGGGGCGTGCCGAGACTGGTCAACATCCTCTGCCACAAGAGCCTGCTGGCCGCGTACGGCCTGGGCAAACCCCGCGCCACGTGGCGGGAAGCCGGCCGCGCGATCGCCGACACGGAGTCCGTCCGTCCGCTCTCGCGCGCCGCGGCGCGCTGGCTCGCCGCCGCAGGCGGCCCCGTGGCCGTCCTCCCCGCCCTGCTTCCCGCGCTGGCGGCCCTGGCGCCGTGAGCCTGCTCAACGACGTTTTGCGCGATCTGGAGCGGCGCGACGCCGGGCCGGAGGCGACGTCCCCGCCGCCGACGGCGGCACGGCGGCGACCGCCGGGTGCCGGGCGGCTGCTCGCGGGCGCGCTCTTGGCCGCGATCGTCGTCGCGGCCGTGATCTGGTTCGGCCTCCGGCCCGCCCAAGACCCGCCGGCGAACGCATCGCAACCAACCGTGCCGGACGCGTCGGAAACGGTCGATGCGACCTCGGCGGGCGAATCGGTCGCGCGCGCGGCGCCGCCGTCGGGCGCTGACGACGTGATCGCCGGCGATGCAGGATCGAACGATGAAGCGACCGTCGGAGCCGTCGAAGAATCGACGCCGGAACCGGCCGAGGAGCCGACACCGGTCGCAGGGCAGGCGGAATCGACCCGTGAAACGGACGGCGATTTCGCGGCATCTGCAGAAGCGCCGCAGGCGTCGGACCCCGTGGAGGCCTCGCGCTCTTCTAACCCAGAACCACCGGCGACCGTCACGGAAGCACCGGCCGCGTCGGCAGACGAGCCCGGACGATCCGATGCACCGCGCATTTCGATCGAACGCGTCAGCGAGCCCGATGCATCGCCGGTGCGCCGGGCGCGGCGCGCGCTGGGCCAGGGCCGGACCGATCGGGCCGCCGCATTGCTGCGAGATGCCGTGGAATCGGGTACGGCCGATGCCGAGGCCTACCGGATGATGGCGCGCCTGCAAGCCGACGGCGGGCGAACCGATGCGGCAGTCGCGACGCTGGAGCGGGCCCGGCAGCGCTTCCACGGCGACCACCGGTTCGTGCTGCAGCAGGCGCGCATCCTGTTGGCGGCGGGCCGGGCCGGTGCGGCGGCGACGTTGCTGGCCGATGACCCGCCCCCGCCGGCACGGGCCGATCACCACCTGGTCTGGGCGGCCGCGCTGCGTCGCCTGGATCGCTACGATGAGGCGCTGGCCCGCTACGGCGCGGTGCTGACGGCGGACCCGGCGCACGGCCGCGCCTGGCTGGGCCGGGCGCTGACGCTGGAATCGCTTGGCCGGCCCGCCGATGCGCGTCCGGCCTATCTGGAAGCCGAACGCCACGGCGATGCCGAAACCGCCCGATTCGCCCGCTGGCGGCGCTCCGCGCTTGCCGATGCGGCCGACGAACGCGAAACGGAGGGCTGATATGAACGACTCGCGCAAGCGCCGCAAGATCCGCATCGGCGATCTGCTCGTGCAGCACAAGAAGATCTCGGAGCAGCAGCTGGAGGAGGCGCTGAAGGAACAGAAACGGACCGGCCACAAGCTCGGCCGTACGCTCGTCCAGCTCGGACACATTTCCGAGGAGGAATTTCTCGAGTTCCTCGCGCACCAGCTCGACGTCCCGCGGGTGGATCTCAAGCATTTCAAGTTCAAGTCCGACGTCGTCCAGAAACTGTCGGAAAAGCACGCCCGACGGTTCCGTGCCCTGGTCCTCAACGAGCGCGGCGACGAACTCCTGGTCGGGATGGCCGATCCCACCGACCTGTTCGCCTACGACGAGCTTCGAAGGCTGCTCAAGCGCCCGCTGAAGGTCGCGCTGGTGCGCGAATCGGATCTCGTCCAGGCCATCGACACGATGTACCGGCGCACCGAGGAGATCTCGACGCTGGCCGAGGAAGTCGCCGAAGACATCGGCGATGAGGGCTACGACCTTGCCGAACTGGACGAGGAAGCCAGCGAGGACGACGCGCCGGTCATCCGGCTGCTGCGCAGCATGTTCGAGGATGCCGTGCAGATCAACGCATCGGACATCCACATCGAACCCGGCGAGAAGAACCTGCTGATTCGCCAGCGCGTCGACGGGGAACTCCAGGAGCAGGTCATCGAGGGCCGCAAGGTCGCTTCGGCGCTGGTCACCCGGCTCAAGCTCATGGCATCGCTGAACATCAGCGAAAAGCGCCTGCCGCAGGACGGCCGCTTCTCGATTCGCGTCAAGGATCGCGCGCTGGACGTCCGGATGTCGACGATGCCGATCCAGTACGGCGAATCGGTAGTGATGCGGCTGCTCGATCAGTCGGCGGGCCAGCTCAGCTTCGACGGCCTGGGCATGCCCGACGATCTGCTCGGAAGAATCAAGAACCTGGTCATGCGCGACTCCGGCATGGTGGTCGTCACCGGGCCGACCGGCAGCGGCAAGACCACGACGCTCTACGCAGCGCTCAACACGATCAACCGGCCCGAGCGAAAGATCATCACCGTCGAGGACCCGGTGGAATACAGGCTGCCGCGCATCAACCAGGTCCAGGTCAACAGCAGGATCGGACTGGACTTCGCACGCGTGCTGCGCACCGCGCTGCGCCAGGACCCCGACATCGTGATGATCGGAGAGATGCGCGACGCCGAAACCGCGGAAATCGGCCTTCGCGCGGCCATGACCGGCCACCTGGTCCTCTCCACGCTGCATACCAACAACGCCGTGGACTCGGTCGTGCGCCTGATGGACATGGGCGCCGAGGGCTACATGATCGCGACCTCGGTCACGGCCGTCATCGCGCAGCGCCTGGTTCGGCGCGTCTGCGACGGCTGCGGCGAGGCGGTCGAGCCGACCCGGCAAGAGCGGGCATGGCTGTCGAAATTCCTCGACGAGGAAACGATCGAGACAACCGAGTTCGTCAAGGGCGCCGGTTGCACCTACTGCGGGAATACCGGCTATCGCGGACGAATCGGCGTCTACGAACTCCTAGAGCTCGATGACGAACTCGCCGACCTGCTGCGGCAGGAAGACAGCGCCGGTTTCGCCCGCGCCGCGCGGCAGCGGGACGACTATCGGCCGCTGCTGTCGTCGGCGGTCGAACACATGAAGGCCGGCATCACTTCGATCGAAGACGTGCTTCGGCTGGCCGGCGGCCTCGATGCGATCACCGACGAGGATGACGGCGAACTGCCCGAAGTCCACCTCGAGGAGCAGACCGCCGATCACGGGAAACCCGATCCCGGGGAGGATGCGGGGCATGCCGCGAACGGTAACGGCGGTCACGGCGGCGGAGACGGCGGGGTACCGTCGTCTCCGGGCAAGAAGGACGAGTCGGTGGAGACCCCGGATGCAGCCGCGGACGGGAGCGGCCGGGATTCCCAGTCCGGACTGGATGCCGGCACGGAACCGGGCGCCGAAGGCCGGAGCGCCGCCGGTGAGACCGACGAGACGGAGCAAACCGCCGAAGCGGACGCGGACGGCGACCCCCGGCGCCCGGCGTCGAGGGAAGCCAGGGATTCGTCTGCATCGCTGATGGAATTCGCCAGTACGCGCCGTCGTCGATCGGAGGACGACGACGCACCGCGCCGATCTGGTTCGTCGGACCGTTCGGCCGAGTCCGGCGGACAGGCTGCTGACGCAAGCGACGAGAATCCGCCGGCCGGCGACGAGGAGGTTTCGTTCACGGATTTCGAAGGCGAGCTCACGCTTGCGAAGAGCGCCGGCGCCCGGTCGGAACGGCGCGACGACGGCGGCTCCGAAGATGAGGACGGCGGAGAATCGTCGTGACCGTGTACCGCTGGCACGGCAGGAATTCGCGTGGCCGCTCCGTGTCGGGGGAGCTCGAGGCCGAAAATGCCGACGCCGTCGCCAATCAGTTGCTGGCCTCCGACATCACGCCCATCCGGATCGACGTCGCGCCGGAAACATCGAGCACGCGGTCCTGGTGGAGCCGTCTCACGGGTCCTAAGCCACCCGATTCGACGGACCTGGTGTTCTTTGCCCGCCAGATGCACACGCTGACGCGCGCGGGGGTCCCGATTTCCAAGGGACTGCGCGGCATCGCCGCCTCGACGCGCAATCAGGAGCTCCGGCGCGTGGTGCATTCGCTGAACGAATCCATCGAGGCCGGCAACGAGTTGTCGGCGGCCATGGCCCGCCACGAAAGGACGTTCTCGCCGATGTTCGTCAACATGGTGCGCGTGGGCGAGGCGTCCGGCAACATGGACCGGTCGTTCGAACTGATGGCGGCTTACCTGCAGCGCGACCGAGAGATCCGTTCCAACATCAAGGCCGCGCTGCGCTATCCGGCGCTGGTGGTCGTCGCGATGATCATCGCGATCATGATCCTGATGGCGTTCGTGATCCCGGTGTTCGCCCGGTTCTTCGAGAACTTCGGCGCCGAGCTGCCGCTGCCGACGCGGATCATCATCACGTCGTCGAACTTCGTCTCCGACTGGTGGGTGTTGATCGTGGCGCTGCTGGTCGGCGCGGTGGCCGGGTTTCGCTACTGGACCTCCACCTCGCGGGGGCGCTACACCTGGGACCGGCTGAAGTTCCGGATTCCGGCGATCGGCGACATCCTCTTCCGGGCGACGATGGCCCGTTTCGCACGGGCGTTCGCGATCACCTACCGCGCGGGCGTTCCGCTGATCCAGGGACTGACGCGGGTCTCGCAGGCGCTGGAGAACGAGTACGTCGGCCAGGCCGTGGCCGACATGCGCACCGGGATCGAACGCGGCGAATCGCTGCTGCGAACGGCCGAGTCCACTGGGCTGTTCTCGCCGCTG
The DNA here is from genome assembly GCA_051428125.1 of Candidatus Wenzhouxiangella sp. M2_3B_020. Lineage (GTDB taxonomy): Bacteria > Pseudomonadota > Gammaproteobacteria > Xanthomonadales > Wenzhouxiangellaceae. Next base: position 12,995 of record JBPRGD010000349.1, read on the forward strand.
GTGCTGCAGATGATCGCCATCGGCGAGGAAACCGGCGAAGTCGACGCGATGCTGGACGAGACGGCCGACTACTACGAGCGCGAGGTCGACTACGACATCGACAACCTCAGCGCCTACATCGAGCCGATCCTGCTTGTTTTCATGGCGGCTCTCGTATTCATCCTCGCGCTGGGCGTGTTCCTGCCGATGTGGGACGTGGGACGCGCGGCCCTCGGGTGATTCGATGATCGCTGCGCGCCGACAGGCCGGGTTCACGCTGCTGGAAATCGTCATCGTCGTCGCGCTGGTGATCCTGCTGTTCCTCGTCGCCATCGACCGGATCCTGCCGCTGCGCGGCCAGGCCGAGGCCGCACACGTTCGGCAGGTCGTCGGCACGCTGCGCAGCAGCCTCGGGCTGGCCGTTGCCGAGCGCGTCCTCGGCCAGGGCCTCGATTCGGTGGATTCGCTGGCCGGGAGCGACCCGATGAGGCTGCTGGCCGAACCGCCGGACAACTACGCCGGCGCCCTGCGCGCCGGCGATGTCCCCGAACCGGGGACCTGGTATTTCGATCCGCGAACCGGACGGCTCGGCTATCGCGTCGAATTCACCGGGTACCTCGCCGGGGCACCGGAGGCGGCTTCGCTGCACTGGCGGGTCGCGGTCGACTACGACGACGGGAAGCCCCGCTGGGTGCACCTGCGCTCCGCCGCGGACAACCCGGGATGGACGCCGGATCCGGCCGGCGACTCGCGGCGGGATCGGCAATGACGGCGCTGCTGGCCCGTATCTGGATCGATTCCGCGCTGATCGTGGCCGGCGGAATGTCGCTGAACGCCGCGCTCACCGCCCTGACCGGCGAGACGATTTCGCGGGAACGCGAGGTACCCCGTTTCCGGCCCGAACGCTTCGTTTTCCGTCACCATCGCGGCGTCTCGCTGCTGCTCGGTGTCGCAGCGGCGGGCTACCTGACGAAGATGTATGCCGAGGGCCTGCTGTGGCCGGGCGCGGCGCTCGGCGCGTGGACTCCGATTCTGCGAAGCGCCTCCGTCGCGATGGCGCTGCTGCTGCCGCTGGCCGCGACGCTGTTCGTCCGCCCCAGCCTGCTTCGACCGGCGGAGGCCCGACTCAACCGCTGGATCGGGCCGCCCGAACGCCCGGCACCGCGTTGGCTCCGGCTCGCGGGCGGACTTTACTGCTTTCCGGCGCTGATCTGGCTGCTCGCCGAGCGCATGAATTGACGGCGAGCGTCAGGAACGCGCCGGATTTTCGCGATCAACCCATTGAATTCATGGGGATTGACCCCATCTGGCACGGTTGATGCATTGAATGTACCGAACGCGCCGGAATTCCCGGGTCGCTGCGGCGGCGGAATCGACCGGGGCGAAGATTGAAAATCGGCGAAAGCCGTGGCCGGAGCCGATTCGAATCCGAAACGAGGAGACCTCAAATGAGCAACATGAACATCCAGACCCCCAACGCAACCCGCCAGGGCGGCTTCACGCTGATCGAGCTGGTCATCGTGATCGTCATCCTCGGCATTCTGGCCGCGATCGCGGTCCCGCGCTTCATCGACCTGAGCGACGA
>JBPRGD010000350.1:0-5500 GCA_051428125.1 Candidatus Wenzhouxiangella sp. M2_3B_020
CCTGAAGGACGGCGACGCGGTCCGGACAAAAACGATCGAGCAGTACTACGACACCGAACGCAACATGTTCCTGCCCGACCGCTTCATCAAGGGCAGCTGCCCGCGCTGCGGCACCGAGGATCAGTACGGTGACTCCTGCGAATCCTGCGGCGCGACCTATGATCCGACCGAGCTGGTCGAACCCCGCTCGGTCGTTTCCGGCACCACGCCGGTGATGAAGCAGACCGAGCACTACTTCGTCACGCTGTCGGCCTTCAGCGATAGCCTGCAGAAATGGATGCGCTCCGGCGCTCTCCAGGAGGAAGTGGCCAACAAGCTCGAAGAGTGGTTCGGCGACGGGCTGCGGGACTGGGACGTCACCCGTGACTCCCCGTACTTCGGCTTCCGGATCCCGAATACCGACAACAAGTTCTTCTACGTGTGGATGGACGCGCCGGTCGGTTACCTGGCCAGCTTCATGGAGCTCTGCGAGCGCAACGACTGGGACTTCGAAGACTGGATACGCCCGGGCTCGAATGCCGAAATGCACCACTTCATTGGCAAGGACATCATCTATTTCCACTGCCTGTTCTGGCCAGCGATGCTGGAAGGCGCCGGCTACAAGCGACCGACGCGGGTCCAGGCCCACGGCTTCCTGACCGTCAACGGCACGAAGATGTCGAAGTCGCGCGGCACGTTCATCATGGCGCGGACGTGGCTGGATCACCTGCCGGCCGATTACCTGCGCTATTACTTCGCCGCCAAGCTCGGACCGGGCCTGGCCGACATCGATCTGAACTTCGACGACTTCACCAACCGGATCAACGCCGATCTCGTCGGCAAGCTCGTCAACATCGCAAGCCGCTGTGCCGGTTTCATCCACAAGCTGGGCGGCGGGCGCCTGGCCGATGCGCTCCCGGAACCGGCACTCCACGACGAGTTCGTCGCCGGGACCGAAGCGGTCGCGGCGGATTTCGAGCAATGCAACTACGCCTCGGCGATCCGGCGGATCATGGCGCTGGCCGACCGCGCCAACCAGTACGTCGACGGACACAAGCCCTGGCACATGGCGAAAGAGGAAGGCCGGGATGCCGAGGTCGTGGCCGTCTGCACCCAGGCGCTGAACCTGTTCCGGGTGCTGATGACGTGGCTGTCTCCGGTCATGCCGACCATCGCCGACGACGCCGGCCGCTTCCTGGGCCGCGACCTCGCTGACTGGTCCCGACTGGACGAGCCGTTGCTGAACCACCCCATCGAACGTTTCAGCCCGCTGGCAAAGCGGGTCGAACCCCGACAGATCGAGGCACTCATGGAAGACGCACGCGAATCGCTGACGCCGTCCGACACGGGGCAACCCGACACCGCTCCGCCGATCGAACTCGAGCCGGAAATCACCATCGACGACTTCATGAAGGTCGACCTGCGCGTCGCGCGGATCAGCGAGGCCGGGTTCGTCGAAGGGGCCGACAAGCTGCTCAGGCTGTTGCTGGATCTCGGCGGTGAAACCCGCCAGGTCTTCGCGGGCATCCGCTCGGCCTACGACCCGGCCGAACTCGAGGGCCGGCTGACCGTGATGGTCGCCAACCTCAAGCCGCGCAAGATGCGCTTCGGCATCTCCGAGGGCATGGTGCTCGCCGCCGGCGGCGATGACGGCGGGCCGTACCTGCTCGCGCCCGACAGCGATGCCGAGCCGGGGATGCGGGTGAGATGAGTGAATAGAAAATAGCGAATAGTAAATAGAAAGACCGGTCTAGCGACAGGGGACGCTTTGGCACCATTCGAAGCCTGTCGATCCTGCGATCGCCGAGATCTGCGCATCCGCAAAAGTCGAATTCGCTGTTCCGTTTACTATTTTCTATTGACTATTTACTATTTCCGCAGGATGAGCCTCTCCGAAACCGCCGGGACCGAGCAGCCACCGGACGGAATCACGACCCAGACGTCATGGACTTGTTACTGATCATCATCAGCGCCGCGCTGGTCAACAACTTCGTGCTGATCCAGTTCCTGGGGCTGTGCCCGTTCCTGGGGGTCTCCAGCCGCCTGGAGGGCGCGGCCGGGATGGCCATGGCGACGGCGTTCGTGCTGACGCTGTCGTCGGTCGCCAGCTACCTGCTGACCGAATGGGTGCTGGCGCCGCTTGGACTGGAGTACCTGCGCATCGTCGCCTTCATCGTCGTGATCGCCGGCCTGGTGCAGCTGACCGAGCTGGTCATGCGCAACGCCGCGCCCATGCTGCATCGCGTGCTCGGCATCTACCTGCCGCTGATCACGAGCAACTGCGCCGTGCTCGGCGTGGCGCTGCTCAACGTCCGCGAGCAGCATTCGCTGGTCGAATCGGCGCTGTACGGCTTCGGCGCGGCACTGGGTTTCGGCGCCGTGCTGGTGATGCTCGCCGCGGCCCGCGAACGCCTGGCCATGGCCGACGTGCCCGAGAGCTTTCGCGGCGCTCCCATCGGCCTGGTGACCGCCGGACTGATGGCGCTGGCGTTCATGGGTTTCGCCGGGTTCGCGCGGCTGTGACCGCGATCCTCACGGCCGTCGGGGTGCTGTCGGCGCTGCTGCTGGGCATCGGCGCGGTGCTGCTCGTCGGCGCACGGCGCTGGAAGCCCGACGAGGATTCGGTCGTCGACCAGATCGACCGCATCCTGCCGCAGACGCAGTGCGGCCAGTGCGATTTCCCGGGTTGCCGGCCCTACGCCGAGGCCATCGCCCGCGGCGACGCCGACATCAACCAGTGCCCGCCGGGCGGCGACGCCGGCGTCAAGGCGCTGGCCGAACTGCTCGGTCGCGAACCCAAGCCGCTTGACGAATCGCACGGCGAGAACAAGCCGCCGCTGGTCGCGGTCATCGACGAGGATCGCTGCATCGGCTGCAAGCTGTGCATCCAGGCCTGCCCGGTCGATGCGATCATCGGTGCGCCCAAGATGATGCATACCGTCGTCGCCGAGGAATGCACCGGCTGCGAACTGTGCCTGCCGCCCTGCCCCGTAGACTGCATCGACCTGGTTCCCCGTGCCCGGCCCTTCATCTGGCCGATCCGTCCGCCGCCGCCGACGGAGACCACGAGGCCCGTGGAAACCGACCATGCCTGAGCTCGACGTCGGCGAGCACCTGCACCGCTTCCCCGGCGGCCTGCGGCTGCGGCATCACAAGCAGATCGCGTGCCGCGAGCCGCTGATCCGGCCCGCCCTCCCCGACGCGCTCTACCTGCCGCTGCTTCAGCACCAGGGGCCGACCGGCGAGCTCCGCGTCCAGCCCGGTGACCGCGTCTTCAAGGGCCAGGCGCTGACGACCGCCGGGAACGATCGCGAGGTGCCGGTGCATGCACCCACCTCCGGCACGATCCGGGCCGTACGCCCCTGGCCCGTGAGCTGGCCGCCGGACAGCGAATCGGAGTGCCTCGTGCTCGAGCCCGACGGTGAGGACGAGTGGGGTCGGCGCGAGCCGCTGGCCGAGTGGCGGGATGCCGATCGCGGCGACCTGATCGAGCGGCTGCGGGCAGCCGGCCTCTCGGGGCTGGGCGGTGCCATGTTCCCGACCGCCGCGAAGCTGCGCGGCGACTGGGACGACGTGCATACGCTGATCCTCAACGGATCCGAGTGCGAGCCCTACATTTCCTGCGACGAAATGCTGATGCGCAATCGCGCCGAGGCGATCGTCGAGGGCGGACTGATCCTGGCGCAGGCTATCGGAGCGAAAAGCGTGGTCATCGCCATCGAGGACCAGATGGGCGCGGTGCGGGAGTCGCTGCAAGGGGGAATGGAGGCCTGCGATCCGGACCGGCGCTGCCGCGTCGTCCAGGTCACGACCATCTATCCCGAGGGCGGCGAAAAACAGCTGATCCAGGTCCTCACGGGCGCGGAAGTGCCGCACGACGGGCTGCCCCAGGACCTCGGCGTCGCCTGCCTGAACGTGGGCACGGCCGCGGCCGCGCGCGACGCGATCGTCTACGGTACGCCGCTGATCGAGCGGATCGTGACCGTAAGCGGACCGGCGATCGACAATCCGCGCAACCTGATCGCTTTGCTGGGCACGCCGGTCGCCGATCTCGTCGAAGCCGCCGGCGGCTTCGTCGGTGCCGTCGACCGGCTGGTTCTCGGCGGCCCCATGTCGGGCATTCCGCTGGCCTCCGACCGCGTGCCGGTGACCAAGGGCACGAACTGCATTCTCGCCCTGCGCCCGGAAGACACCGAGCGCCGCCAGCCGGTCATGCCGTGCATCAACTGCGGCGAGTGCGTACGGGTGTGTCCGGCCAGCCTGCTGCCGCAGGAGCTCTACAACTACATCCGCGCCGACGACTACGACGAAGCGGCCGGCCTGGACCTGTTCGACTGCATCGAGTGCGGCTGCTGCGCGCACGTCTGTCCCAGCCACCTGCCTCTGGTCGATTACTACCGCCATGGCAAGGGCGTTCTGCGCGAGCGCGGCATCGAGGATGCCCGCGCGCAGAAGGCGCGACAGCGCTTCGAAGCCCGCGAGAAACGCCTCGCGGAGGAATCCGAGCAGCGACGCAAACGGCGTGAGAGGCGCGAGAAGCGCCTCGAGCGCGGCGAAAACGCGCGGGATGAAGTGCGGGCCGCCGTCGAGCGGGCACGGAAGCGGCGCGGGGACGATTCCGAATGAAATTCCCGGTCATCGGCGCGCCGCACTTTCCGCCGATCAACACCGTCGGCGGAGTCATGCGCCAGGTGCTCTACGCGCTGATCCCCGGCATTGTCGCCCACGCCTGGTTCTTCGGCTGGGGCATCGTGTTCCAGATCATCCTCGCCGTCGGCTTCGCGCTCGCGCTGGAGGCGCTGATGCTCAAGCTGCGCGACCGTCCCCTGCAGCCCTTCCTGTCCGACTACAGCGCCGTCGTCACCGCCGTCCTGTTCGCGCTGTGCATGCCCCCGTTGGCGCCGTGGTGGATCGCGCTGACCGGCATGGTGTTCGCCATCGTCGTGGCCAAGCATCTCTACGGGGGCCTGGGCTACAACCTGTTCAACCCTGCGATGGTGGGCTTCGCTGCGGTGATCATCGCGTTTCCTCTGGACCTGTCCCAGTGGCTCGCCCCGCGCCAGCTCTCGCCCGGCCTGCCCGGCCTGGCCGAGACGGCCGCGGCCATCTTCACCGGCTCGCTGCCGGAAGCGATGTCCTGGGACGCGATCACCGCGGCCACCCCTCTGGACGCTCTCAAGACGGGCGTTGCCGAGAACCGGCTGGTCACCGAGATCCGGTCGGCCGAGATCTTCGGCGATTTCGGCGGCCTGGGCTGGGAATGGATCGCGAACCTGTACGCGCTCGGCGGCCTCTGGCTGATGTGGCGCCGCGTGATCTCGTGGCACGTGCCGGTCGCGACGCTGGCCACGGTCATCCTCGTCTCGACCCCGATGTGGCTGGCCGGTCCCGACACCAACCCTTCGCCGCCGCAGCACATCTTTTCCGGCGCGCTGGTGCTGGCCGCGTTCTTCATCGCAACCGATCCGGTCTCCGGCTGCTCGACGATGAGAGGACGGCTGGTCTTCGGCGCCGGCGTCGC
>JBPRGD010000351.1:0-1299 GCA_051428125.1 Candidatus Wenzhouxiangella sp. M2_3B_020
GCTAAATTATTTAAACTGTGTGCCACATGAGGATGGTCATCGGCAAACAGGTGCTGATTCATTTCCAAGGCTTGCTGTAACAAGGGTTCGGCTTCGGCTAGTTTTCCCTGGGATTCGTAGAGATCAGCTAAATTATTCAAACTGTGTGCCACATGAGGATGGTCATCAGCAAACAGGCGCTGATTCATTGCCAGAGCTTGCTGAAAAAAAGGTTCAGCTTCGGCTAGTTTTCCCTCGGATTGGTAGAGTCCGGCTAAATTATTCAGACTTTGTGCCACATGAGGATGGTCACCCTCAAACAAGCGTTGTCTCATTGCCAGGGCTTGCTTCAGCAAAGGTTCGGCTTCGGCTAGTTTTCCCTCGGATTGGTAGAGTAAGCCTAAATTATTCAGACTGGACGCGACATCAGGATAGTCATCAGCAAATAAGCGCTGATTCATTGCCAGAGCTTTCTGATATAAGAGTTCGGCTTCGGCTAGTTTTCCCTGAGATTGGTAGAGTAAGCCTAAATTATTCAGACTTTGTGCAATATCAGGATGGTCATCAGCAAACAAGCGCTTTCTCATTGATAGAGCTTGCTGTAACAAAGGTTCGGCTTCGGCTAGTTTTCCCTCGGATTGGTAGAGTAAGCCTAAATTATTGAGACTTTGTGCAACATCAGGATAGTCATGAGCAAACAGGCGCTGATTCATTGTCAGGGCTTGCTGTAACAAAGGTTCGGCTTCGGCTAGTTTTCCCTGAGATTTGTAAAGTCCGGCTAAATTATTCAGACTTATCGCGACATCAGGATGGTCATTCGCAAATAGGCGCTGATTCATTGTCAGGGCTTGCTGAAACAAGGATTCGGCTTCGGCTAGTTTTCCCTCGGATTGATAGAGTAAGCCTAAATTATTCAGACTTAATGCGACATGAGGATGGTGATCAGCAAATAAGCGCTGATTCATTGCCAAGGCTTGCTGAAACAAGGGTTCGGCTTCGGCTAGTTTTCCCTGAGATTTGTAAAGTCCGGCTAAATTATTTAGACTTATCGCGACATCAGGATAGTCATTCGCAAACAGACGCTGTCTCATTGTCAACGCTTGCTGATATAAGGGTTCGGCTTCCTCTAGTTTTCCCTGAGCATGGTAAAGATAAGCTAAATTATTCAGACTTTGTGCCACATCAGGATGGTCATCGGCAAACAGGCACTGTCTCATTGCTAGGGCTTGCTGATATAAGGGTTCGGCTTCCTCTAGTTTTCCCTGAGCATGGTAAAGATAAGCTAAATTATTCAGACTTTGTGCCACATCAGGATGGTCA
>JBPRGD010000352.1:0-1691 GCA_051428125.1 Candidatus Wenzhouxiangella sp. M2_3B_020
AAGTTGTAGAGCCAGATGACGCCACCGACCATCAGCAGGAACGCGCCGGCCGTGGCGATCTGGTGGAGCGTGGCGAACTGCGGCAGGTACGTCGCGTACCGGCGCGGCATGCCGCCGTAGCCCAGCAGGATCATGGCGAAGAACGTGATGTTCGTACCGATCATCCACGTCCAGAAGTGGAACTTCGCCAGCGTGGACTGGTACATCCGACCCGTGAAGATCGGGTACCAGTAGTAGAGGCCGGCCATCGCCGCGAAGCCGATGGCGCCCATCACGAGGTAGTGGAAGTGCCCGACGACGTAGTAGGTGTCGTGGAGCACGAGGTCGACCGGGATCGAGGCGAGGAAGACGCCCGTCACGCCGCCGATGATGAAGTTCGAGACGAAGCCGATGCAGAACAGCATCGGGGTCGTCAGCCGCAGTTTGCCGTTCCACATCGTCGTGATCCAGTTGAACGTCTTCACCGCCGAGGGGATGGCGATAGCGAGCGAGACCGCCATGAACGACGCCCGCAGGCGTGGGTCGATGCCCGTCGAGAACATGTGGTGCGCCCACACGCCGAAGGAGAGCACGCCGATTGCGAGCGTGGAGTAGACGACGAACTTGAAGCCGAACAGCCGCCGGCCGGAGAAGCGCGGCAGGACGTAGCTCACGATGCCCATCGGCGGGAGCACGAGGATGTACACCTCGGGGTGGCCGAAGAACCAGAACAGGTGTTGCCAGAGGATCGGGTCACCGCCACCGACCGTGAAGAAGGTCGTGGCGAAGTTCCGGTCGAGCAGGAGCATCAAGATCGCACTACCCAGCAGGGGGAACGCGAACAGGATCAGTCCGGACTGGGTGAGGATCGTCCACGAGAAGATGTCGAGGTTCGCCCACGTCACCGACTCGTGGCGTTCGGTGAAGATGGTGGCGATGAAGTTGATCGCACCCATCGTCGCGGAGACCCCCGAGAGGTGAAGCCCGAGTAACATCAGGTCCACACCGGGGTCGGTCTGCGTGATCGAGAGCGGCGTGTACATCGTCCACGCGGTCTGGGCCGGGTTGAACAGGCCCAGTGGCGCGGCGAAGAAGCCCGCCCAGATCAGCAGTGCCGCCGGGGGGAGGAGCCAGAAGGCGATGGCGTTGATCCGGGGGACCGCCATGTCGTCCGCGCCGATGATCAGCGGGACGAAGTAGTTCGCAAAGGCCGCGATGATCGGCGTCCCGAACAGGAACAACATCGTGATCCCGTGACTCGTCAGCAACGAGTTGTAGAACGCCGGCCCGACGACCGCCGTGTCGGGCACCGCGAGTTCTGCCCGCATCACCATGACCATCGCGCCGCCGACGAGGAAGGCGATGATGGCGTACGCGCCGTAGAGGAAGCCGATGTCCTTGTGGTCGACCGTCGTCAGCCAGCGCACGATTCCTGCCGGCTTCTCCTGTGAGACGTAGCCGGACTCACCGGCGGCCGTACCGCCGCCCGCGAGTGGCGTGTAGCTCCGCCAGTTTTCGACCCGCGTGAGCCACGCGGCGACGGCGAGGAGGAAGACCCCCATCAACACCGTCAGTGCCAACTGTCCGTTGATCTGCATGGGAGTTGCTCAGGAGTCGAGGGTAAAGAAAGGTTCGGGTGTCGGTCGCCCCGGCTTCACGGGACGGGGCGGTGCTGACCCCGCGATACGACGGGACTGTCACCGACCGAGTAG
>JBPRGD010000353.1:0-1349 GCA_051428125.1 Candidatus Wenzhouxiangella sp. M2_3B_020
CGATAGTGGTCGCGTTCTGGGTTGATTGGGGACCTGTGACGGTCGAGGCGCCGGATGCCGCGATGCAGACCCGGGCGCTGGGTATGGAGCTGCTGGGGCGTTCCATGCTGATCTTCGAAACCGCCGGTGTCACCATCCTCACCGCGATGATTGCGGCCACGGCGGTGGCAATACCGGTGCAGGCTCGGGCCAATAAGGGCGAGATGGAGAGCCCGGAGTGACGGCTATTCTGATTGTGGCGCTTGTGACCGGTGCCATCCTGTTCGGCATCGGCGTCTACGGGGCGCTATCGCAGACCAACCTGGTCATGATCATGATGGGCGTCGAACTGATCCTGGCCGGTGCGCTGGTCAACCTGGTCGCCTTCTGGCGCTTTCTGCATCCCGAAATCTACGCCGGGCAGATGTTCGTGCTGGTAGTGATGACAGTCATGGCCGTCGAGATGGCCGTCGGCTTCGGCGTCGCGATTGCGCGCTTCCGGGCCAGGGGCTCGGTGGAGATGGAGGAAGCGCGGGACCTGAAAGGATGAGCCCCGTGCTGCTGCCGGTGCTGCTCCCCCTGCTCGCCGCCGCGGCCATCCTGGTGCTGCGCCGGGGCGGACCCGCGCTGGCCCTGGGCGGTGCCGTGCTCGGTCTGGGGGCGAGTCTGTGGCTTCTGGCCCGGGTTGCCAGCGGCCCGGCCGAAACGCTGCTTCTGCCCGGCCTGCCAGAAATGCCATTGCGCCTGACCGCCGAGCCGCTGACAGCGCTGCTGGCCGTGGCGGTGGCCACCGTCGGCACGTTCGTGCTGACCTACGCGGTCGGCTACATGCAGCGCGAGTCGGGCCTGCCCCGGTTCTGTGCCGTCATGTCCCTGTTCCTCGCCGCGATGCAGGCCCTGGTGCTGGCCGGCGACTGGATACTGCTGCTGGCGGCCTGGGAGCTGATCGGACTGTGCAGCTACTTGCTGATCGGCTTCTGGTTCCAGCGGCCCGAGGCCGCGGATGCCGCCGGCCGCGCCTTCCTCTACACCCGCAGCGCCGATCTGGGCCTGTACGTCGCGATATTCATCCTCATCGGGTCGACGGGCACCAGCGAAATCGCCGCTACCCTGGCAACGGACGGCGGCGCCACGGTCGCCGCCGGGCTGCTGTTGCTCATGGCCGCCATGGGCAAGTCGGCCCAGGTTCCCTTGCAGGACTGGCTGATGCGCGCCATGGCGGGCCCGACGCCGGTCTCGGCGCTGCTGCATTCGGCCACGCTGGTGGCGGCGGGCGCCATCCTGCTGATCCGTTCGGCCCCGCTGCTGAGTCCCGGTGTGTTACTCGCCATCGGACTTGTCGGCGGCATTACCACGGTGGCGGCCGGGGT
>JBPRGD010000354.1:0-1029 GCA_051428125.1 Candidatus Wenzhouxiangella sp. M2_3B_020
GGTGTCGTACGCTTTGAAGGCCACTCGGCGCCGGCGCTCACCGACCCAGCCTCGGTCTCGCGTGGCGGGTGGATCGGAGCACCTTGTGGTGACATCGGACGGCGGACGAAGCCAGCGTAAGCGATCGGGCGGCAAGGCCAAGCGGAAAGCCCCACCGACCAGTGAGGTGCGTGTCGAGCGCAACCTCTACCAGCGGGTCAACCGTGACGGGTCACTAGGCAACTTCCGGGCCATCGGCGCGGGTGGTGTGCGACGGACATTCGACACCTTGGATGCGGCGCGCGAATTCCGAGACCGCGAGGCGGCACTCAGCCCGGAGCAGGTCGAGGCTCTCAAGCCCGACACGCGGATCGACCGTGAATTCATAGAGGGCGTGCTGCTCTACCTCGAACGCGAGGATCACCTGGCGGCGGCGACGATCAACGGCTATCGCAAGACGGCCAATTACTCGCTGTACCCGTGGATCGATCCGGACCCGGGGACGAACCTGCGTCCCCATCGGTGGACGACCCGGACGCTGACCACCCAACAGCTCGAGGAGTGGTGCTCCGACGGAACGGACGCAGACCCGGCGGCCTACACCAACCGCGTCAAGCTCGCACTCGTCCTCGGCCGCACGCTGGTCGCCACCCGGATGCGGGCCGACAACCCCACCGACGGTCTCGAACCACGTAACCACGTGCGCTCCCCCAAGACGATCCGTAGCCGCAGCCAACGGCGGATGAACACCGGACAGCGCCTGTGGATCCCAACGTTCCCGGAGTTGCTCTCCCTCGTCGACGCGATGCCGGAGCTGTACAGGCTTTGGTTCCTCTTCCTCGCGCTGACCGGCATGCGTCCGTCTGAGGCCGCCGGCATGCGGTGGGATCAAGGCCTGATCGACTTCGACAACGGGTGGATCTACACGCCGTCGCTTCCGATGGTCGAGCAGAACGTCGGGTACTGGGCATGCGGTGGGATCAGCGTGATGGATCCGGAGTGGGAGACGAAGGTCGACCGGCGTATCGCTGCGGGCCAGCGGACCGGTAA
>JBPRGD010000355.1:0-3216 GCA_051428125.1 Candidatus Wenzhouxiangella sp. M2_3B_020
TCCGGAGGAATCCATGAACAAGCATTCGAATCAGAACCTCACCAGGATTCTCGGCGCGGCGCTGCTCGCGCTGGTACTGGCGGCATGCGGTTCCACGCCGGAAACCGAAGCGCCTCAGTCGGAGGCGGCCGAAGCCGAACGGCAGGCCGAAATGGAGCGCGAGCAGGCCGAAGCCGAACGGCAGGCCGAGATGGAGCGCCGGGCCGAAGCCGAGCGTCAGGCCGAAATGGAGCGCCAGCAGGCCGAGGCCGAGCGTCAGGCCGAGATGGAGCGTCAGGCCGAAGCCGAGCGTCAGGCGCAGATGGAACGCCAGGCCGAGATGGAGCGCCAGGCAGAAGCCGAACGCCGGGCCGAGATGGAGCGCCAGGCCGAAGCCGAACGCCGGGCCGAGATGGAACGCCAGGCCGAAGCCGAACGCCGGGCCGCTGAAGAGCGGGCCGCCGCCGAGCAGGCACAGGAGGAAGCGCTTGCTGCCGAGGAAGAGGCCGAGGGCATGCCGGAGGCCGGCGAAGAACTCACCGATCCGCGCCCGATGGACGACACCGAGGTGGCGATGGAGCCCGAAGAGGTCGAGGACATGGCCGAGGCCGAAGCCGCCCAGGCCGCCGAGGCAAGGACGCAGGCCGGCTCCGACGGTGACGCCGGTGCCGCGGCCGAGGGCGTGATCCCGCGCACGCCGGAGAACATCGCGCGTCTCGGCGAGGACCTCACTCCGATGGGCTCGCCGAAGGCCGGCAACGGAGACGAAATCCCCGCCTGGACGGGCGGCATCACGCGTGAGGACTGGCCGGCCGGCTACGAGCCGGGCGACCGCCATACCAGCCCGTTCCCGGACGATCGCGAACTGTTCCGCATCACCGGAGAGAACTATCGCGAGTATGCCGACGAACTGTCCGCCGGACAGATCGCCACGTTCGAGCGTTACCCGGATACCTACTACATGCGGGTATTCCGGACGCGCCGCACGGCGTCGTTCCCCGAGCGCGTCTACGAGGCGACGATCGAGAACGCCGCGACCGCGGAGCTCGTGGCAAACGGCGAGGGCGTGGAGAATGCCTCGGTCGGCTTTCCGTTCCCGCTGCCCCAGAACCCGTACCAGCTGATGTGGAACCACAAGCTGAAGTTCAAGGGAATCGGCGGAACGCGCTACAACAACCAGGTCGCACCCACGACCGGCGGCGCTTACCAGCTCGTGAAGCTGCGCGAGGAAATCCTCGGGCTGTACTACAAGACCGGCGCGACGATCGAGGAAATCAACAACATCCTGTTGTACTTTTTCCAGGAAGTCGAGTCGCCGGCCCGCCTGGCCGGCAATATCCTGCTGGTCCATGAAACCCTGAACCAGATCGAGCAGCCGCGCCAGGCGTGGATCTACAACCCCGGCCAGCGCCGTGTTCGCCGGGCCCCCAACGTGGCCTACGACAACCCGGGCACCGCCTCGGACGGCCTGCGGACCAACGACATGACCGACATGTTCAACGGCGCCATGGACCGGTACAACTGGGAAGTCGTCGGCAAGCGCGAGATGTACGTTCCGTACAACTCCTACGAGGCGCACAGCGGGGACGTCACCGTCGACGAGCTCGTGATGCCCGGGCACCTGAATCCGGAGTACATGCGCTACGAACTGCACCGCGTATGGGTGATCGAAGCCACGCTCAAGGAGGGCACGCGCCATATCCATCCGCGGCGCACGTTCTACCTCGACGAGGATTCCTACCAGATCCTGCTGACCGACCACTACGATCAGCGCGGCCAGCTCTGGCGCGCCTCGGAAGCGCATTCGATCAACTACTACGAGGTTCCGACGTTCTGGACCACGATCGAAACGCACATGGACCTGCTGTCGGGCCGCTATGTCGCCGTCGGCATGGACAACCAGGATCCGGTCAACACCTTCAACGTCGAGTTGTCGCCGAGCAACTACACGCCGCAGGCCCTGAGAACCCGCGGCCGCCGTTGATCCGGTTGCACGCATCGACATTCACGTTCAACGGCCGGCCCGGGCGATCGGGCCGGTCGATTTCACGTCAGGTCCCGGGAGCTTTTCGATGAGATCTCCGACCCCCCGGAGCGGTCTGCAGCCGTGGCTGATACTGGTCGCGATGGCGCTTCCGCTCACGTTCGTCCATGCCCAGGAAGAGGGTGCCGAGGTCAGCGAGCCCAAGCCCGCCATCGAGGCGCCTCTGGCCGACGAAAGTCTTCTGCTCGACGTCGTCGAACACGACGGGAGTTACGTCGCCGTCGGCTCGCGAGGCCACGTGCTGCTGTCGGAAGACGGTCGCGAGTGGCGTCAGGCCCAGTCGGTGCCGGTGCAGTCGACATTGACCCGCGTGACCAACTTCGGCCGCCGGCTCTGGGCGGTCGGACACGATGCGGCCATCCTGTCGAGCAGCGACGGCGGGGAGAACTGGTTCATACAGCACTGGGCGCCGGAAGCGCAGGAACCGTTGCTTGATGTCCACTTCGTCAACCCCAACGAGGGCTTCGCCATCGGCGCCTACGGCCGTTTCATGACCACCGAGGACGGAGGCATCAACTGGGAAACCCAACGACTGTCCGACCGGGTCACCTCCGAGGCGATCGACTGGGCGGAAATGGCGCGTCAGCAGGGCGACCTCGAGACCATTCCCGAGCGTTTCCAGGACGACGACGGCGAGGGCGCCAAGGCCGAGGTCAACCTGGGCTGCTACGAGTTCGGTGAGTGCCATCTCAACGCGATCCTGCAGTCCGGCGAAGATCGCCTGATGATCGCGGCCGAGGGCGGATACGGATTCCGCAGCGTCGACGGTGGCGAGACCTGGGAGTCGTTCCGGTTCCCCTACCCGGGCTCGATGTTCGGCCTGATCGAGCAGCGACAGTGCGTGCTGGCGTTCGGACTGCGCGGGCACATCCAGAAGAGCTGTGATTTCGGCAGCCGCTGGGACGAGATTCCAACCGACTCTCGCCAGTCGTTGATGGGCGGCGATCTGCGAACCACGGGCACGGCGATTCTCGTCGGCGCCGGTGCCAGCCGGGTCGAGGTCGATCCCGACGGCGACACCGAGGTGGAGGCCGATCAGCTGGGGAGCGATTACGCCGCCACGAAAATCATCGATGGCAGCATGATCCTGGTCGGAGAGGATGGAGTTCGATATGAGTGACAAGGGCGGCCTCAAGGCCGGAATCGCCAACGCGATCTTCTCGATCCGGCCGCTGATCCTGCTGGTCTTCCTG
>JBPRGD010000356.1:0-8477 GCA_051428125.1 Candidatus Wenzhouxiangella sp. M2_3B_020
CACCGAACGGCAAGGAGAGCCTGCGATGACCATCGACGAAGTGCAGGACGAGATCATCGACGAATTCTCGCTGTTCGACGACTGGCTGGATCGATACCAGTACATCATCGACCTGGGCCGCAAGCTCGAACCGCTGGACGATGCCGAAATGACCGATGACGCGCTGCTTGCCGGCTGCCAGTCCAGCGTCTGGCTGCACGTCCACGGCGATGCCGAGCGTCTGCAATTCCGCGCCAACAGCGATGCGGCGATCGTCTCCGGGCTGATCTACCTTCTGCTGCGCGTGTATTCGGATCGCAGCGCGCGGGAAATCCTCGACGCCCACCCCCGCTTCGTCCGGGAGCTGGGCCTGAGCGAACACCTTTCTCCGACGCGGGCCAACGGGCTCGACGCGATGCTCCGGGCGATCCGGGGGCACGCCCGGGAACGACTGGGCGAATGAGCGCCGACGCGACGCCCCATCGTCGTCGCGGCGTCATCGATCGCGATCGAATGGCGGCCAAGTCGCGCGGGCGCACGTTTCTTGACCAGGTCAACCGCAACCTCGTGGCATTGATCAGCCTGGTCCTCGCGATCACGTCGCTGGGCTACAACACCTGGCGCAACGAAACCACCGAGGTCCAGCGCAACTGGCGCCAGGCGTCGTTCCGCATCCTCGTCGAAATCGGGGAAATCAACCAGGTCATCCTGCTGCGCCGGTACTTCACCGAGCCCGACGACCGCGCGGAGTCGGCCGGCGAACTGCCGCTGCCGAGAAACTGGGTGCGCGGCTGGGGAAAGGTCACGATGGTCCGGGATCTCAGTTCGGTCATGCCCGACCCGCTTCCCCGGCGGGGACAGCGGCTGTTCGAGGCCTGGGAAGAACATGCCGATGCGCTCGACGACGATTCTCGCCCGCAGGCGCAGCGGGAAGCGGCCGAGGCGCTGCTGGAGGCCGTCGAGGGCGTTCGCCAGGCGACGATCCAGCTGGTGGCCGATCTCAGCTGAACGCGGCCTCATCGCAAGAAGAGGCCCGCACGACGGCGGGCCTCCGAAGGAACTCCGTGCCGGTCGGCAGTCGATCAATCCGCGCGATCGATCACCGAGATGACGACGCGACGGTTCTGCTGGCGGTTTTCCGGCGACGTGTTCGGCACGCGCGGCCGGCTTTCGCCGTAACCGACGATCTTCATCCGGTCGCGGTCGACGCCCCGGTTCTCGAGGTACTCGGCAACGGAGCGGGCGCGACGCTCGGAGAGTTCCTGGTTGTAGGCTTCGGCCCCGATATCGTCGGTATGACCGGCAACCTCGATGAGAATGATCTCGTCGCGCGGCTCGAGAACCCCGGCGGCACGATCCAGCTCGCTGCGCGCTTCGGGCCGGAGCTCGGCGGAATCGAAGGCGAAGAAGACCGTGGCGTCGAAATCGAACAGGACTTCCCGATCTTCCGGCTCCGGGGCCGGCGACGGAGGCGCGGGCCGCGGCGCGGGTTCGGCCGGTGCGGGACGCGGTTCGCGCACCGGTTCGGCCCTCGGCGGCGCCGGCGGCTCGCCGAACGCGAACGTCAGGCCCACCGACGCGATGAAATCGATGAAGCCATCCTCGCGGTCGAAGGTCGCGCGATCGTTGTCGTAGCGGCCCTCCAGCTGCGTGCGCAGGCTGAGATTGCTTCCGAGTTCGGAGCGCAGACCGACGCCCCACGACACGTACATGTCGCGCCCGTCGTCGAGAAAGTTGTCGTGATCCTGGATGCCCAGACCGACCAGGCCGTACGGCCGATGGGTCTGGCCGGCCTCGCCGAAGTGATAGCGTCCCGTCAGCCCGATGGCCCGGAGCTCGAAATCACGGTCGAAGGTCGGCGCCGGAACGATGGCGATGCGCGCGAACTCGTCGGGATCGAACTCGGCATCGTAGGCGTCGAGCTGCAGATCCAGGCTGAAGTCGTCGCTGAAGAAGCGGCCGAAGTAGGCGCCGTAGTAGCCAGTGTACTTGTCGGTGAGACGGTCGGCGCCGGTCTTGGCCACGCCTCCCGTGATTCCCACGTACCAGCGGTCGTCCAGCGGAGTTTCCTGCGCTCCTGCCACCGTTGCGGCCAGGATCAGGGTTGCACCAATCACACGCTTCATGCCTGCCACTCCTTGCATTCGGTTCGCCAGCGAATCATAACTCCATCCCGGCGCGCACGCAGTCGCGTGGACGGTCGGATCAGCGGCTGTCCTTCATCTGCTTCTGCTTCAGCTCCCACCGCTCCTGGGCGTCCAGGCAGAGCGTCGCGATCGGACGCGCCTCCAGGCGTGCCAGGCCGATTTCCTCGCCGGTCTCCTCGCAGTAGCCGTAGCTGCCGTCGTCGACGCGGGACAGCGCCTGGTCGATCTTGCCCAGCAGCTTGCGGTACCGGTCGCGCGTACGCAGCTCCAGGCTGTTCTCGGTTTCACGGCTGGCCCGCTCGGCTTCATCGCCGACGTCCCGGACTTCGCCGCGCAGGTTGTTGATCGTTTCCTGCGATTCGTCGATCAGTTCCTGGCGCCACTTGAGCAGCTTCTGGCGGAAATATTCCAGCTGCTTCGGATTCATGTACTCTTCCTTCTCCGAAGGGCGATAGTTCTTCGGCAACTTCACTTCTTTCTCGGTCATGTCGCGTTTGCCCTCGAAACGTTCAAACAGGCAGAATCCCCGGATTGCCAACAGATTGCTGCCAACGGATTCGCGGTAAACCGGCGATTATATACCTGCAAGCGCGCCCGAACGCAATAGCCATGCGACACGTCCTGATCCGAATCATACGCATCTACCGCCGGGTTCTTTCGCCCTGGATCGGACAGCAGTGCCGCTTCACGCCCACGTGCTCGCGCTACGCGGAGGACGCCATCGAATTGTACGGAGCGGGCCGCGGAAGCTGGCTGGCCGCTCGGCGCATTCTTCGTTGCCATCCCCTGTGCCGCGGCGGATTCGACCCGGTACCGGGCAACGAGGACGCCGGGCCGGCGCGGGATCGGCACGAGTGAGCTGGATCGGGCGACGGCTGGACCACATCGGCAGCGCCGCGGCCGGCGGCGTCGGGGGCCTGTCGCTTTCGCAGGCCCCGGCGTACACCAATGCCTACCTGCAGCGCCTCGGCGGACACATCGACGAGGCGCAGCGCACCGTGGAGCTTCTGCGCGCCGGCGAGATCCTGCCGTGGCTCGGTCCCGCGGGACGTGAACAGGCGGTCGCCGAGCTCTCGGTGCGCCTGGAGCAGCTCGAACAGCTGCGCCACGACCTGCTGGAGGCACCGGCGCTGCTGCGACCGCTGGCGCTGTTGCAGCACGCCGACTGGTCGATCGCGAAAAGCGCCGCCGAGGCGTTCGTGCCGGCCGTGCCGCTGTCGCCGGCGGCGCTGACCTGGACGCTGATCGGCGTGGTCGTCGCCGCGCTTTGCTACGACTGCATGAAGATTCCGGCATGGACCGCGCGCCGCGTGCGCGAACGACGCGCTGCCGCTACATCGCCACAATCGCCGAAACACCGCCGAACGTCAGGCAAACCCCGATCACGCGGCGGGGATTCAGCGGCTCGGACAGCATCAGCCAGGCGAACAGAACGATGAACGCCGCGGCCGTCTCGTTGAGCACCGACGCGACCGATGCCGGCGCCAGCCGGTAGCCCCCCAGCCACATCAGCATCGCGAAATAGCTGCCCAGGAAGCTGGCTAACACGATGGTTCCCCACGGCTGCGGCTGGCGGTAGCGCGCGATCGTCGCCGGCCAGGATCGCGCGACGGTCACGAACGCAAGCATCGCGACGGTACCGGCCGCCAGCCGCAATCCCGCGGTCGCGAAGAAATGCTCGCCCTCGAGCACCGGCTTGACCATGACGATGCCGATGGCCATCATCAGCACCGCGCCTGCCCCGTAGAACACGCCGATCCGCAGGGCGCGGGCCGAAACGTCGATGCGCCTCGTGCGCCACGTGACCAGCAGGATGCCGCTGAGCACGAGCACGAAGCCCGCCATCTGCCATCCCCGTAGCCGCTCGTCGAGGAACGCCGACGACAGCAGCACCACGAACGGACTGTAGAGGCTGGCGGTAACCCCGGTCCGCGCGGCTCCCATGAGGTTGAGCGCGCGCAGGTACCAGGTATCGGCCACGGCGATCCCGATCACGCCCGATGCGAGCACGATGACCCACTCGCGCACCGTGAACGCCGGGAACGCGTCCTGGCCCAGCGCGAACACGGTGATCGTCATCAGCAGCGTGCCGAGGGCGTTCTTGAAGAGGTTCAGTTCGAACGCCGGCAGGGTCTCCCCGGAGCGACGGAACAGAACCACTGCCAGCGCCCATACCGCCGCGCAGGCAATCGAAAAGAACTCGCCCATCGACCGGGCCGGCCCCTCAGCGGGGGTCCGCGGGAGCCGACCGGCGCCGCACGGCCAGCCACCAGGGCGCCAGCATCAACAGCGCGATCGCCAGCTTGACGCCGTAATCGCCAACGGCCAGCGTCACCCACGGCATTCCGGTGCCGTAGAACGCCAGGGCGAAGAACAGCACCGTGTCGACGGCCGACCCCACCGCCGAGGAGAACAGCGGCGGTTGCCACCACCCGCGCCGGCGCAGCCGGTCGAATACGCGGATGTCGAGCATCTGCGAGACCAGGAACGCCGTGCCGGAGGCCAGCGCGATCCGCGGCCCGGCCAGCGCCACCGACACGACCACCGCCAGCGCGAAGCCGGTCCAGACCACCCGGCGTGCCGAGCGCGGGCCCCGGAGACGATTGGTCAGGTCGGTGACGAAGTAGCTGACCGGGTAGGTCAGCGCGCCCCAGGTCAGCCAGTCGTTGACCGGGAACTGCACGAGGTAGTTCGCGCTGGCCACGATCACCATCATGGCCAGCACCATCCACGGCGTCACCGGCATCGTATGGATTCCGGGTCGAGATCGGCTTTCGCCGCCGATCGCGTGCCGGGAAGCGGCTGATTCGCGGCGTCGCGGTACGAGAACACGACGGCGCGCTTGCGCGCCTCGGTCCGGTTGGCCCCGGCGGCGTGCAGGACGCCGGCGTGGAAGAAGAGCACGTCTCCGGGCGCCAGGTCGGCCTGGACGGCACGATCGATCCATTGTCGATTCGCCGGCACGTCCTCGCGGAAAAACCGGTCGTCGTCGAACGACTCGTCGGGTAAGAGCGCGCGATGCGAGCCGGGAATCAGTCGCATGCCGCCATTGTCCGGCGCCTCGGCATCCAGCGCCGTCCACGCATTGACGAGTTCCGGGCGCTGGTAGGACCAGTAGCGCAGATCCTGGTGCCAGCCGGTCGCGCTGGAAAACTCCGGCGCCTTGGTCATGATGCAGTTGTGATGCGCGCGCACGACCCGGATGTCGACCGTTGCCAGCGCATCCCGGACGAAAGCGGTCACGGCCGCGGAGCAGGCCCAGCGCGCGAACACGGCGCTGCGGCCCAGCGCATCGAGCAGGCGGCGCACGGTGTCGCCCCCCGGCTGATCGCGCCGGGCCGGCGCGCCGGGGTAGGCCGCGTCGGCCTCGAACTCGACCGGGCCCACCGGACCGACCAGATCGCGCTCGACGGCCGCGCGCATCGATGCGACGGTTTCGGCCGGACAAAGGCCGCGAACGATCGCGAAACCGTCGCGGCCGAAGTCCGTTCGAGTCCGGTCCGAGTCGCGCGTGCTGGAAGAGACCATTGCGGGTTCCGGGGCCGGCGGCGCGACTGCGCGTTAGCCGGAGATGGTTCGATACGGGGGTGGGATTGCCACTACACTATTGGCCCGGATTCTAGCACTGCGCGGCTCATGACGATTTTCCTGGTCCTGCTGATCGCGTTGCTCGCGCTGTTGGCGGCATGGCACCTCTGGCCGACGCCGTTCGCGCTCGCCTTCCGCGCGCTCGACAGAAAGAGCGGTCGGCTACGCTCGTGCCGCATCGACACCGAGGACGCGACGTGGCACGTGCTCGAAGGCGGCCACGGCGAAACGCTCGTGCTGCTCCACGGTTTCAATGCCGACGCCGACCATTTCAACAGGACCGCCCGGCACCTCAGCGTCCATTTCCGCATTCTCGCGCCCGATCTTCCCGGCTTCGGCGAAACCGTCGCCCGTTCGGCCGTCGATTACCGCATCGAGGCCCAGGCCGAATCCGTGGTGCGCTGGATGGACGCCGCGGGCATCCAGCGCTGCTTTCTCGGCGGCAGTTCGATGGGCGGCTACATCGCACTTGCGATCGCCGCCCGCCACCCCGACCGGATCCGCGCGCTATGGCTGCTTGCGCCCGGCGGCGTGGAAAGCGTTCCGCTGTCGCCGTTGTTCCAGGAGATCGCCGAGGAGCGCCACAATCCGCTGGTCGTGCGCGACCGGACGGATTTTCGCCGTCTCATCGATTTCTGTTTCGTCCATCCTCCATGGATCCCGGCGCCTCTGGCGCGCTTCCTGGCCGCGCGGTCCAGCGCGCGGGCCGTCGAGCACCAGCGCGCGTTCGACGCCATCCGGTTCGACTCGACCCCGGCCGAACGCCTCGCCGACGGACTCGGGACTCCGGCACTGATCGTATGGGGGCGCTCGGACCAGGTGCTCAATCCGGCCGGCGGCCAGGTGCTCTCGTCGTGCATGCCGCGGTCGGAAACGCTGATGCTGCCCGATACCGGCCACCTGCCCATGCTGGAGAGCCCGCGTACCGTCGCCGAGTGCTGGATCAGCTACACCGACCGGCTCGCGCGACAGGCGGTCGAGAAGCCCCCCGTCGGCTGAGGCGCGTCGATCCGCATCCGGCACCGCGGGATTCGATGCCGGGCGTCGCTCGAGCATTGGGCTACAATCGACCGCACCTGCAGACCGGGTGTCGGGCCATGGCGCAATCGCGCATCTCACCAAGCGAACTCCGTTGGCGTGTCGATCCGCGACGCCTGGAGTCGCGTCGCGAAAGCGCCGCGCCGCTGCAGGACGCGCTGGACTCACTGACGGCGGCACTGAAGCGGTCGCTGACGGCCAGCGAACCGCGCCGGTCCCACCTGTTCGTCCGCGGCGAAACGGCCAGCCGTCGCCACGAACTGCTGCACGAGGCGATCGAAAGTCTGTCCGTCCCGCGCCGAGACCAGTACGATTTCTGCTTCGTCCACAACTTCGATCGACCGGATCGCCCCCGCCTGATCCGGCTTCCGGCCGGAAGCGGGCGGAAGCTCCGCGCCCAGCTGCGCGAGGCGGCTTGCTTCATCCGCGACGAACTCGAGACCGCCCTGAACTCGCGCCCCATCCGGAACAGGGTCGAGGCGCTGAGGGATCGTTCGACGGCCGAGATGGATCGGCTGACGAAACCGCTGGAGAAACGGCTCAAGCCCCACGGCCTGGTGCTGGTCCGCGAAGAGGTCGGGCAGATGGTCCGCCTCACGGTGCACGTGCAGCAGACCGGGCGAACGATCACGCAGGACGATCTGGCCAATCTCGTCGCCAAGGGCCAGGTGGGCCAGGACGAGTTCGAGCAGATTCGCCAGGTCGTCAGGGACGTCCAGCCTGAACTGCGCAGGATCACCGAGGAAATCAACAGGACCTGGAAGCACGCCCATCAGCTCCGCGGGAAGCTGCTGCGAGCCGAGACCCGCCGGTTCGTCGCCGGAATTGCCCAGCCGGTACTCGAGAAATTCGATGCACCGGACATCAAGAAGCATCTCGAGAACATCGTTGCCGACGTCGTCGAAAAGCGCGTCGACAGGCCGCTGGAGCATCTAGCCGACCCGGAACTCATCTACGGCACCAATCTCGTGCATTCGGCAAGCCGCGATCGGCTGCCCGTCGTGCACGAACAGGTTCCGACGACACGCAATCTCGGCGGCACCATCGATCCCGGCTGGCTTGCCGATCGCCGCTCGGTGGCCTCGTTCCAGGGCATACGCGGCGGCAGCCTCGTCGCGGCCGGCAACGGCCTGCTGATCATCGATGCCGAGGATCTGCTCGCCCGTTCCGACAGCGTGCGCCTGCTGCGCAACGTGCTCTCCGGCACGTCGCTTCCGATCGAGCCGCCCGGCTCCAGCAGCATGTCGCCGGCGATCTCGCTCCGGCCCGATCCGGTACCCATCGGCGCCCGGCTGGTCTTGATCGGCACGCCGAAGCACTGGAACCGCCTGGCCCGCCGATTCCCGGCGTTCGTCGAATTGTTCGCGCCGCCGGTGGACGTCCCGGCCACGATCGCCCGGGACGATGCTGGCATCGCCTGGCTGGCCGACCAGGTCGATTACCTCGCGCGCACGGAAGGCGCGAAGCTCAGCAAGGAAGCCGTGGCCGCATTGATCGAGCACGCCGCCAGGCTGGGCGGGGCGCAGCGCCTGTCCACACGGCTCGGCGAGTTCCGCCGGCTGCTTCGGCAGGCCAAGGCGGAAGCGGCCGATGAAGGCGAGGACCATGTCACCGCCGTGCACGTCCACGACGCGGTCGATCGATTGCTTCCCACTCGTCCGGCCGATGCGGGCGCGGATGCGACACGCCTGCGCTTTCCCGGCCGCCAGCCCCAACCGGGCCAGG
>JBPRGD010000357.1:0-1023 GCA_051428125.1 Candidatus Wenzhouxiangella sp. M2_3B_020
CCCCCGGTCCATCGACAACTTTTCAGCAAGCTCGGGCTGTGCGATGTGGCGGATAGTCGGTGCCGCGAGGCGGCCGTAGGTCGGGGCGCCGTCCCCGACGGGCTTGACATGATACGTCGCGGCGAAGTCGCCGCTCCTACAGGAGTTTGCCCGGGTCTCGATCCAGTCCTGTGGGAGGCGCGAATTCGCGCCGACGGCCGGGCCCCGGCCCTGAACCAGGCTCCGAGCCTCCGGTCCATCGGCGACTTTTCAGCAAGCTCGGGCTGTGCGATGTGGCGGATGGTCGGTGCCGCGAGGCGGCCGTAGGTCGGGGCGCCGTCCCCGACGGGCTTGACATGATTCGTCGCGGCGAAGTCGCCGCTCCTACAGGAGTTTGCCCGGGTCTCGATCCAGTCCTGTGGGAGGCGCGACTTCGCGCCGACGGCCGGGCCCCGGCCTTGAACCAGGTGCCGAGCCTCCGGTCCATCGAAAACTTTCCATCAATCCGCTTGCGGAAACCGGAAACCGGAAACCCGAAACCCGAAACCCGAAACCCGAAACCCGAAACCCGAAGCCGGATCAACCGCTTGCGTAAACCGTAAACCGTAAACCGTAAACCGTTCCACCGTAAACCCTCATCCGTCACTTCCGACAATCCTCCCACCCTCCAACCGAACCACTCGGTCGGCCAGGGCGAGCATCTTCGGCCGGTGGGTAATGAGGATGAGGCAGCGCCCGGCGACGGCCGGCTCGATGCGCTCGAGCAGCGCCTGCTCGCCTTCGTCGTCGAACATCGACGTGGCCTCGTCGAGAACGAGCACCGGTGTGGGGCGGATGAGCGCGCGGGCCAGCGCGACACGCTGCTGCTGGCCGCCCGAGATCCGCGCGCCGCGGGGACCGAGCTGCGTGTCGTAGCCGGCTTCGGTGTCTTCGATGAAGCCGGCCGCGCCGGCCAGCCGGGCGGCTTCGCGGACGCGTTCCATCGGGGCGTCCGGCCATCCGAGCCGGATGTTTTCGGCGATCGAGCCCTGGAACAGCCAGACC
>JBPRGD010000358.1:0-6200 GCA_051428125.1 Candidatus Wenzhouxiangella sp. M2_3B_020
CCGGCGTCCAACTGGCGATCACACGCCGAGAGTCACCAAGGCAGAGGAGAAGTCCGCTAAACGGATACAAACCGACGTGGTGAAAGGAGATAAGCGCTCGGCCTCTACCGCCGAAGGCCCCGTCTCCACCTCATCCGCTGAGGGTGTGACGTCTGAGAAAGCGACGCCTCACCAGCCCCGCACCACGGAGAAAGCGGCTGCTCGGACCACCGCACGACAGGCGGCTCCGGAGACGGTCCGCAATGCAGGCGCGTCCCGCAGTGACGCTGCGGAACCGGTCAAGACCGATGCGGCGGCCCCCGCAGATCTCCGAACTGCTGACCGCGCGCCTGCCCAGGATCGATCTGCGAACTCTCAGCAGCGCACGGCCGTGGACGTGCCAAGCGCGAAGGAACCCCGCCTGGCCGCCGACAAGCAGCCTGCCGCCGAGGGCGAGCAGAAGCCGGCCGAACAGAAGCCGGTCGAAAAGAAGCAGGACAAAGGCAAGCAGTCGTCATCAGCGAATGCACGGACCCGGCAGCCCCAAGCTGACGCCGAGGTTGCCGCGCCGAAGCGCCCCCTAGCGGCTGGTATCGACGAGCCAGCGGCCGCCGCCCGTAAGCGACCGGCACAGCCCACGTCTGGGCAGGAGCCGTCGACCCAGGAAGCACCGACGCGTGATCCGAAGCAGGGCTCGAAGGCCGAGACTGCAGGTGCTGCCACGGCACAACGAGATGGCAGCCGCAGCCAGACCCGGACGAGCCGCCCGACGGCCACTCGGCCCGCTCATGCGACGCCTCCCTCCCCGGACGCTCCGGCATCTCCGCACACGGAAAAAGCCGACGCCCCTCTTTCCCCGCAGCAGCAGAGCGCTGCAGCGACTGATGAGAGCAAGGCGCAACGAACCGCCTCCTTCGGCCGCCCCGATGCTGCTGGTGAGACGACGAACAGCACCAACTCTAAAGATGCGCCCGACGCGAAGGAGAGCGTGCGCGAAAATGGCTCGGCCCGTTCGCGTCGTGGCCGGCAGGATGGAAACCAGCATTCAGGCGGGCGTCAGGGTCAGCGCCGCGACGAATCCGGCAGCTTCCAGACCGCTCCCCGCCCGGCAGGCCAGCAGACCCAGGAGAGCAAGCCTCAGTCGGCAGGCTCCTTCGCTCAGCAGATGGCCGCTGAGGACGACGCGCAGACGCCCACCTTCACCGCACCAGACGCCTCCGACGCCGCGAACGGCAAGATCGAGAGTTCGATCGGCCCCTCCGCCCGTTCGGAGATGAGTTCGGCTTCCCCCCTCGGCGGCGGCCGCCGCTCCGCACCGCCGGCGGCGATCCGGATGGCGCTCCGCCAGGCCGCGCAGACGACCGTCACGGCCGATGGCTGGAACGTGATGGAGATGGATCTGGGCGGTGACGAAGGCTCGCTCACGATCCGCACGCAGCGCGAGAATGACGTCGTGCGCGTGGCGGTCCACTTCACCGACCAGAACCTGCAGAACCTCGCCGCGAACCAGGCCGACCGGATCCAGCAGATCCTGCAGGAGCACTACGACGCGAACGTCGACTTCTCCCTCTTCTCCGGGGACGCGAACCAGGACGGCCAGGCCTTCGGAGATGAGGGCCGCGGCGGCTCAGCTGGAGGCGCTGGCCTCTCGGGTTCTGCCGAGGCGGAATCGACCGGCGAGGTCAGCCGGGCCGGACTCGACGGCATCACGCGCGAGTGGGTCGGTTAACCTGCGGCCCCTCCCTCTCTCTTTCTCTCACCTCGACCTCATCCCACCATGTCCGTCAACGGAATCGACACCACACCGACCGGATCGCTCGCCGACTTCGGGAAGGCAGCCAACCGATCTTCGGACAGCGACCCGATGGAGGGCAGCATGGGCAAGGAAGACTTCCTCCTCCTGCTCACCACGCAGCTGCGCAACCAGGATCCGATGAACCCGATGAAGGGTCAGGAATTCGCCGCACAGCTCGCCCAGTTCACCTCCGTCGAGCAGCTCGTCAACATCAAGGAGCAGCTCGGCATGCAGTCCTCTCAGAGCGGCATGCTCTCGCAGAGCATCAACAGCGGTGTTGCGGCCAACCTGATCGGCCGCAACGTGGAGGCGGTAGGAAATGGCATCAACCTCGGCTTCGAGGGTGACGCGGGCCTCTCCTTCGAACTGCAGGACCCGGCGAAGGAAGTGACGATCACGATCCGCAACGAGGCGGGCAACGTCGTCCGCACGATCGAGCAGACGAACCTCGAGGCTGGCGATCAGCAGCTCTCGTGGGACGGGCTGAAAGACGACGGCGAGCGCGCCGGCGCCGGCGCCTACACCTTCGAGGTCGAGGCGACCGATGCCGAGGGCAATCCGGTGGCGGCCGAGACCTTCCTCAGCGGCCGCGTCGACCGCATCACCTTCGGGCAGGACGGCATCCTGCTCTGGGTGGGCGACACCAAGATTCGCATGAGTCAGGTCAAGAGCGTCTCGACCGCGGAAAACGATTCCGCGGCGGGCGGGGAAAATGGCGCCGCCGATGGCGACTCTTCCCCCTGAGCACCTGATGGCACCATTTTTTCGCCAGAGCCAATGCAGAGACAGGTTGATACATATGCGATCTGCGCGGCCCCTCCAGCCGCTGCCTTCGTCACAGGATCTCGCCGTAGCTTCGGCTACGACTCGATCCGGCGCCTTGGCAGCACCCGGAGCGTCTCACGCAGCTCATCAGAGCTACCAACCTGACCCTGCAAGCACAGCCGGGCGGGACTCACAGGGTCCCGTAAACCACCAACCGACCACCTGAACCGATGAAAGTACGCGACCTCGCCGGCCGGATTCAACGGCCGGATCAAGTCGCTCCGAAGAGGGGCTCCCCAGCTCCTAAGACCCGCGAGGGTTCATCCTCCTCGTTCGCCGATGCGCTGCAGCAGGCCCAGCGGAAGGAGAAGACGGCTGACGTCCGCCTCTCCGCCCACGCGGCCGACCGCCTCCGGCAACGCGGGATCCCGATGAGCGATGCCCAGCGCATGCAGCTCAGCGACGCGATGAACCAGCTCGCCACGAAAGGATCGCGGGACGCCGTCCTGCTCCGCTCCGATGCGGCTTTCGTGGTCAACGTCCCGAACCGGACCGTCGTGACCGCGATGGGCCAGGACGAGATGCAGCAGCGGGTCTTCACCCAGATCGACAGCGCATTCGTATTACAAGACGAGGCCTGACCGGGTCGACTACCCACCAGCCTCTCCCCCCGGACTCCGACTGAGTCCATTCGCCAGAACCACCACCCCGGCAGGACCCACGCCCCGATGAATCAGGGTACGGGATGCCGGCCCGCAGCCGACCGACCGAGGCTGTGGACCAGACACACAGACCATTATGATCCGCTCCCTCCGCACCGGTGTATCCGGACTGAAAGCCAACCAGGTCCGCATGGACGTGGTCTCCAACAACATCTCGAACGTCAACACGGTCGCCTTCAAGCGCAGCCGGGCGGCGTTCAACGAGGTCCTCGGCCAGCAGATGCTCGGCGTCGGCCGCACCGCCGGCGGCACCGGCATCAACCCCTCCTTCGTCGGTCTCGGCGTCAACGTCGGCTCGATCGACCAGAACTGGAGCCAGGGCTCGCTCGAGAACACGGGCGTGGCGACCGACCTCGCCCTCAACGGCGACGGCTTTTTCATCGCCAAGGCGGGCGACCGCACCCTCCTTACACGTGCCGGCAACTTCACCTTCAACCGGGACGGTGAGTTCGTCACCTCGAACGGCCTGAATGTGCAGGGCTGGTCGTACGGCGAGGATGGCAAGCTCGTGACGGGCGGCGTCGAAGACGTGCGCATCAACCCGAACGCGCAGGCCCCGGCGAAGCGAACGGAGAACGTCTTCGTAGGCGGCAATCTCTCCGCCGATGCTCAGATCGGCGACATGAAGTCCGTCTCCTCCGTCGTCTATGATGCACAGGGACAGCCGCGGACGGTGATTATCGACTACGAACGAGTCACGACGTCCGGTGAGTTCGGCGCAACGGAAGACACCTGGCGCTACACGGTGAAGGACGAGGAAGGCAACCCGCTTATCGATGGAACGGCTGGCGCTTCCTACGATGTTAGTTCGCCCATTCTGAGCAACTGGTCAGGAGACAGCGCCGTTCCCACCGTTGCAGCAAATGCGACCCCTCCAACAGAGAGTGGAACGTATGAGTTCTCAGTCGAGAGTTATGACTCGGTTGCTGATGAGTACACAGTGACACTCGGGGACGGATCGACTGCGACCGTTGCCGGGGGCGCATCCACGACTGTTACCTCGAACGGAATCGATGTGACGTTCGATCTGTCAGGTGGCGAAACGCTTACGGTTGGAGACTCATTCAGCGTCCACACCCGTGACGCGGCCTCAGTCGGGGGAACGATGACCTTCGACGCGAACGGCTCCATGGTCGCCACGAACCCGAATGCAGATGGTGAACAGATTCACCAGTTCAATTGGGACATCGACGGCACCGGCACGTCGGAGCCCTTCACGCTCAACTTCGGCAACCCCGATGAGAGCGGCCTGACGCAGTACTCCGGCTCGACGACCGCCACCGTCCGCGAGCAGGATGGGCAGGCCTCCGGCACCCTCGCCGGCTACAGCATCGACCCGGACGGCGTGCTGCAGCTCAACTTCTCGAACGGGGAGCAGCAGAAGCTCTTCAAGCTCGCGATCGGAAACGTGAACAACCCGAACGGTCTCGAGCAGCAGGGCGAGAACTTCTACACGACGAGCGCTGCCTCGGGCGACCTGCAGCTCGGCCAGGCGGGCCGTGAACTCAGCACCGCCGTCGTGGCCGGCACGCTCGAGATGAGCAACGTCGAGCTCTCGAAGGAATTCACCGAGATGATCGTCGCCCAGCGCGGCTACCAGGCCAGCGCCCGCGTGATCACCACCTCGGACCAGATCCTGCAGGAGACGATGCAGCTCAAGCGATAATCTCCTGAACCCTGGTCGCGAAAGCCTGTGCTGAACTTGATTCAGTGCTCAGCTTCGCGATCGACGGAGGTAACGCTCGGTTGGAATCGGACATCCTAACTGAGGTTAGCAATCGCGTGGGAGCGCGTGCTCTGGCGGATGATACGTCAAATGATCGCGAGGCCGAGCCTCGCGACCAGGACGATTACTTCTGCCGAGCCTCAACCAAACCTCGGGTCACACACCCGGGATCGCCAGAACCGGCGCCCCGTCTCCTCGCGGAGGCGGGGCGTTCTGATGAACGCCGTTCGAACTCTCATTTTTTCCGGCCCTAAAGTTAAGAGACGCGGCATCCCGCCGATAACGTGGACGCCCCGAATTACGGCCCTTCGCCAGATTCATCAAGACCATGAGCCAACGCATAAACCACAGTGACGACCTGCTCCAGCTCGTCAGCTTCGTGATCGACAACGAGGAATTCGGTGTCGACATCCTGCGCGTGCAGGAGATCATCCGCCCGATGGCGATCACGCGCGTTCCGAACGCGCCCGCCTTCGTCGAGGGGGTCATCAACCTGCGCGGCCGCATCATCCCGGTCGTGGACCTGCGCACCCGCTTCGGCCTCGAGTCGAACGAGCAGGATCACGAGACCCGCATCATGGTGGTCGAGCTCACCGACAAGGTGATCGGCTTCATGGTCGACGAGGTGCGCGAAGTGATTCGCGTCAACCGCGACGTGATCGAGCCGCCGCCGGAGCTGGCGATCGGCATCGACACGAACTACATCCGTGGCGTGGCCCGCCTGGAAGAGCGCCTGCTGATCCTGCTCGACCTCGAGGAGGTCCTCTCCGAGGAAGAGAAGCAACGTGCTGCCGAGACGGCCAAGCGTGCTCCCTCCGAAAAACAGGCCGCGGCCTGACCTACAGCCTGAGATCATCCGTTCCCATGGCAGCAGATACGCCATCGTTTCCCGTCCGCAGTAAGCTACCGGCCAGACGCTGCCTCTGTCCGGCGGGGGGGTGTGCGTGATGAACACCTCCCCTCACGGCTCCCCCCGCCGCCGCGTGCTCTCGAACACACTCTTCGACGAGCTGCGCAGCTACATCTATGAACGGACAGGCATCTACTTTCGCGACAACAAGCGCTACCTGCTCGAGAGCCAGGTCGGCCGGCGCGTCGACGCGCTCGGCATGCCCGACTACGAGAGCTACCTGAACGCGCTTCGCAACGGGATCGGGTCGCGCGAATTTCCGCACCTCGTCAACGCGATCACGATCAACGAGACCTTCTTCTT
>JBPRGD010000359.1:0-10060 GCA_051428125.1 Candidatus Wenzhouxiangella sp. M2_3B_020
GAAAGAAAGCGTCGGGCGTCGGCCCATTCGCTGAGGGAGGCAGATGTAGGTCGGGGCTACGTCCCCGACGCATTCACGATCCAAAGTCGCCGAGGCCGGGCCGACAACCTGAATCTTCGTATTCTCTCTTCGTGCCCTTCGTGTTCTTCGTGGTTCACCGCGTTCCGGGTTACGACCATTGCGGTTCGGAGACTGCTGCCAAATGATGATCACCGCGAAGTACCGGGCTCAGGCGCCGGTTCGGCATCGCCGGCGGCCTTGTCGACGAGCAGCGAGATGGCGCCGTCGCCGGTGACGTTGCAGGCCGTGCCGAAGCTGTCCTGGGCCATGTAGAGCGCGATCATCAGCGCGATGGCGGTTTCGCCGAAGCCGAGCATGGAGCCCAGCAGGCCGACGGCCGCCATCACCGCGCCGCCGGGCACGCCCGGGGCGGCCATCATCACGATGCCCAGCATCATGATGAACGGCAGGATATCGAACAGTCCGGGCATGGCCAGCCCTTCCTGCAGAACCGTCACGGCGATGGCGCACGAGACGATGGTGATCGTCGAGCCCGACAGGTGGACCGTGGCGCACAGCGGAATCGTGAAGTCGGCGATGTGCTCTCGCACGCCGTTGTTGCGCGCCGACTGCATCGTCACCGGAATGGTCGCGGCACTGGACATCGTGCCCAGCGCGGTGAAGTAGGCCGGCAGCATGTTGCGGACCAGGCCGATCGGCGATTCGCCGACGCGCGTGCCGGCGATGGTGAACAGCGTCGAGATCCACACCCAGTGCAGGGCGACGGCCAGCGCCAGCACGACGCCGAACGTCGCCAGCGTGTCGAACACCGTTCCGGCCGCGGCCAGGTCCGCGAAGATGCCGGCGATGTAGAACGGCAGCAGCGGGATGATGACCGTGACCAGCAGCTTCTCGATGACGTCGCGGCCCTGGTCGAAGAACTTCTTCAGCAGGTCCGAGCCGGTGGCCGGGATCGCCAGGCCGAAGATGAAGGCCGTGGCCAGCGCCGACATGATGCCGAGCAGCGGCGGGATCTCCAGCATGATGTAGGGGTCCAGCGCACCGTGGCTGACCTCGCCGGCCTCGCCGCCGGTGCCGGCCAGCAGCGGCACGACCAGCGAGGCGATCGCGAACGCCAGCAGGCCGGCGAGCAGCGTCGACAGGTAAGCCGTGATCAGCGTGCGCCCGAGCAGCCGGCCCGACTCCCGCGGAAGTCCGGCGATGCCGGCGGTGATGTAGAACAGGATCAAAAGCGGCACGGTGAAGAACAGCAGCTGGCCGAACAGCGCCTTGAAGGTCACCAGCAACCGCGTGATCCATTCCGGCGCGACCAGGCCGATGACGACGCCGGCGGCGATGCCGATGATGAGCTTGAGAATGAGTTTCACGGTCTTCCCCGTCCGGATTCGTGATTGGAATGCCCCGGGATGATACGCGCTCGGGCCGGGAGTTTCGGGCAGTCGGCCGGCGACCGGGCTGACAGGGCCCTGGGGCGGTGCGTATGCTGAATGACGTCGATCCGGCCGGCAGGACGGACTCTTCGCCGTTGGCCTTTTCGCGATCGGCGTTCGGTCCGGGTCGCCAAGGGCGGAAAATGAGAAGAATCCTCGCAATGCTGATGCTGTGCGCGCTTCCGGCCGGAGCCGGAGCGATCAGCGAGTCTTGCCGTTTCGACGACGTCACGTTCAGCTCCGAGTTCGAAGGCGCGCGGCTCAGCGAATGCCGCCGGCTCGGCGAGGCCGCGTTCGAACTGCTCATCGAGCCCGAATCGGTTCCGATCAACGACAGCCCGTGGTACGCGTTCCGGCTGAACATCGACGAGGACGCGCCTCTGCGTCCGCTGCGGCTGCACCTGCGCTACGGCGACGGCACGCATCGCTACCGGCCCAAGATGCTGCTGCGCGGCGACGGCGATGAGCGGCGCTGGCGCGTGATCCCGCGCGACCGGCTCGAGACCGGCGAAGAGGGCCGGTGGTCGGCGTTCGAGCTCACACCGCCGTCGCGCTCGGTTACGATCTCGGCCCAGCCGCTGCTGACCAACGCCGATCACCGGGCGTTCCTTCGCGCCATGGCCGAGCGCGAGGCCGCGGCGCGCGAGGTCATCGGGCAGAGCGCGGAGGGCCGCGCGATCGAGCTGCTGCGGATCGGACAGCCCGGCCCGGAGCGGCCCACGGTTGTGCTGCTCGGCCGCCAGCATCCGCCGGAGGTGCCGGGCGCGCTGGCTCTGCAGGCATTCATCCGGCAATTGCTGGACGACTCGGCGCAGGCGAAGCGCTTCCGGTCGACGTTCAGGGTCCTGGCCGTACCCAACATGAATCCCGACGGCGTCGCGCTGGGGCACTGGCGACTGAATGCCAACCACGTGGATCTCAACCGGGACTGGGGCCCGTTCACGCAACCCGAAACCCGCGCCGTGGGCGAACTGCTCCGCGACATCGGGCTGCCGCGCGTGGACGGCGGTTTGTGGTTGCTTCTGGATTTCCACTCCACGCGCCGCGACGTCTTCTACACCCAGCTCGATCCGCCGGAGATCGAGCTGCCGCGGTTCACGCGCTGCTGGCTGGACCGCATCGACGAGGCGCTGCCCGACTACGACGTCGCCCGCGCGCCGCGCCACCTCGTCGACGGCACGACGGCGAAGTCGTGGGCGACCCGCGTGCTCGACGCGCCTGCGGTGACCTACGAGGTCGGCGATGCCACCGAGGTCGGCGTGGTCGACCGGGTCGCGCAAACCGCGGCGCGGAAGATGATGCAGACCCTTCTCGATGCCCGCCTTCGTTCCGCTGCGCCCTGCAACGTTGCACAAACACGCTAGGCCGGGGCCGCGAGGCTGACCTATCATCAGCGGTACCTGGACGAAGAGAGAACACCGATGAGCGACGAGTCCCGATCCACCGGGCCCGATCGGCAGAAGGCCATCTACCTGGCCGGCAGCGGCCGACGCCTGCCGGCGCTTCCGACCCGCGCGAGCCGTCTGGAAGAGCGCGCCCGAGGACGGATGAGCGCCGAGGCCTTTGCCTACGTCGCCGGCGGCGCCGGCGAGGAACGGACGATGGCGGCCAACCGCTCGGCCTTCGACCGCTGGCGCATCGTGCCGCGGTTTCTTCGCGACGTCGGCGAACGCGACTGCGGCGTCGAACTGTTCGGCGACGGGCTGTCCTCGCCGTTCCTGCTCGCGCCAATCGGCGTGCTGGAAATGGCCCATCCCGACGCCGATCGCGCGGTCGCGCGCGCGGCGGCGGCCGAGGGCGTGCCGTTCGTGTTCTCGAACCAGGCCTCGGTGGCGATGGAGGACACCGCCGCGTGCATGAACGACGGCGCGCGCTGGTTCCAGCTCTACTGGAGCAAATCCAACGACGTCATCGCCAGCTTCGCCGACCGGGCCGAGCGCTGCGGCTGCTCGGCCATCGTCGTGACGCTGGACACGACGCTGCTTGGCTGGCGCCCGCGCGACCTCGACCTCGCGTTCCTGCCGTTCCTGCGGGGGCAGGGCATCGCGCAGTACACCAGCGACCCGGTGTTCACGGCGCAGGTCGACGACAGGCCCGATTCCGGCCGTCCGCCGGAAGCGCCGCTGAACGTCCACAGCGTCGGCACCGCGATCGCGCAGGCGCGCAACGTCCCGGGCCGGGCGCTGGCGAACCTGAAAAGCGGACGCGCGCGGCGCGCGGTGCAGCATTTCATAGAGAGCTATTCGCGCCCGTCGCTGACCTGGGACGAACTGTCTTTCCTGCGAGGTCGCACGCGGCTCCCGATCCTGCTCAAGGGCGTACTGAGCGCGGACGATGCCAAGCGCGCGAGCGACAACGGGATGAACGGCATCGTCGTGTCCAACCACGGCGGTCGGCAGGTCGACGGCGCGATCGGATCGCTGGAGGCGCTTCCCGCGATCGTCGAGGCCGCGGGTGACGATCTGAAGATCCTGTTCGACAGCGGCATCCGCAGCGGCGCCGACGCGTTCAAGGCACTGGCCCTGGGCGCGGATGCAGTGTGCATCGGCCGGCCGTACGTCTACGCGCTGGCGATCGCCGGCGAGGCCGGGGTGCGGGAACTGCTGCAGAACTTCAAGGCCGACTTCGACCTGACGATGGGACTGGCCGGTTGCCGGTCGGTCGGCGAGATCACGCGCGCGGCAGTGACGGGGGTTTGATCCGGGGCTTGCTGAACCGTAGGACGCCCTGACCCGTAAAGCACGAAGGAGATCGGGTTTACGGTTTACGGTTTACGGTTTACGGTTTACGGTTTACGGTTTACGGTTTACGGAAACAGCATCGGGCCTCGGCCATTTGCTACGGGAGGCAGTTGTAGGTCGGGGCTACGTCCCCGACGGATTCAGGATCCGACGCCGCTGGGCCCCGGGTCAGGCCCGGTGCGACAACTGAAGCGAGTTCCTCTCTTCGTGCCCTTCGTGTTCTTCGTGGTTCATCGCTTTTTCGGGCACCGATCGTCGCGGCGAATGCGCCGCTCCCACAGTTCATCGGGTCCAAGTTCGGGCGGGCCTGGGAGGCAGTTGTAGGTCGGGGCTACGTCCCCGACGGATTCACTCACCCCCACCGGCGCGCTCGAATTCCAGCCGTTCGACCGATTCCTCTCCTTCTCGAGAAACGACCAGGTCGACGATCAAGCGGCCGTCGTCCGAAAGTCTGTAGGTGAGACCATCGAAGCGCGCGAATCCTTCGCCCGTTTCGATCAATGGAAAGACCACGAAGTCGTCCTGCGCCTCCCAACCGGTGAGGTCGGCATGGAAGTGCTTGAGACGGAGTGCGGGCCCGCCTTCGAACTCGTCGAGCACGAAGATCTCCGACATTTCCTGCGAACCGTCTGCGCCGATCATCTGGAACATGCCGGTGAGCCGGCCGTCCGGGGCACTCATCCAGCATTCGGTGACCCGCTTCCCGAAACCGGTGCCTTCCCAGCAGCCCTCCAGCCACTGAAGATCGGATAGCTCGATGCGCGCGTGGGGCTCGGCCGGTTCTTCCATTGCGCCCTGGGCCAGAAACAACACGGATGCAAACAGCAAACTGTTCATTTCCTACCTCCTTCTTGCCCTACTTGCTCTTCGTGGTCCATCGCCTTTCCGCTTTCGATCATCGCGGCGAGGACGCCGCTCCTACGGGGAGGGGCGGTTCACCCGGTTCAGGTTTCAGAACGACTTCTTCGCGATCGTCGGGTGGATCTCGAGGACCTTCATCACCGCGGCCGAGCCATACCACGGATGCAGTTCCATCACGAGGCTGCCGGCCTTCACGGCCGGATCGGTGGCGGTCCATTCACTGGCCTGGTGCAGGTCGTCGGTCGCGAACAGGTAGATGCCGCGGATCTCGGTATCGTCCATGAACGGGCCGGCGAGCACGAGCTGGCCTTCTTCGGCCATGCGACGGATGTTGGCCATGTGCGCGGCCTGGAGTTCGCGGGCACGCTCGGGATCCTCGGGCGGGGTCGGGCCCGTCTTGAGGAACGCCATGACGTAGCGCCGCATGCCGTAGTCGTCGGCGCCGAGCTCGGCGGCGAGCTCGGCATCGTAGTCGGCAGCCTCCTTCGGTTCTTCGGCGAACGAAACGGCGGTTACGACGAGCGAACAGGCGAGCGGAAGAAGGAGGCGGATGATCGGGTTGGTCATGGCTTCGGCTCCGAGACGTCGACCGGAGCAGTCTATTCCCGCGGCATCGCCAGCGCCAGCCGGCGCTCGATCGCGCCGGCGGCCTCGGCTATAGTGCCGGCAATTCGCATCCGCAGGGAACGACCCATGGCCGAACGTACCGACTTCACCGGAACCACCGTGGTACTCACCGGCGCCTCGATGGGCGTAGGTGCGGCAACGGCGCGCAAGTTCGCCGGGCTGGGCGCCAATCTCGTGCTGATCGCGCGCGGCGAGGAGAAGCTGCGCCAATTGGCAGACGAACTGGACGACGAGGACCGGGTAATGGTCGCGCCGCTGGACGTGACCGATCTCGACGCGTTCGGCAAGGTGCTGGCGCGGGCCGACGAGGCGTTCGGTTCGGTGGACGTACTCGTCAACAATGCCGGCTTCCACGCCCGGGGGCCGGTCGAGCGCGTCGACGCCGAGGAACTCGGCCGGATGATCGACGTCAACCTCAAGGCGCCGGTGATGGCGACACGACTGGCGCTGCCCTACCTGCGGCGGTCGAAACGCGCCGCCGTCATCAACGTCGCATCGCTGGCCGGACGCACGCCGGTGCCGGGCTCGGCGACCTACTCGGCGACGAAGTTCGGGCTTCGCGCGTTCGGCCTGGCGCTATACGAGGAAATCCGCGACTCGGGCATCAAGGTCGCCAGCGTGTCGCCCGGCCCCATCGATACCGGCTTCATCATGGAAGACATCGACACCGTCACCGACCTGACCTTCTCGCAACCGATGAGCACGGCCGAGCAGGTGGCCGACGCCATCGTCGCGCTGGTCGACGACGGTACGCTGGACCGTCCGATGCCGCGCGTCAGTGGATACCTGACGACCATCAGCTACCTGTTCCCGCGCATTGGCCGCGCGCTGCGCCCCATGCTCGAGAAGAAGGGGCGGAAGACGAAGGAGCGGCTCAAGACCGAGCGCGGGCAAGGATAGAAGCGGGGTTTCGACGATCGCGAGGACGCCGGTCCGACAGTAGGCTAGACGGGCCTTCTTTGATTGCCGTGGGAGGCGCAAATTCCCGCCGACAAGGCGGGAGCCAATGCCGCCGGGCCCGGGTCAGGCCCGGGGCGACAGGAAAACGCGGAGCGGCAGTCGTTTACCTTCGCGCCCTTCGCGGTCTTCGTGGTTACCTGCCGTTCGAAGGGTTCCGACCGTCGCGCTTCGGAGGCCACCCACGGCAATCCGGGAAGGGCACTTTTACGGAACGATCGATCTGCCGAGATTAATCCAAGTCATTGAATTTCCCCAATCAATAGCGCAGACTGGGCGTCCATTCGAAGAAAAGAGGGTCCGAATCATGTTGACTTGGGCACTGATATTCCTCGTTGTAGCCCTGATTGCCGGGGTTCTCGGATTCAGCGGCATCGCCGGCGCGGCGACGCAGATCGCGTGGATCCTGTTCGTCATCGGGCTGGTGCTGGCGATCATCTTCGCCATTGCAGGACGCGGACCCAGGGTCTGACCGGCCGAGCGGCCGGCCCCGGGCCGGCTGCCGCAATCCGCGGGCTCGACCCGCGTACCACTCCAGCCGGTGCGCCATCGGAGGCACCGGCTTTTTCTTTCGACCTCCCCTGCCGCCGCGTCCCGGAATCGCAACCGTCGATTCCCGCTTTCGCGGCGAATCGACCGGCCCGCCGTCGTTCGCACGCAATCGTTCACTGACAATAACCTCGGAATTTCAATCGGTTGGAGTAGCCCCACCGCGCATGGCGCGTTGCTTGCATAAACAGGCAGACCGGGCACCGTTTCCTCCGCTGACGAAGTAACCAGCGACGCGGCCCCCGGTATCGATCTGGAAATCCGGGAGACCACGAT
Organism: Candidatus Wenzhouxiangella sp. M2_3B_020; assembly: GCA_051428125.1. Taxonomy (GTDB): domain Bacteria; phylum Pseudomonadota; class Gammaproteobacteria; order Xanthomonadales; family Wenzhouxiangellaceae. Next base: position 7,463 of record JBPRGD010000359.1, read on the forward strand.
GTCCGACTTTCTTCAAGAACTCCGAGCCTCCTTCGGCAGGCTGCGCCGGGCGCCCGGCTTTTCGCTGCTGGTCATCTTCGTGCTCGGCGTGGGGCTGGGCGGTACGATCTTCATGTTCGGTGCGATCAAGGGCTACATCCTAGAACCGCTACCGTTTCCGGAAAGCAGCGAACTGATTCACCTGGAGAACCAGAACCTCGCACAGGGCCAGGACAGCGTCGAGGTCCGGCCCCTGGATTTCCTCGATTACCGCGAACAGCAGCGATCGTTCGAGGGCCTGGGCGCGTTCTACAGCGGCACCGTGAACCTGAGCGGGCCCGGCGCCGACCGCCCCGAGCGCTATACCGGCGCATTCGTCACCGGCAACACGTTCTCGCTGCTCGACATCTCGGCCCATCGCGGCCGCACGCTCCAACCGCGCGATTCGGAGCTCGGCGCCGCCGAGGTCGTCATGATTGCCTACAGCGTCTGGATGCACCGCTACGGCGGCAACCCAGACATCGTGGGCACGACGATCCGCGTCAACGGCCGCGATTCGACCGTGGTCGGCGTCATGCCGCCGGAGTTCGCGTTCCCGGTGAACGAGCGGGTCTGGGTGCCGCTGAAGATCGATCCGGCGACGATCGAGGCGCGCGGCGGCGGCACGACGCTGGAGGTGTTCGGCCGGCTGGCCGACGGCGTGATCCGGGACCAGGCCGCGGCGGAAATGAACGCCATCGCGGCCGGGTTGGCCGACGAATATCCCGAAACCAACGAAGGCCGCACCGTCCTGGTCAAGCCGTTCGCCCACGAGTTCATCGATGAGGGCGCGCGCCGGACCATCTACACGATGACCGCAGCCGTGGTGCTCATCCTGATCATGGGCTGCGCCAACACCGCCAACCTCGTGCTCGTGCGCGCCGCCCGCGGCCAGCGTGAAATGACGATCCGCAGCGCGCTGGGCGCCAGCCGGCGCCAGCTCGTCCTGCGCGTGCTGTCCGAATGCCTGTTGCTCTCGGCGCTCGCCGCCGTGTTCGGTTGGGTAATCGCCGACATCGCCGGCAGCGCGATGATCAACGCACTCGGCAGCGGCGATTCGCAGATGCCGTTCTGGGTCGACATCAGCCCGGACGGCCGGGTGCTGGCGTTCACGATCGCCGCGGCCATCGTCACGACGCTGCTGTCCGGCCTGCTGCCGGCGCTGAAAGGCACCCGCCTGGAGCTGACCGAATCGCTGAAGGACGGGGCCCGAGGCACCGCCCACACGCGCATCGGCCGCGGACTGGTCGTGTTCGAGATCGCGCTGTCCTGCGTGCTGCTCGTCTGCGCCGGCCTGATGATCCGCAGCGTCGTCAACATCGACCAGCGCGACCTGGGCATCGACTCATCCGACATCCTGCTGAGCCGGATGGGCTTGTTCGAGGACGAGTATCCGACCGAAGCCTCGCGGCGCCAGTTCTTCGAGGCGCTGGTGGAGAACCTCGGCAACGAACCGCAGGTGACCGATGCATTCGCCGCCACGGGGCTGCCCGCGGCCCAGAACTACTGGACCAAGGTCGCCGTGGCCGGCGAGGGCCTGGCCGAGGACCAGTTCAACCGCACCCCCTGGAACAACTGGACGGTGGCGACGCCCGGCATCTTCGAGGCGCTGGCGATTCCGGTCCTGCAGGGCCGGCTGTTCGACGAGCGCGACCGAAACGATACCGAACCGGTGGCCGTGATCACGAAAACCCTGGCCGACGCCCGGTGGCCTGCCGGAGAAGCCTTGGGGCAGCGGATCGCGTTGGGCTCCAGCGATGACCCCGAACGCTACCGCACCGTCGTCGGCGTCGTCGACGAAGTCCACCTGGGCGACATCGAGGAGACCACGCGCGGCGGCATCTTCCTGCCGATGAGCCAGAATCCAGTTCGCTTCGCCTATGCGGCGGTGCGTACGACCGGCGACCCGCTCGCCTTCGCCGAGCCGATGCGGCGGACGGTGCAGGCGCTCGATCCCGACCTGCCGGTCTACTGGGTCCAGACGCTGGACTACTGGATCACCTTCGCCGGCTGGACCGAGCGCGTGATCGCGGTGAACTTCGAGATCTTCGGCGCCATCGCGCTGTTGCTGGCGGCCGTGGGCATGTACGGCGTGCTCGCCTATTCGGTCGCGCAACGAACCCGCGAGATCGGCCTGCGGCGCGCGCTGGGCGCCAACGACGGTCGCATCGTCAAGCACATGGCGCGGCAGAGCTTCGGGCAGCTCGCGCTGGGACTGATCATCGGCATGGTGCTGGCATTCGGTTTCGCGCAGGCCTTGCAGCACATGCTGGTCGGCGTCGAGAGCGCCGACCCCATCACGTATCTCGGCGTGATCGTGATCCTGCTCGCCGTCGCCGCCGTCGCCGCCGCGATTCCGACGTGGCGGGCACTGCGGATCGACCCGGTCGTCGGCCTGCGCCAGGAGTAGCCCATGCATCCGATGAACCTGCTCGCCGAAAGCGCGCGCCGCATCGCCCACGCACCGCGCACCTCCACCGCGATCGTGCTGTGCATCGGTCTCGGAATGGCCGCGACCGCGGCCGTCACGACGCTGGTCGGCCTGACGACGTTCCGGCCGCTGCCGTTTCCCGATGCCGA
>JBPRGD010000360.1:0-2680 GCA_051428125.1 Candidatus Wenzhouxiangella sp. M2_3B_020
TGCTCTCGCGGAGCTTTAGGCAGCGGGGGAGGCCTGGCGCCACGTCGGCCGGGGCACGTTCCGCGGACGGGCGCCGCTCGGACGCCCCGTGAAGGACACCCTTTGCTCGAGGTGACTACGCCAGCGGAGTTGACGGACGCACGAGCGGGATTGAGCCCTGTACAGGCGACGCTGACGGAGCTTGGTGCGGATTCGAAGAACGGACCCAGAAGTACATAATCTCTCTTGCCCCACTACGCGAATTTAGCCACGGAGGCTCAACTTTGGTCACTCGCCGCGGTATCCGTCGCACGGACGCCCGAGGTTCAAGCGGCCCGCGCGCAACGAGCTCAATTTGTGGGTGACGTCACGGGATGAGCCCGTCGATGATTTTGGACCTACCGCCCAGAAACCATCTTCTCTTCAGCGTCACACGAGCAGGAGTATGACCATGCCTATCTGGCGAAGTGATCTGCACGTCGAAGTTTTCGGAAACGGGATCCGGCTAAACTTCAGCGATCAAAGTCGCGGAAAGATGGAGCAGGCCCCATTCGCGGGCGAGATAATCCGCGAGAACAAGCTGACCTGGCTGCTGGCGCCGATCACGGACCGCGACCCGAACTTCGTCGCCGATGAAATCATCAGGTGGGCTGAAGGGGAAGACCTCGAAACCTCGCGCTGATTGTGCTTGCAGTGAGGCGGAGATCTGTAGCCCGCCCAAGGTGCCGTCGCTCTCCATCGGGTCCGGGAGCGAGACAGCGGGTGCGATATGCTCCGCGCGAACAACGCTTCTGTCAGCGGCGGCACTGTGTTGAGCGAGGAACACTCGCGCGTCAATACAGCATAACCTTGCTTACGCGCAACATGAATCGTAGCGAGGCATGTTCTAACCCGCATTCCCCAGGTGATCCGGTGATTTCGCTGTCCTGAACTTGATATTTTTTATACATATCATGGCATTGTCGTCTGCGGAGGATGGGATTCATGGGTCACCCAGAGGGTGCGGTTTCCGAGCGGGGTGAGCGGGTGGATTTCGACCGCCGGGTGCGGCTGGAATTCCGGGGTTCGCAGCTCAGCTCGGACGGCGGCCTGCTGGTGATGCGCGAGCTGGATGACGCGCTCGGGCTGTCGCACCTTGCCACGACTTCTCTTGCCGATACCCGGTCTGGAAAGAACACGACCCACCGGCTCGACGGCCAGTTCCGGCAATCGATTTATGGTCGGCTGGCGGGCTACGAGGACGTCAACGATGCCGACCGCCTGGCCCTCGATCCGGTCATGCGCCAGGTTGTCGGTGATCGTGCTGTTGACGCGCAGGCGGCCTCGGCTTCGCAGATGGGACGGTTCGAGACCGGGACGCTGGCCCTGCCCGAGAACCGGAACGCGCTTGCCGACTTGAGCGGGCAATGGATCGACCGGTTCCACGACCGCAACGGGTTGAAGTATATCGTGCTGGACATGGACAGCTCCGTGAGCCCCACCCATGGCGATCAGGAAGGAAGCGCCTGGAACGGGCATTTCGACTGCACCTGCTACCACCCGAACTTCCTGTTCAACCAGTTCGGCATGCTCGAACGCTGCGCCCTGCGGCCCGGCAACGTCCACAGCGCCGATGGCTGGAAAGACGTCCTCGACCCCGTCATCGCGCGATATGCTGGCCGCAAGATTGGTGGCCGCTTCTTCCGCGCCGACGCCGCCTATGCGATCCCCGCGATCTATGCCCGGCTGGAAGAGGCGGGCTACTTCTACGCCATCCGGCTGCCTGCCAATGCGGTGCTGCGCAACAGGATCGCGCACCGGATGACCCGGCCTGTGGGGCGTCCGTCAAAGACGAAGGTGAAGCGGTTCCACGAGGACTTCGAGTATCAGGCCGCATCCTGGGACAAGCCCCGGCGCGTGATCGCCAAGATCGAGTGGCACCCGGGCGAGCTGTTCCCCCGCGTCGGCTTCATCGTCACCAACCTGCCCATGGAGCCGGACTGGGTGGTGCGGTTCTACAACCAGCGCGGCACCGCCGAACAGCACATCAAGGAAGGCAAACATGCCTTCCACTGGACGCGGCTGTCGTGCAAGCGGTTCCGCGACAACGAGGTGCGGCTGCAACTGCATGCGCTGGCTTACAACCTTGCCACCTTCCTGCGCTGTATCGAACTGCCCGAGGCGATGGCCGACTGGTCGCTGACCAGCTTGCAACTCAAGCTGATCAAGATCGGCGCCCGCGTCGTCCGCCACGCCCGCGCCATCACCTTCCAACTGGCCGAGGTGGCCGTCACCGGCCCGATGGTGCGCGCCATTCTCGTCGCGATCCACCGCCTGCGAGCGCCACCGTAATGCACACGAGGCCGATCACCGCAAATCCGGAATGAAAACGGCTCGACAGATCCGTCCTGCGCGCTGAAATGCCCGCATCGTCGGCGAGGTCGAGGCACGTTTGCCGACCGATCCGCTCGTGTTCGGACGATCTGGTAACCGCAACACACTTCCCAAGTCTCGAACGACCGGGCGAGCCAACGCTTCAGCCAATATTCACCTTGCTACGAACGACACTTGGGGAATGTCGGATGAACCGGCTGACGGATGTCAGCAAATCTCCGTCAGCACATGCGGAACAGCATTTCGGCGGTCACGCAGACATTGTTGACGCCGCGCCGAAGAACGCCTTTCCGGAAGCTGCCGTCGAACCCGACCGAGGCGGCGGTGA
>JBPRGD010000361.1:0-30157 GCA_051428125.1 Candidatus Wenzhouxiangella sp. M2_3B_020
GTCACGGGGCTCTCGAGTAGCGCGCCCCAGATATCGGCCGCCCACTGCACCGCGAACATCCGCTGCTCGCCCAGCGTCGTTTCCGGGTTGTTGCCGACCGCGCTCACCGACGTCGTGTCGTTGAAACCCTCTCCCGGACCGTCATCGTTGATGATGTTGAACGTCGCGGCATCGCCGGACAGCGGCAGCAGCAACAGCGCCGCGACGACCCCGGTCCGGCTATTCATGTGCATCATCCGGTTCGTCCGCATCGCCGGCCCCGACCGGTTCGGCCGGCGACGGATGCGCGGCGAGAAAATCGGCCAGCGAGTCGTGGGTTTCTGCACAGCCGACCTCGACGCCGCCCTCCGAATCGATACGCGCCGTGGAAATGCTCTGGAATCGGCCCTGGAGATCCAGTTTCACCGCACCGTCCGAGCGCCGAACGACTTCCAGGCCCTCGGTCGACCGACTCAGCGCATTGCGCAGGAACGGGTCGGACAGGATCTGCTCGCGCGTCGGCAGCGGCGCCGGCGTGGATGCCGCCGGCGCGGCCTCCGTCCCGGCGTCGCTGGATTGGGCCACGGCCCCGGACGGGATGGCAAGCGCCGGCGCACCGGCAATCAGGAAAAGCACGGCGATGCGGACCGAACGGAAGTTCGGCAAGACCTCGGGGAAACGGGACATCGGATCGCTCCCGGCACCGGCCGTCGGTCCTGCAGACGGGCAGTGCCCGACTTGGATGGACCTGCGTTATAGCACGCCCCGGCGGAAGGCGACAAATCGCGCGCCGGCGGCTACACTCGGCCCATGCCGATCGCCCGCGCCGCACCCCTGCTGTTCATCCTGCTTGCGCTGGTCTACTGGATCAGCCTGTGGACGGCGGGATTCGCGGCGGACTGGGTGGTCAAGGCCGCGCCGATGATCCTGGCCGCCGGCGTGCTCGGCTACTGCCTGCCGTTCCGGTTCGCCATGCCCATGGCGATCGGCTTCCTGGCCGCGGCCGCCGGCGACGTGTTCCTGGCGCTGGATCGACGTGAATTCCTCCTGCAGGGATTGCTGTGCTTTCTCGTCACGCACGTCGCCTACATCACTGCGTTCCTGGGACGCCAGCGTCCACTGGGAGAGAGGCTCGAATACAGGATTCCCGTCGCCGTGTTCGGTGCCGTGCTGCTGGCCGTCATGCTGCCGGGCCTGGGCGGACTCCTGTTGCCGGTGATCGTCTACACGGTCGCGATCGTCGCGATGGCCTTACTGGCCGCCGGAGTCGAGCGGCGGCCGGGCCGCGTGTGGTTCGGGGCGGCACTGTTCCTGATCGCCGATTCGCTGATCGGCGTGGACCGGTTCATCGCGCCGATCCCGTATGCCGAAATCGTCATCGTCGGCCTTTACACCATCGCGCAATTCCTGATCTTCACCGGCATGTTAAGAGGCTTCGACGAGTCGGAGCGCTGATCGGTGCACCGACCACTCGCCGAACCGTTCACTCGCTACGGTGATACTCGATGAATGGATTCTCGCCGCAAAACAATGTTCGTTCCCTTCGCGCTGGCCTGGACGTTGGCCGTGGCTGAAGCCGACGTCCTGCTGCTCGACGACTTCGGCCGCGACGACGGTCGATCGGCGATCGGGACCGAATGGCGCGCGTTCACCGACCGGGTCATGGGCGGGGTCTCCGAAATGCAGACCGACATCGTCGATTCCGACCGCGGCCCGGCGCTGCGGATGAACGGCGCGGTCAGGCTGGACAACAACGGCGGCTTCATCCAGGCCCGGCTGCCGCTGGACGGCGACGGGGGAACGCTGGACGCGAGCGCGTTCGGCGCCGTGCGCGTCGTCGTTCGAGGGACGCCCGGCGCCTACTACCTCCACCTGCGAACGCCCGATACGCGGCGCCCGTGGCAGTACTATCGCGCCCAACTGCCGGTCGACGAAGAATGGCGCGAGCGCACTATCCCGTTCGACGCGTTCACCGGGAAGTCCATCGACGGGACGCCGGATTTCTCCCGGCTGAAGTCCATCGCCGTCGTGGCCTACGGCGAATCGTTCGATGCCGACATCCGCGTCGCGCGCCTGGAACTGGTTGCGACCGACTAGCGTCCCGTCTGTCGTAGGTCGCGGTTGCATCCGCGACGTGATGGCGAGAGCGGAAGCGACCATCGCAGGCCGCTGATCCCTTCCGCGTCGATCGCGGCGGTGCTGCAAATCCGCACCCCGTCGGCGACGTAGCGCCGACCTACGGGATCTGCGTTGACGTAACCGTGCTCCGCCCGCTGTCGTAGGTCGCGGTTACATCCGCGACGGGATGGATGGAAATCGCACGACCGGGCATCGCGTCGGCGACGTAGCGCCGACCTACCCTTCGTATCTCTCGTGCTGCGCGTTCCCCGGCCCTCATCCGCGGCCCGTGAAACGAGCGGCGTCTACAACGGCGGCGTGCGCTCGGGCTCTTCGGGCTGGTTGATGAACAGCAGCACCACCGCCGAAGACACCGCATACATGAACGCGCCTTCCAGCGAGCCGATGCCGACCTCGGTCTGCCACATCTGGAAATAGGCTCCGCCCAGGGCCATGAACAAGCCGATCCAGACCAGAAGCGCCGCGCCGCAGCCGAGGATCGCGTAGTGGCGCGACGTCGCGAACGCCGCGGAGTCGGCCCGCCGCAGGCGCCACATGTCCCAGGCGCCCTTGAAGCAGAGCACGCCGACCAGCGTCTCGCCGGCGATGATCAGCGTCAACGCGATCCAGACCAGCGGGGCCCACGTGACGGGCGGCCCGACGTGGTCGGGATAGGCGGCATGATCGGCCATGGAGAACACGTAGGCGACGGCGCCGAACGCGGCGTCGAGATTGACGACGTTCTGGATGGCGTAGAGCAGCGCCTGCAACCCGATGCAGACGACGAGCAGGATCTTGAGCACACGGATCGACATGGCGACGTTCTCCCGGTTCGACGCAGCCCCGCGGCTGCCGATGCATCGTAGCCGCTGCCGGGCGCCGGCGCAAAGCCGGCCGGTTCAGCCGGCCTGGCAGGACGGGCAGTAGAACAGACGACGGTTGTCGACGCGGATCTTCCGGATCTCCGAATCGCACTCGAAGCAGGCCTGGCCGTCGCGGCCGAACACGTAGTGCCGGTACTCGGCGCGCTTCCAGCCGGCTTCCTTCAGCTTGCGCGAGCGCAGCGGGTCGTTGGTGATGCCGCCGGTCTCGACCGAGCGCCACATCAGGTCGTGGGCTGCCTCTGCCAGCGCGCGGACGTCGCCGTCGTCGAGTTCTTCGATGCGCGCCTGCGGGCCCAGCCCCGCGCCGAACAGGATTTCCGAGCGCAGGTAGTTGCCGACGCCGGCGAGGAACGACTGGTCGAGCAGCAGGTGGCCGAGCCGCCGGCGGGCAAACCGGGACCGAGTGATCCACTCGCCGATCTCGTCACGATCGGCGCCGGACGACAGGATGTCCAGGCCGGCGCGACGGATGAACGGGTGCTCTTCGACCTCTCCGGGCGGCAGCACCTCGATCTCGGAGGCACTGTAGAGCAGCGCCGAGCGATCGGTGCTGCTCAGCGCCAGGCGCAGCTGCCGGTTGGTGTCGGGGCGGCGGTCCGGATCGCTGAACATCCAGCGACCGTAGAGCTGGTTGTGGGTATAGATCGTCGTGCCGTCGGCGAACTCGAGCAATATCGCCTTGCCCAGCGTGCGGGCCCGGGCGAGCTTGCGTCGATTCAGCGTGTCCTGCCACGATTTCAGGGAATCGAACGCGAACCACACCTCGGTCATCCGGCGACCGGCCAGGATCTCGTGGATGCGACGCGCGTCGCGATAGGTCTCGGGGCCTTCGGGCACGGGAATCCGGCCTCATGCTTCGACGAAGCGGTCATGCTAGCGTCGACGACGCATTCGTATCGTGAGACGACCATGAAACCGGCCTGTTTCTGCATCGCCGTGATGTCCACCTCCGCCCTCGCCCAGGACTATCGTGCCGCCGATATCCTGGACTGGGAAACGCAGTCGTTCGAGGGCCGAACGAACTACGCAATCGTCACCGGCGCCGACGCCGACGCCGACCACGGCGCCATCCGGGCGAGCTGCCGCGATGCGACGGCGTCCGGCCTGGTGCTCGAGCGCGAGCACCGACTGGCCGACGCGCCGGTGCTGGAGTGGCGCTGGCGCGTGGATTCGACGTACGCCGGCATCGACGAAACCACCAAGGACGGCGACGACTACCCGGCGCGCGTCTACGTCGTCGCCGAGCGCTGGCCCGCGTTTCGAAGCCGCGCGATCAATTACGTCTGGGCGAGTTCCCGGCCGCCCGGCGCGACCTGGGAGAACGCCTACGCGAGTCAATTCATGATGGTCGCGGTCCGCTCCGGCGATCGACAACTCGGCGAATGGGTCACGGAGCGGCGCAACGTGCTCGAGGATTTCCGGGAACTGCACGACCTCGATCCCGAGACCGTCGACGCGCTGGCGATCATGACCGACTGCGACGACGCCGGGCAGTCCGCCACGGCATGGTACGGACCCATCCGCTGGCTTTCAGCCGATCAGACTCCGGATCGGTCGCCCGACTGAGCGAACGCCACCCGGGCCAGCACCAGCCAGGCCGCCATCAGCGTGATGCCCCCGACCGGGGTGGCATAGGTCAGCGCCTCGATGCCGGTCAGCGCCGAGGCGTAGATCGAAAACGAGAAGAGCAGCGTGCCGGCCACGAAAAGCCAACCCGACAGCGACAGTCGCCCCCTGATCATGCGCTGCAGATCGGCCATCAGCACCAGACCCAGCGCCGTGACGATCAGCGCGCCGACCTGGTGGTAGCGGATCGCGGTCATGACCCAGCGGAAGACTTCGTCGTCGATCCGCGTCCGGAAGACGTGTTCGGACATCGCACCGATGATTACCGACAGGAAGCCGAGCGCGGCGCCGGCGAGCAGGATTCGGTTCATGGACTCGTTCCGTGGCGAACTCTCGGAAAATTATCGGCCAGCCACGTCATCGTCGCGCGGATGCGGGCCGGAACCGGCAATCCGGTACGATCGGACGCACGACCGGCAAGCCGGTCGAAACTCGCCGACCCACGAACAGGGAGACCTCATGACCGCTATGACCAGGATGATCGTGCTCGCCGCGCTCGCAGCGCTGCTCGCCGGCTGCGCGACGGGCACCGGACCGTCGACGCGCGAGAACGCGACCGGCCTCTGGCAGGACCACGCCGGGCCGTCCAGGGATCGCGTGGTGTTCCCGCGGGCCGAGGCCTGGAAGCAGCTGGACGGCGACTGGGTCGCCGTGCGTACACGGGCCAACGACTATTTCATGCTCCGGCTGGACCCGGTCTGCTCGACCGACCTGCGGTTCGGCACCGGCATGCGACTTGCGATCGCGCAGGACACGCGCAACACGCTGTCGCGCTTCGACACCGTCTACACCAGCGACGCGCGCTGCCGCATCCAGGAAATCCGCCCCGTCGACCACCGGGCGCTGAAGACCGAACTGCAAGCACGCGGAATCGAACATTCTTTCATCAGGGAGCGCTGAACGCGCCCTGCGGTGGGCCCGGTCGCGCAACCCGGAGGCGCCCCGGCACGTCGATCGAACGAGCGCGTTCCGGTCGAAGTCCCGCCTGCGTGCTCGAACTCGCGGCCGCGAAACGGGTCCGAACGGGCACACCGCACGCATGGAGACACCATGAGATCGATCTCAGCCTTCGTACTCGGTCTGCTCCTGACCGCCTGCGCGACCGACGACGTCCCGACCGAGCGCGAGCGCGCGACCTCCCTTTGGCAGGAACATGCCGGCGCGTCGGAAGAGCGGATCGTGTTCCCCCGCCTCGAAGCGTGGAAGCAGCTGGGAGGCCCGTGGCTCGCGGTGCGCACGCAGCCGAACGACTTCTACCTTCTGCGCCTGGACCCGGCCTGCGCGGACCAGCTTCGATTCGGCTCGGGCGTGGCGCTCTCCATCCGGCCGCAGACCCGCAACATGCTTTCGCGCTTCGATACCGTGCTGATCGAAGACATGCGCTGCCGCATCCAGGAGATCCGGCCGGTCGATCGTGACGCCCTGGCCGCCGAGCTCGAATCGGCCGGTCTCGAGCACGCGTTTCTCGGCACGCCCTGATCGCGCGTTCCGGGGCCGGATTCTCGCTTTTCGAGAAAGTCGCATGCGCATAATGCGCGCATGGTCGAAGCCGAGCGCCAATCCCCGTCCCTGGTCCTGACGCCGACGGCGCGCCTGGCGCGTGCGTTGCAGCGCAAGCTGGCCGCCCGGCGCGAGGCCGCCGGCGAATCGGCCTGGAAAGCCCCGCAGATCCTGTCGACGGGCGCCTGGCTGCAACGATTGCGCGCGGCTGCACTGATCTCGGGCGCGATCGATACCGTGCCGATTTCGGGCGCGCAGGCACGCGCGCTTTGGCAGCAGGCCATCGACACCGACATCTTCATCGGCGAGCCGCGCGTGGCCGACCTGGCGCAGCGCGCCTGGCGAACCGTCCACGAGTACCGGCTGCAGCGTCCCGGGCAGTGGCCGACGCTGCTGATGAGCGAGGACGCGCGTCGTTTCCGCGACTGGGCGGCGCGCTTCGAGGCGCTGTGCCGCGACCGCGGCGTCGTCGATGAATGGGCGTTCGCGGCACGGCTTCCCGGCCTGGTCGCGGAAGAACGAATCGCGCACCCCGGTCGCGTCGAGCTCGCCGGCTTCGAGCTCCCGCCCGCTCCGCTGCTCGAGGCCATCCTCGCCGCGCTGGAAGCCGCGGGCGTCGACGTCCAGCGGCCGGATCCGGCGCCCGCCGAACCACCCGCCGAAGCGGTGGACCTGGCGGCTTTCGCCGAAGCCGACGACGAGCTGCGCGCGGCCGCGTCCTGGGCACGCGGCCGGCTGGAAGCCGATCCGGCGAAATCGGTCGCCGTCGTCGTTCCCGATCTCGGTGAACGGCTGGAGGCCGTCGAGCGCATCTTCCGCCAGGTCTTCGACCCGCCGGGGTTCGCGCTGGCCGCACGCGGCGACGAGCCCTGGCACGTCTCGCTGGGCCGGCCGCTGGCCGATTGGCCGCTGGCCGCCGATGCACTGGTCATCCTCCAGCTGGACCCGGCCAGGATTCCGCAGGCGCGGGCGGCCAGGCTGCTGCGCGCGCCGTGGCTGGCCGGCTGGGGCGACGAGTTCCGCGCCCGCGCCGAAACGGTGCGGCTTCTGATGGACCAGGCCCCCTACGAGATCACCGCCGCGGAGTGGGCACGCGATGCAAGAGCAACCGAAGCCCACGGGCTCGCCGTCGGAATCGAGCACTGGCGGGCGCTGCGGCGCGAGCACGGACACGCGGCCTGGCCGTCGGAGTGGGCCCGCCGCTTCCAGCTCGAACTGTCCGAGCTGGGCTTCGGCAACGGCCGGTCGCTGGACAGCCGCGAATTCCAGGTCCTCAAGCGCTGGCACGATCTGCTGGACGAATTCGGCTCGCTGGACGTCGTCGCCGCAGCGCCCATGCGACGGTCCGATGCGGTCTCGGCGCTGTCCGAGCGCGCGCGGGCGACGACCTTCCGCGAACGGGATCCCGGCTGCCCGATCGAGGTCCTGGGCGTCGAGGAAGCCCTGGGCGCGCGCTTCGACGCGGCGTGGATCACGACGCTGGATGCCGATTCCTGGCCGAAGCCCGCCCGCCGGGATCCGCTGATTCCCGGCCCGGTGCAGGCCGACGTTCCGGGCGCGACCGGTGACGGCTGCGCCGCGCGTGCCCGAGCCGAACTCGCAGGCCTGTTGCGCGTCGCCGACGCGCTGCAGGGCAGTTACAGTACCGGCAGCGACGACCGGCCCCGCGAGCCGACACCGCTGCTGGCCGGGCCCGAGCCCAGCGTGCCGAAGCCCGGCGCGCCCGCCGACGTCGTCCGACTCGAATCCGTTGAAGGCGATGTCTCGGCGCCGGAATGCGCCGGCCAGGGCGTGCGGGGCGGCACCGGCGTTCTGCGGGACCAGTCCGTGTGCCCGTTCCGCGCGTTCGCCGCGCATCGGCTGGGCGCGTACCAGCCGGCACCGCCGCGCCCCGGCCTCGATGCCGCCGCGCGCGGCAGCCTGATCCACAGCGCGCTGGAGGCGTTCTGGGAGGGCCTGGACGGCCATGCCGCCCTGGTCGCGATGTCGTCCGGCGAACGCGAGGCACGCATCGAGGACGCCGCGCGCCGGGAGGTCGAGGAACACACCAGGCGGTATCTGCTGCGGCTGGGCGCGGGGTCGAAGGCGCTGGAGCAGCGCTGCACGGCCCGCGCGCTGGCACGCTGGCTGGCGGTCGAGCGGGAACGCGGACCGTTCCGCGTCATCGATCGCGAGCGACGCATCGAGATGCGGCTCGGCGAGCTGGAACTGACCGGCAAGATCGATCGCATCGACGAAACCGCCGCCGGCACCGTGCTGATCGACTACAAGACCGGACGAACCGGCAAGAACGCGTGGAGACCGGAAGCGCGCATCGCCGACCCGCAACTGCCGGCCTACGCGCTGGCAATGGACCCGGCACCGGCCGCGATCGCGTTCGCGCGGCTGACCCCGGACGATGTTCGGTTCGACGGCCTGGCCGAAACGGACGCCGGCATGCCCGGCGTCGTCGAGCTGGCATCGGCCGGCCATGCCTGGAAGGCATTCGACGACTGGCGGAACCTGCTTGCGCTGTGGCGCGGGCACCTCGAGGCGCTGGCCGGCGCGTTCGTGGCCGGCCGCGCCGAGGTCGATCCGCGCGACCCGCAGGCCTGCCGCTACTGCGACCTGCACGCGCTATGCCGCATTGTCGAACGTCAACCCGTCGAGACCCGGCTGGAGGAAGACCGATGAGCGACCGCGAACAGCGCCTCGCCGCCGTCGAGCCGCAGCGCTCGGTCATCGTCCAGGCACCGGCGGGTTCGGGCAAGACGACGCTGCTGGTCGAACGCTTCCTGGCACTGCTCGACGTCGTCGAAGCACCCGAGGAGATCCTGGCGATCACGTTCACGCGCAAGGCTGCCGCCGAGATGCGTGAGCGCATCCTCCGCTTCCTGGAGCCAGGATTCTCGACCGACGCGCCGCACGAGCAGGCGGCACTGGACAAGGCCCGGGCCATCGCCGACAAGGCCGCCGAATGGGATCTCGCCGCGAATCCGCAGCGGCTGATGATCCGGACCATCGACAGCTTCAGCCACTACCTGGCCCGGACCATGCCCGTCGCCAGCCGGCTGGGACCGGTGCCGGCGCCGGCCGACAACACCACGGCGCTGTACCGGCGGGCGGCCCGGCGCGTGCTCGATGCGGTCGACAACGACGAGTTGTCGGCCGACCTGTCGCTGGTCCTGCTGTGGCGCGATCACCGGACCCGGGACGTGGAGGACCTGCTGGTCGGCCTGCTCGGAAAGCGCGAGCAGTGGCTGCGCGCGCTGGGCGTGACCGGCGCGCCCGACCGCGCTCTGCTCGAACGCGTGCTCGAATCGGTCGTCGTCGATCGGCTTCGCGCGGCCCGCGAGGCGCTGGACGCGGCGCTGGCGCGTGCGGGGTTCGACGGTGCCCGGCTCGTCGGCCTGGCTGCGTTCGCGGCCGACACATTGCGCGGCGAAAGGCGCGCCTCGGACATCACGGCCTACTCCGACGTCCACCGGCTGCCGGCCGCCGACGCCGACGACCTCGCGCTGTGGCGCGCGCTGGGCGAGTTGTTGCTGACCAGAACCGGCACGGTGCGCAAATCGGTTTCGATCGCGACGGGATTTCCACCGAAAACCACCGAAAAGGCGGCGATGGGGTCGTTTCTCGACGCCGTCGCCGACGACGAGGAGCTGGCCATGGCGCTGGACCGGGCCCGTGCGTTGCCCGAACCGCGCTACGCCGACGAACAGTGGCGCGTGCTGGAGGCGCTGGTGCGAATCCTCGAGCGCGCGGCCGGTGAACTGCAGCTCGTATTCGCCGAATCCGGGCAGACCGACTTCACCGGCCTCTCGGCGGCCGCGCTGGAAGGGCTGGGGGACGAGGAATCGGGCTTCACCGACCTCGGCCTGTACCTGGACCGGCGCATCGGCCACATCCTCGTCGACGAATACCAGGACACCAACTGGGCGCAGTTCCACCTTCTCGGGAAGCTCACCCACGGCTGGCAGTCCGGCGACGGCCGAACACTGTTCGTCGTCGGCGACCCGATGCAGTCCATCTACCGGTTCCGCGAGGCCGAGGTCGGGTTGTTCATGCGAACGCGCGACGAGGGGCTGGCCGGGCTGGAGCTCGAACCGCTGCGCCTGACACGCAACTTCCGATCGCGCGCCGAGATCGTCGACTGGGTCAACACCGGTCTCGGTCCCGCCTTCCCGACCGACGAGAACGTCGCGGCGGGCGCAGTGCGCTACGCGCGGTCCGAAACGGGTCGCGCGGCCGGCGGCAGCGTCGAGACGATCGCGTGCCCCGACGCCGTCGCCGAGGCCGATGCGCTGGCCGAGACCGTCGCGGACGCGTTGGAGAGTCATCGCGACGATCCCGACTGGCGCGCGGCGATCATCGTGCGCGCCCGCAGCCACCTTGCCGACATCCTGCCCGCGCTCAAGGTCCGCGGCGTGCCGTTTCGGGCCGTCAAGCTCGATCCGCTGCTGGAGCGCCCGGTCGCGCTCGACCTGCTGGCGCTGATGCGCGCCATCCTGCTGCCGGCCGACCGCTCGGCGCTGCTCGCGGTGCTGCGCTCCCCGGTCTGCGGACTCATGCTGGCCGACCTGGCGCACCTGGCCGGCGACGGCCGCGACCCGCACGACGAGCACGCGCTTGCCCGGCTGTCCGACGACGGCCGGGCGCGCGCCGCGCGCGTGTTCGACTGCCTGCGCGATGCCCGGCGACGCATCGGCCGGCGCTCGCTGCGCGAACTGGTCGAAGGCGCATGGCATCGGCTCGGCGGACCGCAGTGCCTGTCCCGGCCCGAGACCGAGCTGCGCGAGGCCGAACTGCTGCTTGCCACGTTGGCGACCGCCGAGGCACAGGGGCTCGTCGACGACCTCAATGACCTGTTCGAATTGCTGGACGGCTGCCATACCGAGGGGGACCCGGCCCGTGAAGACGTCAAGCTGGAAATCCTGACGATGCACGGCGCGAAGGGACTGGAGTGGGACCTGGTGGCGATCCCGGGCCTGAATCGCGGCACGCGCGGTCCCGACCGCGATCTGCTCTACTGGCTGCCGTTCACGCCCGAGGCGGGGGACGAGCAGGTTCTTCTCGCGCCGCTGCGGGCAGCCGACCAGAGTGCCGACTCCCCGCTGATCGACCTGATCCGCGGCGAGCAGAAGCAGCGCGACGCCTACGAGAACCAGCGCCTGCTCTACGTCGCCACGACGCGGGCCCGGGAGCGGCTGATCCTCAGCGCGACGCTGGATCCCGAAAAACCGGAGCCGACACGCGGCAGTCTGCTGGAGATCCTCTGGCCGCAGAACAATGGGCGATTCCTCGATTCGCTGGATGCGTTCGATCTGGGGGAGACCCCTGTGACCGAAACCGAAGCCGAAGCCGAAGCCGAAGCCGCGACAATGCCCGACCAGGTGCTGCGACGAGTGCCGTCGGGATGGGCGCCGCCCATCGGCGAGAAGCTGGCCTGGCAGCCGGCCCGCCCGCCGCGCGAGCACGCCGTGGAGATCGAGTTCAACTGGGCCGGCCAGCAGGCAAGACGCACCGGCACCGTGCTCCACCAGATGCTGGAGCGCGTCGGACGGATCGGCATCGAGAATCTGGGCGATGCCGAACGGCGGGGACTGGTCCGGCGCATCCCGGGCCTGCTGCGCGCGCTGGGCACCGGACCGGACCGGCTCGACAAAGCCGTTGCGGTCGTCCAGGCCGCGTTCGCCCGGACGCTGGACAGCGAAACCGGCCGCTGGATCCTCAGCAGCGAGCACAGGGACGCCGACTGCGAACTGGCCGTGTCCGGGATCGTCGAAGGCGAGCTCGTCAACGCCGTCATCGACCGGACCTTCGTCGACGAAAACGGCACGCGCTGGATCATCGACTACAAGTCCGGTCATCACGAGGGCGGCGACCTCGAGGATTTCCTGGCCGAGGAAGCCGAACGCTACGAAACCCAGCTGGCGCTGTATCGGCGGCTGTTCGAGCTCATGGGTGAAACCGACGTACGGGCAGCGCTGTACCTGCCGCGTCACGACGAACTGCGGGTCGCCTGATCGCTCCTGGCCGGTATTCCCGGCGCGCCTGGTCCGGTCCGTTCGATCGGTCGCCCCGCCCGGCAATGCGTCATAATCGGAACGAGGGTACGGACTCCGGCGTCGAATCGAGGGGAGCGAATCGATGAGCGAAAACGACCGCGACGGCCGGCGCGCTTCATCCCGACAAGGCCCGTCCCCGGACGAGGACGCCACCAGCATCCTGACCGGGACGGGCGACCGAAGCGAAGCCGGCGGCGAAGACGACGAACTCAAGCTGCCCGGCTACGCGGTCGTGCGGCCGCTGGGCAGCGGCGGCATGGGGCGCGTGTTCCTGGCCCGCCAGCTCGAGCCGGTCGATCGCCAGGTGGCAGTCAAGCTCATCCGCCGGCGGATCCCGGACCCATCCAGCGAAGTCCGTTTCCTGGTCGAGCGCCAGGCGCTGGCGCAGATGCAGCATCCGGCCATCGCCCAGATCTTCGAGGCCGGCACCAACCCGGAAGGTTTTCCGTACTTCGCGATGGAGTACGTGCCCGGCGAGTCGCTGCTGGACTTCTGCAACGGCAACCGGCTGGACGTGCATGCACGGCTGAAGTTGTTCATCCGGATCTGCAACGGCGTTTCGCACGCCCATCAGAAGGGCATCGTCCACCGCGATCTCAAGCCGTCCAACATCGTGGTTTCGATGATCGACGGCGTGCCCCGGCCCAAGATCATCGACTTCGGCATCGCCGTCGCCGAAACCTCGGCCAGCGAGCGGCGCCACCAGGGATCGGCCGGCACGCCGGTCTACATGAGCCCCGAGCTGTTCGACAGCAGCGTCGGAATCGACACGCGCGCCGACGTCTATTCCCTGGGCGTCATCCTGTGCGAACTGCTCTGTGCACGGCGGCCCCACCCCGGCGCGCTGTTCAAGGGCACGCAGACCTCGGTGATTCTCCGAACGCTGATCGAACGGCCGCCGAAACCGCCGTCGGAATTGCTGGTGCAGGACGAAAGCGACGTCCATCGCATCGCGCGTGAGCGCGGCAGCACGCCGCGGAAACTGGCGCGCGACCTGAAGGGCGACCTCGACGCCATCGCGCTAAAGGCGATCGCGCCCCGGCGCGAGCAGCGCTATGCCAGCGCCGTCGAGCTGGCCCACGACGTCGGCAACCACCTGCAGCGCAAACCGGTTCGCGCGATGGGCGACGGCGGCGGTTACCGCTTCGCGCGTTTCGTCGCCCGCAACGCCTGGGCGGTGGCCGCCACGGCCGGCATCATGGTCGCGCTGGCGGCCGGCCTGACGCTGGCCCTGGCCGGCATGCACGAGGCGCGAACCCAGCAGCGCATCGCCGAGGCGCGGTCGCAGGAGCTCGAGCGCATGGTCATGTTCCAGCAGTCGATGCTGGGCGACCTGGACCCGCGCGAGCTCGGCGAAGGCTTCGTCGACCGGCTGCGGTCGCAATACGCGCGGTCGTTCGACTACACGGTCGGCGAGGAGACGGTCGACGCCGGCGTCGAGGCGTTCGAAACCGCCGTGGGTCGGATCAATCCGACCGACCTGGCCCAGGACCTCATGAACGAGTTCATGCTGCAGCGTGCCGTGAACAACATCGCGGCCGACTTTTCCGACCAGCCGCGCCTGCAGGCCGAACTCTACGAAACCGTGCGCGACGTCTACAGCAACGCCGGGATGATCGAGCGCAGCCTTCCCCTGGCCGAGCGCATCGTCGGCCTGCGGCTGCAGGCACTGGGCCCGGACGCGACCGCCACGCTGCATGCCCGCCAGCAGTATTTCCGGCTGCTGTCGCAGAACGGCGACTACGCCGGCGCCCGCACCCAACTCGACGAGATCCTGGAACGCATGGATGCCGTCGATCCCGAGCAGCTCGACCTGCGGCACGACACCTGGGACAGCCTCGCGAACCTCCTGGTCAATACCGGCGATCACGACGCGGCCCTTGAAACGGCGCGGCGCAACCTGGACCGCGCCGAGCGGGAACTTGGTGCGCATCATGCCAATACCGTCCGCGCGGTGAACACCATCGGCTATGTGCACGCGCTGGCCGGCAACATGGAATCGGCGCTTGAGCATTTCCGCCGCAGCGCCCAGCGTGCTCGCGTGAACTTCGAAGTCTCGGACCAGCCGTACTACAGCGCCCGCCTGAACGTCGGCGCCGCGCTGGGCGCGCTGGGCCGGTACGAGGAAGCCTTGGACGTCGAACGCGAAGTCAGTGCGATCCTGAGCGCGAAGTACGGTCGACGCAACGCATCCACGCTGCGCGTGCTCAACAACATGGCGCTGACGCTGATGGATCTCGAGCGCTTCGACGAGGCGACGTCGCTGCTCCGGGAAATCCTCGAACTGGGCCGGGATACCTGGGGCGTCAGCAGTCCGATCACGCTGGGCATCCAGCAAAGCCTCGCGGGGCTCTACATGCGCACGGGCGATCCCGCCAGCGCGGCCCCGCTGTTCGAATCGACCGCCGAATGGCGGCAGCGATTGCTGGGCGCCGATCATCCGGAAACCGTGCAGGCATTGCATGATGCCGCGTACGCGCACCTGGAAATCGGGCAGCCGGAGCGTTCCCGCACGCTCGCCGAGCGCGCCTACACGGCACAACGGGATATCGCGGCGGCAGACGGCGCAGGCCCACTGTCCAGTCTTCGGTTGCTCGCCGACATCGACCGGCAGGTCGGAAATCGCGATGGCGAGATTCGCTGGCGTCGACATCTCGCGGAAGACCTGCGCAACGGGAGCGACGCATTCATCGATCCCGAAAACGTCGAATCCAATGTCCGGCTGCTCGAACTGGCGATGGCCGGCAACACGAACATCGATGTCGCGCGACTGAGGACGGTCATCGAACGCCAGCTCCGGGACGGCGGCGACGGCGGCGACGGCCTCGAAGCGGCCGGAGCGGAATACCGCGAGTTGATCGGCGGCGGTCGGTGATCTGGTTGGTTGGTGATCTGGTTGGTTGGTGATTTGGTTGGTGGTTCGGGTCCTGAAGGCCAACGGGCCAGGCTTTGAACCAAGCTTCCTTCGAACTGCCGAAGCAACGAATCAACGAATCAACGAATCAACGAACCAACGAACCAACGAATCAACGAACGAGACCCGCCTTCAGTCGGCGACCACCCGGTTCCGGCCGTCGCGCTTGGCGCGGTAGAGCGCGTCGTCGACTCTGCGCATGACGGGCTCGATCCGGTCGTCCCCTTGCTCCAGCGCGCACACCCCGATGCTGACCGTCACCGGCACGCGATGGCCCTGAGCGACGAATCGATGACGCTCCACGGCGGCGCGGATGCGCTCGGCGACATCGTGGGCCTGGCCCCTGCTCGTTTCGGGGAGCAGCGCCGTGAATTCCTCGCCGCCCCAGCGGGCAAGCGTGTCGACCACGCGCAATTGCGCCTGCACCAGCCCGGAAAATTCCTTCAGTACCAGATCACCGCCATCGTGGCCGAAGCGATCGTTGACGGCCTTGAATCGGTCAAGGTCCATCAACAGCACGGCAGCAGGCGTCGCGTAACGCCTCGCACGCTGCATCTCGGCTTCGAATCGCTCCTGGAAACGCTGGCGGTTTGCCAGCCCGGTCAGGAAATCATGCGTGGAACGCTGCTCGAGCAGTGCTTGCGCGCGCTTGGTCTCGCTGATATCGATCATGTATCCGGACCAGATGGCCGGCCCCTCGCCGGCGGCCGGGTTCCGGCTCGAAGAGATCCGCAGCCATTTCTCCTGCCCGTCGGGAAGGATCACCCTGAGTTCGATGAAGAACTTCGTGTCCTCCCGGTTGGCACGGCGATCTTCGGCATGAAAGCGGTCCCGATCGTCGGGATGAATCAGTCCGAACAGTATGCCCATGTCCCGCTCGACCGCGTCGGGCGGAATGCCGAACAGTTCGTTCGAATAGGGACTGCAATAGAGGCAGCGGGCGACACCATCGTCGTCGATCACGTAGTCGTACAACAGCGCGGGAACGGAGGCGGTGAACCGGTCGAAGCGCTCGGCCTTCTGCCGAAGTGCCTCGAGATTCTCGACGTCGCCTCTCGTACGGTGCCGGCTTGCCGGATTCATGCGCACCTCCCGCAAATCGGGACGCAAGGCCGATCAAGCGCCCTGAAGGGCCAGCGTAGCAAACCGGGAACCGCGTGGTGATCTGTTTGGTTAGTTGGTTTTTTTGGTTAATTGGTTATTTGGATGTTCAGTTGTTGGGATATTCGGGACTGGTGTCGTGTCCAGGTGCTTCTGCCAACAAAGCAGAGTGACGAGCGAAGGCCCTGGATCACGCCCTCCCAGACCCTCCCCGCGAGCGGGGGAGGACCGGGGTGGGCGACCGAACGGCCATGGTTCCCAGGATGCCGGGAAACGACACGGTACAGGTGGATATTTGCTTGCTGCAGGCCGGTCAACCAGCCAACCAACGATCCAACGCGCCGCCGGCGCGGTCTACCACCCGCGCGTGCCGGGCCCGCCCTTGAACGGCCCCTGGACCCAGTCCGTGATCCAGCCACCGTAGAAGTCGCCTTCCTGCGGTTGCACGCGCTCGCCGGCAACGAAGCAGGCATCGACATTGCGGGCGTAGAACGATACGCAGTCGCGGATCCGCTCATCGGACGGATCCGGGTACGCCCAGCAGGCGTCCTCGGCAACGCCGTCGTCCCCGCGCAGGTGCCAGTATCGGGCCTGGCCCTTCCACTCGCAGTACGTCCGCGTCGGGCTGGGTTCGAGCCGCGAGAAATCGACGTCGTCGGGCGGAAAGTAGTAGCACGGCGGATGCGAGGTTTCGAGCACGCGCAGGCCGCGGCGCGTTTCGGCGACCACGCGATCGTCGTGAACGACCTTCAGGTGCCAGTCGACGCGCTCGATCCGCGGCGGCCTGGGATAGTCCCAGACCGACTCGGCGTCGGGAATCGAGGATCGCGCATTCATGACCCGAAGCCTAGCCGGGCCCGCGTCAGGCGCCGATGAACGCGTCAGTCCCGCTCGGGCTCGCCTGCCGTGCGCTCGGTCTCCGGCTTCGCCGATTCCTCGACGACCACCGTCCGGCAAACGCGCCGGCCGAGCCGCGAGCCCGTCCCGGCCGGGCGCTCCTCGCAGATCTGCTGCGTTCGCTGCCCGTCGGCATCGATATGCTCGGGCGGGGTGGTCGAGCACGCGCTCAGCACGAAGACGACCAGCAAGGCGACCATCGGCCGCGCCGACTGACTCTTGAATGACATCGGAAAGTTCCTGGAGTGAGAAGGACGAAAACGACGTATTGTACCCGCGAGACCGGCAGGCGTATTCCCGGCTGCCGAGCCGCTCGAGGGCGAGGGCAACGGCGCCGATCATTACGTGCCCGCTCGGACCCCGGCCGCTCGCTTTATTCGCCGATCTCCGAGCGCAGTTTCTCGAACACGGCCCGATCTTCGTCGTCGAACAGCACGAACCGCACCTTCAGGCCGTCGGGAGCATGCGCCGCAACGGTCTTCAACGCGATGCGCGCGGCATCTTCGGCCGGAAACCCGAACGCGCCGGCCGAGATGGCCGGGAACCCCACCGATTCGACGTCGTTCTCCTCGCACAGCCGTAGCGAGTTCCGGTAAGCATCGGCGAGCAGTTCGTCGGAGGGCTCGTCGACGCCGTGGCGCGGGCCCAGCGCGTGGATGACGTACCGATTGGGAAGCTCGAACGCCTCGGTGATGACGGCCTCGCCGGGCTCGATGGGCGCCAGGTCTCGACAGGCCTCGGCCAGCTCGGATCCGGCTGCACGATGAATCGCGCCGGCCACGCCGCCGCCGGGCGCGAGTTCGGCGTTGGCGGCATTGACGACGGCGTCGAGATCGGATTGCTCGGTGATGTCGCCGGTCTTCAGTTCGATGTCCATGCAAGTGCCTCCGGACTGACGTATCGCCGATCAGCATACTGGACCGGACCGGCGCTGTTCATCGATCCCGTTCCAGCAAAAGCCCGGCGCCCCGGTCCGCCGAATGGACCAGTCGATGCGTTTTCGGGGAGACTTCGCCGGCTTCCTCGTCGGCCAGTTCGATCCGATTGCGGCCGTTCTCCTTGGCGCGATACATCGCCCGATCGGCGCGCGTCAGCCACTCCGGCCAGTCCTCTTCGGCGCCCAGAACGGCCACGCCGGCCGAAAAGCGCAGCGCCTGTCCCTCGAAGACGAGCCGGCCGCTGATGCGTCCGTGAAGCGAACGGGCGGCATTCATGGCGGTTCCGGACCCGTGATCGGGCATCAGCAGCACGAACTCCTCGCCGCCGAAACGATAGAAGCCGTCCTCTGCACGGATGTGCTCGCGAACGAGATCGGCAAATTCGCGCAGCGCCCGGTCTCCCGTCTCGTGCCCATGGCTGTCGTTGATGTCCTTGAAATGGTCGAGGTCGATCAGCAGCAGCGTGTAGTCACGGCCGCTTCGACGCTTGCTCGAGATCGCGGCGTTGAGATCGCGGCGCATCATGCGCCGGTTTCCGGCGAACGTCAGCGGATCCTGCAGCGCGAGCAGTTCAAGCTGGTCCTGGTAGCGGGCCAGGCGCGCAGCGAAGATATAGGCGAACGCCGTGACCATCAGCGCGGTGATGATGTAGGTCACGCCTTCCAGCACCGACCGGAACAGGCTCGTCTCGATGATCAGCACCGTCATCAGGATCAGGTTCGCGACCAGCGCGAAACGTCGCCCCGTCAGCAGGAAGTTGATCCACAGCACCACGTAGCCCCAGAGGATGCCGGTGCGGCCGAACAGCGCCGTCGATGCGACGCAACCGACGACGACCACGACCACGAAGAAGCGTCCGGCGCGCACGGTATTTCCGCCCTTGATCGCGTAGACGAGCACGAGCGACACGGCGAGAACGATCACGAGGTTGACCGTGCCGCCGAAGTAATAGCCGAACAGATAGCGATAGACGACGAAGCCGGAAATCACCAGCGCCGCGAGCGCACCGAACAGCACGACCATCGCGAACTGGAAGTCGTCTCGGAACTTGCGCCGGAACGAATGCGAATCCTCGGCGCGCTGGAACCACTTCATGTTGTCATGCGCCCTCGAAGAACCAGAGGCCGCTCCCGGTGCTCTCAAGGTATCACGCGCCGCGCGCCGTCGTCAGGTCTTGAGCGGGTGGCCATCGTTCAGCGACTCGTAGTCGTCTTCGGTCAGCGGCCGGACGGCATCGGTATCGTCGAACCAGATGTACTCGTCGAACTGCTTCGACAGCACGGTCTCGAAGTAGTGGCTGACGCGCTCGGTCTCGGGCCGGTAGATCACGCCGATGGCACGCTGCAGGCGCTTGGTCGCGAGTTCGTCGATCAGGTCCGAGCCGGCATCTCGCAGCGGCAGCAGAAAACGGTCTTCGTCGGATTCGTGGAACAGCCGCTCGCAGCTGCCGTCCAGCGAAGCCCGAACGCGCATGACCTGCATGGGCTCGTCCCAGTTCGACGCGGCCGCGACGGTGCCGTGGTCGGTACCGAAACCGACCAGGTAGGCATCGTTCCCCCACTCCTCGCGCGCGAGCTGGCCGAGGTTGAGTTCGCCGCGCATCCCCATCTCGGTGGCCGAGGCGTCGCCGAGATGGCTGTTGTGCGCCCAGACGACGGCTTTGGCATCGTCGCCGCGATGATCCAGCACCGATTGCAGCGTCTCGAACATGTGGCGGTCACGCAGGTTCCAAGATTCGCGCGAGCCGTAGAACATGATCCGGTAGTAGCGCTCGGCGTCGCGCACGACCCGGGCGTTCTGCTCGGTATCGAACAGCGCCTCGCCATCGGACGTGCGGTAAGCCATTCGCTGCTCGAGCAGGTCCATCAACGTTTCGACGACCTCGTCCTCGCAGTCCTCCCGCTGTCCGGTGACCGCGGCGCGGCCGTAGGTCGCGGGATCGCGTTCCCACGGCGAGAAGCACGCATAGCGCTGACGGGCCCGGTCGGCCGCGGCCGGATCCACGTCCTCGAGGTAGTCGAGCACCGCGTTGATCGAGTTGTACAGGCTGTAGAGATCCAGCCCGTGCATGCTGACGCGCGAGGCATCGTCGCCGATCGACCGGTTGTGCTCGGCGAGCCAGTCGACGAACGTCAGCGTTTCGCGGTTCCGCCACATCCACAGCGGAAAGCGCGAGAACGGCGGCTGTTCCAGTTCCGGCCCGCTCCAACCGCGCACGTAGCGATCGAGCATGCTGGTATCGGGCCAGTCGCCCTCGATGGCCACGACGTTGAAACCGGCCTTCTCGATCAGCGCCTGCGTGATACGCGCGCGCATGCGGTAGAACTCCGACGTGCCGTGGCTCGCTTCGCCGATCAGCACGACGCGCGAGTCGCCGATCCGCTCCAGTAGCGGAGCGAGATCGGCCGAGTCGAGGTCGTCGAAGGGTTCGCAGGCGTCGGCCACCTTGTCGGCCAGTCGCTGGCGCTTTATGGAGAACGATGGCTTGTCGCGGGAGATGGGTCGGGGTGGTTCGCCGGCCCGCCAGCCCTCGGCACCGACCAGAGGAACGAACTGCACGCGGCCGAGCGAGTCCTGCTCGTATTCGTGCTCGTCGACGCGATGCACGCGCAGAAGATCCTGGGCGTGGGTCCGGTCGCCGACCGGGATCACCATGCGTCCACCGACCTTCAGCTGCCCGGCCAGCGTCGGCGGAACGTCCGGCCCCCCGGCCGACACGAGGATGGCGTCGAACGGCGCCTGCTCCGGCCAGCCGCGCGTGCCGTCGCCGGGCCGGATTTCGACGTTGTGGTATCCCAGCGCTTCGACTCGTTCGGCGGCAAGGCCCGCAAGCCTTTCGTGGTACTCGATGGCGTAGACCTCTCCGGCGACGCGACCGAGAACCGACGCGGCATAGCCCGACCCCGCGCCCACTTCCAGCACCCGGTCCCCGGCTTCGAGCTCCAGTCCCTCGATCATCAGCGCGACGATGTACGGCTGCGAGATCGTCTGGCTGTCCTCGATCGGCAGCGGACCGTCCCGGTAGCTCATTTCGCGGTAGGACTCGGGAACGAAGCGTTCCCTCGGAACCTCGCGCATGGCATCGAGCACCCGTTCGTCGCGGATGCCGCGCTCGGCGAGCTGGTGCTGGACCATGTCCCTGCGCTGCTGCTCGAATCCTTTCATCTCTCCGATCCTCGGTTGCCTTCGGTTCGTGAGCGTGCGGCGGGTGCCCGCCCCAGGTAACCGGCCGGGGCCAGGCTGGTGGCCAGCATGACATCGTTGATGTCCTGGTGCTCGGTCCAGGCCGGCAATCGGCGATGACGCGGTTCCAGCCATGTCGCCTCGATTCGTTCGGCCGTCTTCGACGCCCGGCGCCAGGGATCCAACGCTTCGAGCAGGCGGCGTCGGGCTGCGTCCGATCCCGGAAACCGCCCCGCGTCATCGGCGAGAAACTTGGCTGCATGCAGGCCGATCGCGAGTCCCAGCTCGCGGAAACCGAGACGCTGCCCGGGATCGAACTTCAGCAGGCGCTGACGCGAGACGTGCTCCATGCCGGGAACGGACGATTCGAGCAGGCGCGCGACCGGATCGGGGTCGGCGCCGCGCTCGCTTCGCCACAGACACCAGGCACTGCAGAGCATGCCGCCGGTGCCCAGGGGGTCGGCGGTGGCCCATTCCATGCGACGCGCCAGGGCTGCGTAGACCTGCCCCTGCTCGTGCAGCTGCACTTTCTGCGCGTCGTCGGCGAACGCCGATGCGGCCAGCTGACGGGACGTGATCCAGCCGTCGACCGGATCGTGCTGGCCCATCGAAGAAACCAGCGGGCGGTCAAGGTCGATGCTCATCTTCCAGAACATCCGTATCGGCCGTCCGTCGCGGTCGCGCTTGACGAACGCGTCGAACGCGACGACCGAGAGCTCGAACGCCCAGCGGTGGTATTCGGCCTCGCCGGTTGTCTCGGCCATCCGCTCGAGCACGTGCATCCAGCGCGCAAGGTAATGGAAATACTGCCCGTCGCGATCCCACTCTGCGCGCTCGTCGAACGGTTCGCCCGGACCGCGCTCGGGCATCGTCTTTCCGATCCGAAGCCCGGCCGCGGTCGGCGATCGACGGTGTGCGGCGTCGTCGACACGACCGAGCCACCGTGGCCGGGTGCCGTCGTCGGCATACGCGCCGAGCACCTCGTGAACCCTGGCCACCAGATCGCGAGCGCGCCGCATCGCGTTCGCGTCGCCGGTTTCGGCCAGCCCGATGAAACTGCCGACCGCGAACGCATCGGTCCACAGGTAGCGGCGACGGGCGGGGCCGTCGTCGATTCCGGTCCGGGCGGCGAACCCGTCCATGAGTCGCGCGGCTTCGTCGAGTCGTGTCATTGCTGCTGCTCCCGCCGGCCCATCTCGTCGGAGCGGATGGATCGGGCGCGGTTCGAGCCCCGAGCGGCCCGCGGACCATGGCATGGGTCGGCTTTCGGTCAGAGTCGCATATCGCGCGCGGCGGATCATGACTTCGATCAGCAGCACGGGGGTATCCCGAATCGTCGTTTCGAGGATGGCTTCGCGCTCTGTGTTATTTTTGCCTCCGCCGCGGCGCGATCGCGCCGACGGGCGGGAGACATCTGATGCCGGTGGACGTGTACCTGGAACAGGCGGTCGGGGGCGGTGCGCGCCCGCGTCGCTTCGGTCTGAATTCGTATCCCTGCGTGATCGGGCGCCAGCCGGACTGCTGTGTCCGTGTCAATACCGCCCGGATCTCGCGGCACCACGCCGAAATCGATCAGGACGGATCCGGCCGGCTCCGTATCCGCGATCTCGGCAGCACCAACGGGACCTTCGTCAACGGCGATCGCATCGGCGAGCCGACGGCGCTGATGCACGGCGACGTGGTCCACGTCGGCGACCAGGAATTCCGTCTGGTCGTGGTCTCGGTCGAGGAACCCGCGCGCCAGGACGAACGCACCCAGTTCGGCATCGGCACGCTGCCGAACGAATTTCCGGTGACCGTGCGTGAATTCAACGAGCTCCTGGAAGGCCAGATGGTCGTCGGCTTCCGGCAGGTCATCGCCGACCGCGAGGGCCGGGTCTTCGGACACGAACTGCTTGGCCGCGGCAGTCACCCGACGCTGGATGCCGGGCCCGGCCAGTTGTTCGCGCTGGCCGACGCGCTGGAGGTCTCGGTGCAGCTCAGCGAGATGATGCGCCGTCAGGCGTTCGCCGCGGCGGCTCGCTCGGGCATGCGCGGCCCGCTGTTCTTCAACACCCACCCGTCCGAACTCCGCGACCCGCAACGTCTGCTCGGCGAACTCGCCTCGCTGCAGGAGCGTTTCCCCGATCTGGAGCTGGTCTTCGAGGTCCACGAAACCGCAGTCACCGATCTCGAGATGATGGCGCGGATCCGGAAGGAACTCGGCGAAATCGGCGTGCGACTTGCCTATGACGATTTCGGTGCAGGCCAGGCACGTCTGCAGGAACTGGTTCTCGTGCCGCCGGATTTCCTGAAGTTCGACATCGCGCTGGTGCGCGGCGTCGACAACCGCGGATCATCCGAGCACCGGTTCCTGTCCCGGCTCAACGGGATGATCCAGGATCTCGGCGTCCGGACGCTTGCCGAAGGCATCGAGAACGAGGAAACCGCATCGGCCTGCGCGGAGATCGGGATCGACCTGTTCCAGGGGTTCTACTTCGGCCACCCCGAACCCATCGACTGATGCTTCGAGTCAGCCGGGTTCGGCTCCGCTGCGCATTGCACGCAGTGCCCGAAGCCGGTTGACGACGTTGCGAGCCACCGGCGCGGCTGCCCTGCGCGCCTCCCGGTCGGCGGTCAACGAGACGTACTCCAGTGCACGAGTGACCGGCCGTCCGAGGTTGCGCTGCTTGTGGAGATCGACGACTCGCACTTCGAGTTCTGCAAGAAGCTGGACCTCGGCGCGCCCGAAATACTGGAGCTCGCGCTCGCCGGTGGGAACGACGTCGATGTAGACCAGCACGTCGGCGCCGTTGTCACGCGCCGTGCGCACGACGCCGGCCAGGCTTTCGGCATAGACCAGCCCGTCCATGAGCTGCTCGTCCACCGTCTCGAAGTCGGCGCGGGTCAGGCCCCGCTTGAACACCCGGGCGACGGGTCGTGCGACGGCCGGGTCCCCGATGGTGATGACGGCGACGCGCGGCGCATCCGGCATCGCGCTGGGGCCGGACGCGGGCGGCGCCACCATGGCAGCCGGAGCGTCGGGATTGCCCGACGATTCGCCGGTGGTCGCGATCCTCGGCACGTCGGAGAATTCTCTTGTTTCGGGCGTTCGGGTCGCACTTTCGGTCGCCGCGGGATCGCCGGACCGTTCGTCGCCGCTTCCGGGCGGTAACGCTTCGTCCATAGGTCTGCCACCGGGGTTCTCGGCGGCAAGGCCGATGGACGGTTCGACGTCCTCGGCTTCCGCGTTCGGCCCGGGACTTTCGGTCTCGTTCAGGGACGACCCGCCCGCACCCGGATCACTGGCGGCGGTGTCGGAGACCGGCTCGATCCCGGCGCCGGACCCGGGCCGCGTCGACGACGCGTCCACCGCCTTCTCCGGCCCCGTGCCGGTCGCGGAAGCCGCCGCGGGTTCGGCCCGGACCATACTCCCTGTTGCATCCGACGGAGACGATGCCGCATCGTCGGCGGCAGCCGTCCGTTCCCGCTTTCCGAAATCGGCCGATGCGATGACCCGCTCGTCGCCGTCATCGCCGAACCAGGCCGTCCATGGCCGCTCGCCGCCACCGGTCAGGTACCAGCCCCCGGCCACTGCGCCGCCTGCCAGCAGCATGACAACGAGGGCAACCGCGGCCCATCGCCTGCCGGACGAGCCGTTCTTCCGCTGCGGAACGGCCTCGGTGTTTGCGGCGGGCGAGCGTGCGGCATCCGCGTCCGCGCCGGCCGCCGGCATCGGCGTCGTCCGCGCGTCGGCGGCCGCTTCATCGGCCTCCGCTTCCCCGGCATGCGCGGCATCGACCGCCGATGTCGCATCCGCCAGGCCGCCGTCCACGGCGGGAACGGTTTCGAGCAACGCGTTGCGCGCATACCTCGGCATCCGCCCGGCGCGATAGTCCTCGATGTCGCTGATCAGCTCGTCGCATTTCTGGTAGCGCAGCTTGGGGCGCTTGGCGATCATCTTCGCAAGAATCTTCCGGATGCCTTCGTCGACGTTGGGATTCAGCGTCTTGATGTCGGGAACCTTCGCCTCGACGACCTTGGTCATCAGCTCGAACGGGCTGTCGGACTTGAACGGCGTTTCGCCGGTGAGCATCTCGAACAGCACGACGCCAAGCGAGAAGATGTCCGAGCGCTGGTCGACGTCCTGCGACATGCAGACCTCGGGCGAGAGATAGCTCGGCGTTCCCAGCCCGACGCCCGTGGTCGTCAGCCGCGTGCCGGGCTCGTCGACGCGTGCAATGCCGAAATCCACGACCTTCACGCCGCCGTACTTCGTCAGCATGATGTTTTCGGGCTTGATGTCGCGATGGACGACGCCCTTTTCGTGGGCCGCGGCCAGTCCCATGGCGACTTCCTTGAGAATCTGCAGCGCACGCGTCGGCTGCATCCGGCGCTCGCGCTGGATCAGCGTCTTGAGCGACTCGCCCTCGACGTATTCCATCGCGAAGTACGGCTGTTGCTCGTGCTTGTCGACGCGGAAGACCTGGACGAGGTTCGGATGATTGAGATCGGCGACCGCACGCGCCTCGCGCATGAAACGCTGGACCACCGAATCGTTGTCGACGAGCGGATGCCCAAGCATCTTGATGGCGACGAATCGCTGCAGCGACTCCTCGCGCGCCTTGTAGACCACGCCCATGCCGCCGCGGCCGAGTTCCTCGACGATCTCGAACGGTCCGATGTGTCTGCTCATGAAGGCCTCCCGGTCGACGACCGGTCGACAAGCGATCCGGCTCGATTCTACGCCCCTTGTTACGCGGTTTCGAGCCGCGACGAGCCGCGCTGCCGGCGGTTTCGGGCAATAATCGCGGGATGGGCTTCTTCTTTCCCACCGAACGCCTGATCGTGCATCCCTGGCGCGAAACCGACCGGGCCGGCCTGGAACGCATGGCATCGGATGCCGAGATGATGCGCTACATCAACGGCAGGCCGTGGAGCGAAGACGAGGTCGACGAGCTGCTGGCGCGGCAGCGGCGTCACCTCGCCGCGCACGGGGTCTGTTTCGGCGCGGTGGAACACGCCGAGACCGGTGCCATCGTCGGCCTGGCCGGCATGCAGCCGCTGGACAGCGGGGAATTCGAGATCGGCTGGTGGATCTGGAAGGACTACTGGGGAAAAGGCTTCGCCGTCGAGGCCGCGCGCCCGTTCATCACGCATGCCCGGAACATGGGGCTGGAGCGCATCGTCGCGGTCATCGACCCGCCGAACTCGGCTTCCATCCGCGTCGCCGAGAAGCTCGGAATGCGCTACGAACGCACCGTAGCCGGCTCGGAGACCATCGCATCTCGCGGGAACAAGCTGGTCGCACGCTACGTGCTGGATCTCTAGCAACGTCGGATCCACAACCGATTGCCTGCAACTCGCGAACGCACGTGACCGTCGCGGTGAGGAAAGGCATCGTCGCCGGGCAGCCCGGGCCAGGACCCGTTGACAGACCGGGCTGCCGGGCGCGCCCGGGCGCCGTGTTATGTTGTAGGAACCTATTCACTCGCCCGCCGACAAGCGGGAACGAAGGAGTCCGACATGAAAACGTTCAAGCATCTGCTGATTGCAATGTTCGCCGTCTCGGCACTGGCGCTGGCTGGCTGCCAGGACGAAGAACCTATGGAAGAAGCCGGCGAGGAAATGCAGGACGCCGGTGAA
Source organism: Candidatus Wenzhouxiangella sp. M2_3B_020 (assembly GCA_051428125.1). Lineage (GTDB taxonomy): Bacteria > Pseudomonadota > Gammaproteobacteria > Xanthomonadales > Wenzhouxiangellaceae. The sequence goes on from JBPRGD010000361.1 coordinate 26,813, forward strand.
GAGATGGAGGATGCCGCCGAGGAAGTCGGCGAGAAAGTCGAGGAGACGGCCGAAGATGTCGAGGACGAGGTCGAAGACGCGACCGAAGACAACGGCTGATCGAGCATCGAGCGAACCCGCGCCCGGCGCGGACCGTTCGTCGGAAAGGGCGCCTCGGGGCGCCCTTTTTCGTTGCGCCCTTCGCGATCGAAGCGGCGTTGCCGGGGCGCTTTACCCGGCGTTTGCGCGCTTGCTGCCGCTCGAGCCCGACCGGCCCGATGCCGCCCGGACCGGAGTCGACGGACCACTTTCCGCGAGTCGTTCCGAATCCGCTATGCTAGGAGGCCGACCATACGCTTGAGTACGGCCGTTGAAGACACTCTATCGCGCTGATTTCGAACACGATTCCTGTGGATTCGGGCTGATCGCGCGACTCGACGGCCGGAGCGAACACGCGACCGTGGCCGACGCCGTGAAGGCGCTGGAACGGCTGACCCACCGGGGCGCGGTCGCCCCCGACGGCAAGACCGGCGACGGATGCGGCCTGCTGATCGGACTGCCCGGGGCATTCCTGCGTGCGGCCGCGGCCGAGGCCGGCATCGACGGCATCGGGGGCGGCGAGCGCTTTACCGCCGGCAGCGTATTTCTCGATCCGGACGAGGATCGCGCGGCCACCCAACGGGCGGCCCTGCAAGACCGCTTGCGGGAGCAGGGCCTCGTCGTGGCGGGCTGGCGAAAGGTTCCGATCGATGACACCGCCCTGGGCGAACCGGCGAAGAAGACCTGTCCGCGAATCGAGCAGGTCTTCGTGTCGGCGCCGGACGAACTGGACGAGGCGTCGTTCGAGCGGCGTCTGTTCATCGCCAGGCGCAGATGCGAGACCGATCTTTCCGGCCACACGGTCTTCTACGTCGCAAGCCTGTCGGCGTATACGCTGTCGTACAAGGGCATGGTCATGCCCGAGCATCTTCGCAGCTTCTTCCCGGACCTTGCCGATCCCCGGCTGGAAAGCCCGATGGCGCTGTTTCACCAGCGGTTCTCGACCAACACGCTGCCCGAATGGCGGCTCGCCCAGCCATTCCGGATGCTCGCCCACAACGGCGAGATCAACACCATCCGCGGAAACCGCAACTGGACCCGTGCGCGCCGGGCGCTGCTGGCATCGCCGCTGCTGCCCGAACTGGCAGAACTCGACCCACCGGTCGCGATGTCGGGCTCCGATTCCTCGTCGCTGGACAACATGCTGGAACTGCTGGTCACCGGCGGCATGCCGCTGCCGCAGGCGCTGCGGCTGCTCGTCCCGCCGGCATGGCAGACCGACGAGAATCTCGACGCCGACCTGCGCGCGTTCCACGAGTTCTTCGCGTTCCACCAGGAGGGCTGGGACGGCCCGGCCGGGCTGGTCATGACCGACGGACGCTGGGTCGTCTGCGGCCTGGACCGCAACGGGCTGCGGCCGGCGCGCTGGACCCGTACGACCGAAGGCCGCCTCGTCGTCGCGTCCGAGGCCGGCGTCGTCGATGTGCCGGTCGAACAGGTCGCCGCGCGCGGCCGGCTGGGACCGGGGGAACTGCTTGCCGTCGACCTCGAACGCGGCGAGTTGCTCGACGGGGCCCGGATCGACGACCGGCTCAAGAACCTGCATCCGTGGCAGGATTGGCTGAAGGACGGCGTTCGATACCTGGACTCCGAGCTCGTCGACGTGCACATGGCCGCCGAGCCGTTCGACGCCGAGACGCTTTCGACCTACCAGAAGATGTTCAACATCTCGCGCGAAGAGCGCCGCGAGGTCATCCGCGTGCTGGCCGAAACACAGGCCGAGGCCATCGGCTCGATGGGTGACGACACCCCCATGCCGGTGCTCTCCACCCGCATCCGCTCGCCGTTCGACGGCTGCCGGCAGCAGTTCGCGCAGGTCACCAACCCGCCCATCGACAGTCTCCGGGAACGCATCGTGATGTCGCTGGAGACGGGGCTGGGACGCAAGGGCAACGTGTTCCGGCCCGGCCCCGAACTCGCCGAGCGCGTCGTGCTGAACTCGCCGGTGCTGTCGCAGCGCAAGCTTCGCCAGCTCGTCAATACGCCGCAGTTCGGCCTCACCTCGGTGCTGCTGGACCTGAACTACGACGCCGACGTGGCACTGGAAGACGCGCTGGACGACCTGTGTCGACGCGCCGCCGCCGCGGTGGACGACGGCAAGCAACTGCTGATTCTCTCCGATCGCTATCTCCAGCAGGGCCGCATTCCGGTCCACGCGCTGCTGGCCACGGGCGCGGTGCACCACCATCTGCTGGAAACGGGCCAGCGGCCGCTGTGCAACCTCATCATCGAGACCGGGACCGCGCGCGATCCGCACCACTTCGCGTGCCTGATCGGTTTCGGGGCGACCGCCGTCTATCCCTACCTCGTCTACCAGACGCTGCACGCAATGGCCGAGTCCGGCGAGATCGAGACGGCCCGCGACCAGGCGATGCAACTGGGCCGGGCCTACCGCCGCGGCATCCGGAAGGGACTGTTCAAGATACTGTCCAAGATGGGTATCTCGACGATCGCCAGCTATCGCGGCGCCCAGCTCTTCGAACTCGTCGGGCTGGCCCATGACGTCGTCGACAAGTGCTTCCCCGGCGCCGTCAGCCGGATCGGCGGCGCGGATTTCGAGGACCTGTGGGCCGACCAGAAGGCGCTGGCCCGCTGGGCCTGGAACCGCCAGGTGCCCATCGAGCACGGCGGACTGTACCGCTACGTCCACGGCGGCGAATTCCACGCCTGGAACCCCGATGTCGTCACCGCGCTGCGCACCGCGGCCAAGTCCGGCGCGCGATCCGACTATCAGCGCTTCGCCCGCCTCGTCAACGAGCGGGAGCCATCGATGATCCGTGATCTCCTTCGATTGAGATCCGATCATGCACCGATCTCCATCGAAGACGTCGAGCCCGCAGAGTCCATCGTCAAGCGCTTCGACTCCGCTGGAATGAGCCTGGGCGCGCTGTCTCCCGAAGCCCACGAGGCGCTGGCGATCGCGATGAACCGGCTCGGTGCGCGTTCCAATTCCGGCGAAGGGGGCGAGGATCCGGCCCGCTACGGCACCGAGAAGTCTTCGAAGATCAAGCAGGTCGCCTCCGGCCGGTTCGGCGTGACGCCTGACTACCTCGCCAGCGCCGAGGTCATCCAGATCAAGATCGCGCAGGGCGCCAAGCCCGGCGAAGGGGGCCAGCTGCCGGGACACAAGGTCGACGGCCTGATCGCGCGGCTTCGATTCGCAACGCCCGGCGTCGGCCTGATCTCGCCGCCGCCGCACCACGACATCTACTCCATCGAGGACCTCGCCCAACTCATCTACGATCTCAAGCAGGTCAACCCCGATGC
>JBPRGD010000362.1:0-51167 GCA_051428125.1 Candidatus Wenzhouxiangella sp. M2_3B_020
TGGTAATCCTGTATTGCCCGCAGCAGGCCGGCCACGTCGGCCGGTTCAATCAGCGCCGCCATGTGCTTCGCTTTCGGCGTCGGAAGCGCGCCGCTGAGGTCCGACGCCGGGTTCGCGCCCAGGCGCCCGGTGATGACCGCGAAGGCGCAGACCTGACGAATCAAGCGCAGTACGCGGCGCGCGGTCTCGATCGCCCCGCGGTCGACAATGCGCTGGGTGACCTCGAGAATCTGCTGCCGGGTGAGGTCCTGGATTGGGATTTCCCCGATGTAGGGCAGGACGTCATTCGAGAGCCGGCCACGTGTCTGTTTCGCGGTCGCCGCAGACCAGCTCGGATCGTTCTTGCGGATCCAGGCTGCAACAACGTCACGGAACCGGTTTTCCACGCGATTCCGCTCGCGCGCACGGGCCGCGGCCTCTTCGGCGTCGCGTTGCCGCCGGACCACGCTGGGATCCTGACCGTCGCGGAGAAGCGCCTTGGCGCGCGCCGTATTGATTCGCGCGGAAACGAGCGAAACCTTCGGATAGACGCCCATGCTGATCTTCTTCTGGCGCCCGTCGATCCGGTAGGCCAGGCGCCAGCGTTTCGCGCCTTTCGGGGTTACCTCCAGGAAGAGCCCTTTCCCGTCCGAGCGCTTGTACGTGGATGACCCGGGCTCGAGCGCCGCTACCTGGGATTCGGTGAGCTTCCCGCCCTCGTAATATTCGACGGGCGGCGATTCAGGTAGCTCGATCTTCATTGTTGGCACCTTCCGAGAAATCGGGGCCGAAATTGGCAGAAATCGGAAGTTGCCAACTCGGGTGCCGGCAATTCTAGATCAGGTGTATGATGGAGATCAACGGATATCAGGGGACGTCGGTGGACAATCTGGAGCCCGAAATCCTTGAAAATCCGTTCCGAAACCGGGAGTTGCGCGAGATGATTGGACCGGGTTGTGGACGTCGAAGAACGTCGGTGGTCCGTTAAATGGAGGCTAGGCCCGGAATCGAACCGAGGTAAACGGCTTTGCAGGCCGCTGCATGACCACTCTGCCACCTAGCCGGTGTGGATGCGTTTCGCGGCCCGATTGTAACCCGGTTCGAACCCGGGCGGCACCGGCGCCGGAAACGAGAAACCCCGGACGTGCCGGGGTTTCGTGCGTGAATCTGGAGCGGGAAACGAGACTCGAACTCGCGACCCCAACCTTGGCAAGGTTGTGCTCTACCAACTGAGCTATTCCCGCGAACAAGACCCGCTATTGTAATCCGAGTTCGACGCCTGTCAATACCCTGCCCCGCCTTTTCGCGACCGACCCTGCGACCCGGCGAACCTACCGCTCCGCTACACTGTCGCGACGCCAATGCAAGCAGCGAACCGGCCGCACCGGACCCGCCCGCGACTCCCTTGACCGAGCAACCAGCGAATCTCCCCGGCACCCGGACGGACGAGCCGCACCTGGCGTCGTCGTCCGACCGGCCGTGCATCTCGGTCATCGTGCCGACGCTCGACGAGGGCGGCAATATCGGGCCGCTGATCGATCGGCTGCTAGCCGAACCGGCGCTGGCCGGCCGCGTCGAGATCGTCGTGGCCGACGACGGCTCCACCGACTCGACGGTGGACGAGGTGCAGGCGCGCGCCACCGGCGGCGACGTTCGACTTCTGCGGCGCAGCGGCCGGCCCGACCTGACCGCGTCGGTGCTCGAAGCCGCCCGGGTCGCCCGCGGGGAATTCTGCGTGGTCATGGACGCCGACGGTTCGCATCCGGTCGAAGCGGTCGGCCGGCTGCTTGCGCCGCTGGAAAACGGCCGCGCCGATGTCGCCGTCGGCAGCCGCCACGTCGACGGCGGCGCCATCGCGGACTGGCCGGCCTGGCGCCGCTTGACGTCCCGGGCAGCGGCGCTGCTGGCCTGGCCGTTCACGCGCGTGCGCGACCCGATGTCCGGCTTCTTCGCGACGACCCGCGAGCGGCTGGCATCGCTGGATCCGCTGGAGGCCGGTTACAAGGTGCTCATCGAGGTCCTGGTCCGAACGCGACCGGACCCACGCGTGGTCGAAGTGCCGTTCCGCTTCAACGACCGCGACACCGGCACGTCGAAGATGACCGCACGCGTGCAGTGGCTGTTCGTCCGACGTCTCGCCGCGCTGGGCGGCGCGCGGATGACGCTGGGCAACCTGTCGCGCTTCAGCCTGGTGGGCCTGAGCGGTGTCGGCGTCGACCTCGCGGTTTTCTGGCTGCTGCGCTCGCTGGAGGCAGGCCTGGCGACCGCGCATTTCGGCTCGTTCTTCGTCGCGACGGTCAGCAACTTCGCGCTCAACTATCGCTGGAGCTTCGCCCGCGAATTCGAGCAGGATCGCCCCGTGCTGGGCCGGTACGGGGCATTTCTCGTCGTCGCTCTGCTGGCGCTGGTCATCCGGGGCGGGGTTCTCGCCGCGCTCACTCAGGGACTTTCGCTGGACGCCGCCGCGGCGATCGTGCCGGCCGTCGCGCTGACGGCGGTGATCAACTACTTCGGGTCGGTCTTCTACGTTTTTCCGGCCCGCGATGCCGAGAACAATCCCGAGATCCGCTGGCGCATGGCGGCGCTCGGCCTGATCGCCTGCTCGCTGGCCATGCGCTGGCTCTACCTGGGCCAGGCGGAACTGATCTTCGACGAGATGTATTACTGGGTCTATACGCTGCACCCGGCGCTGTCGTACCTGGACCATCCGCCGCTGACGTCGTGGCTGATCGGCATCGGCTCGGCGCTGCTCGGGGACAACGCCTTCGGCGTGCGCGTCGCGACACTCGTGCTGGCGCCGGCGGCCATCGCGTTCGCTTATCTCTACTGCCGCGACGTCTACGACAAGACGCGCGGACTGCTGGGGGCGATGCTGGTCGCCACCGTCCCGGCCTGGCTTGCCGCGGGGTTCCTGATGACTACCGATGCACCGGTGCTGGTCGCCTGGCTGGCGGCGCTGTATTTCCTGCGCCGGGCCCTGGTCGAAGGCGACGAACGTGCATGGTGGGGCGCGGGCGTCGCCATCGGCCTCGGGGCGCTCGCGAAGTACACGATCGCGTTCCTGGCGCCGGCCGTCGTCGTGTTCATGCTGCTGCACGCCTCCGCCCGCGCGCAGCTGCTTCGCTGGCGCACGTGGGCCGGCGCGGCGGTCGCGCTGGCGCTGTTCTCGCCGGTGCTGGTCTGGAACGCCGGCCACGACTGGGCGTCGTTCGCGTTCCAGTCCACCCGCCGGATCGCGGAAGAGCCGCAGATCACGACCCATTGGCTGCCGTTGCACACCATCGTCGGACTGGCGCCGCTGGCCGGCCTGCTCGCATTATGGCTGCTGGGCCCGGCGAGGAAGCGCTATTGCAGACGCACGCCGGACCGGGCGTTCATGATGGCGATGACGCTCACACCGCTGGCGATCACGGCCGCCTTCGGGCTGTTCACGGAACTGAAGGTCCACTGGGTCGTACCGATGTGGCTGGGGGTGCTGCCGATGATCGCCGCGACGGTGCATCCGCCGGACCACGTCCCGCGGACCCGCACCACGCGCGCGCTGACCACGCTATGGCGACCCTTGCTGCCGCTCTCGCTGGTCGTCGCCGGCATGGGACTGCACTACGTGTCCATCGGACTGCCGGGCGTGCAGTGGCAACCCAACCGTCTCGGCTACATGGGCTGGCCGGAACTGGCCCAGGAGGTCCACCGGATCGAGCAGCGCATCGAGGCCGAGACCGGCAAGCGTCCCGTGATCGCCGGCATGGCCAAGTGGGGAATCGCCTCCGCGCTGACGTTCCACGACGTCGACGGCCGGGTCGACAACATCACCGCGCGCAACCTGGTCGGCATGAGCGGCTCGCAGTGGGAACGCTGGTTCGATCCGGAGACCGATCCGGACCGGCCGGTGCTTCTGGTCAGCCACGAAGCGAAGCTCATCGACGAGTCCTGGCTTGAAGGCGCCGTCATCGGTCTCGGACCGCTCGAGACGCGGACCGTGTATCGCGACGACATGCCGATCCAGCGCCTGCATTTCCGGATCGCGGACGGATTCCGGCCGGAGCAGCTGCGCTATCCCGGGCACATCCCCGAATGACGCCGCCGAAATTGCCCGGAAAGCCCTCGGCAGCTTGGCATCCCCGGGCAAAGCTGGCAGAATAACCGGGTTTTAACAATCTCTAAGGAGCCTCATGGCGAAGGACGAGCACATCGAGATGGAGGGTCGTGTCCTCGAGACGCTTCCGAACACCATGTTCCGCGTCGAACTGGACAACGGCCACACCATCACCGCCCACATCTCGGGACGCATGCGCAAGCACTACATCCGGATCCTCACCGGCGACCGCGTCAAGGTCGAGATGACCCCGTACGATCTCTCCAAGGGGCGCATCACCTACCGTATGAAGTAGACCTCCCGCCCGGCGCGACGGCCTCAGGTCGAGACCGTCTCCTGCGGCGCCGCACTGAAATCCAGCTTGATTCCCCGGCCTGCGTCGTCGACGTCGATGCGCAGCGTTCCGCCCTGCTCGCCCAGTTCACCGAACAGCAACTCGTCGGCCAGCGGCCGCTTGATGTGTTCCTGGATCACGCGCTTCATCGGGCGTGCGCCCATCGCGGGATCGAAGCCGTGGTCTGCCAGCCATCCCCGTGCGGCCGGGCTGACCTCGATATGGATGTTGCGATCGGCGAGCTGGTTCTCCAGCTCCATGACGAACTTGTCGACGACCTGGAGAATGACGTCCTTCGGCAGCGAAGCGAACTGGATGACCGCATCCAGCCGGTTCCTGAATTCCGGCGTGAACTGACGGCGGATCGCCTCCATGCCGTCTGCAGCGACGTCCGAATCGGTGAAGCCGATCGAACGCTTGTTCATGTCCGCGGCCCCGGCGTTGGTGGTCATGACGAGTATGACGTTGCGGAAATCCGCCGTGCGCCCGTTGGCGTCGGTGAGCTTGCCGTGGTCCATGACCTGCAGCAACAGGTTGTAGATGTCGGGATGGGCCTTCTCGATCTCGTCGAGCAGCAGAACCGCGTGCGGGTTCTGCGTCACCGCTTCGGTGAGCAGGCCTCCCCGGTCGAAGCCGACGTAGCCCGGCGGCGCGCCGACCAGCCGCGAGACGGTGTGAGACTCCATGTACTCGGACATGTCGAAACGGATCAGCTCGATGCCCAGCGTCATCGCCAGCTGGCGCGTGACCTCGGTCTTTCCGACGCCGGTGGGGCCGGCGAACAGATAGGAGCCGATCGGCCGATCGGCGTCGACCAGGCCCGAACGCGCCATCTTGATCGCCGATGCCAGCATTTCGATGGCCGGATCCTGCCCGAACACCGTCAGCTTCAGGTCCCGCTCCAGCGTACGCAGCGCATCGCGATCGGATCGCGAGACCTGTCGCGGCGGAATCCGGGCCATGCGGGCGACGATGTCCTCGATCTCGGTCGCACCGATGCTCTCGACGCGCAGGTCGGCGTCGAGCAGGCGCTGCCGCGCACCGGCCTCGTCGATGACGTCGATGGCCTTGTCGGGCAGGTGCCGGTCGGTGATGTGCCGCGCCGACAGCGCCGCCGCCGATTCGAGGCTCTCGGGCGCGTAGACCACGCCGTGATGTTCCTCGAAGCGGTGCTTGAGGCCGTTGAGAATCTCGACGGTCTCGCCGATCGTCGGCTCGACGACGTCGATCTTCTGGAACCGGCGCGCGAGCGCCCTGTCCTTTTCAAACACGCCGCGGTATTCGTCGAACGTCGTCGACCCGATGCAGCGAAGTTCGCCGTTTGCCAGCACCGGCTTGATCAGGTTGGACGCGTCCATGACCCCGCCCGACGCGGCGCCGGCGCCGATGATGGTGTGGATCTCGTCGATGAACAGGATGGAGTTGCGGCGCTCGCGCAGCTCGGCCAGCACGGCCTTCAGCCGCTTCTCGAAATCGCCGCGGTACTTCGTGCCGGCCAGCAGCGCGCCAAGGTCCAGCGCCCAGATCTCGGCGTCGTGCAGCACGTCGGGCACTTCCTCCTCGACGATGCGCAGCGCAAGGCCCTCGGCCAGCGCGGTCTTGCCGACTCCGGATTCACCGACGTAGAGCGGGTTGTTCTTGCGCCGGCGACACAGGATCTGGATCGTGCGCTCGAGTTCCTTCTCGCGCCCGATCAGCGGGTCGATCAGGTCGGCGCGTGCGCGTTCGTTGAGATTCTGCGCATAGCTGGCCAGCGGAGATTTCTGCTCCTGGCCCTCGGCCTCGGTCTGCGCACCCGTCGACTGCGCATCCTGCGGCGGCGGTTCCTCGGTCTTGGTGATCCCGTGCGAAATGAAGTTGATGACATCCAGCCGGCTGACGTCCTGCTGGCCCAGCAGGTAGACGGCGTGCGAGTCCTTTTCGCTGAACATCGCGGCGAGCACGTTTGCGCCGAGAACTTCGCTACGCTCCGCGGACTGGACGTGGTAGAGCGCGCGCTGAAGCACCCGCTGGAATCCGACCGTGGGCTGGGTGTCTCGCTGATCGCCCGCCGAGAGCACGGGAATCGACTCGCTCAGCACCTGCTCGAGGTCCGAGGCGAGCTGCTGGAGATCCACGCTGCAGGCCGCAAGCACCGACCGCGCTGACGGGTTGTCGATCAGCGCCAGCAGCAGGTGCTCGACGGTCAGGAACTCGTGACGGCGGCTGCGCGCGGCGTGGTAGGCCTGCGAAATGGACAATTCGAGATCTTTGCTGAACATCTAGGAAGCCTCTCCCGGCGCGGCGGCCGTGACTGCGAACGCTGTGAAGACATTGACCGCGTTGGAGCCGGCCGGGTTCAACCCGGTCGGCCGGTACCGACGCGGCACGCCCGTTACGACTCCTCGAGCGTGCACTGCAGCGGGTGCTCGTGCTCGCGCGCGTAGTCGTTGACCATGATCACCTTGGTTTCGGCGATCTCGAAGGTGTAGACGCCGGCCACGCCGCGACCGCGCGTGTGGACGTTGAGCATGACCTGGGTGGCCTTGTCGTGCGGGAGGCTGAAGAACTGCTTGAGCACATCGACGACGAACTCCATCGGCGTGTAGTCGTCGTTGAGCAGCACCACCTTGTACAGCGGCGGTTTCTTGACCTCCGGGCGAGACTCTTCCAGGGCCAGCCCGTCGCGCGGGTCTCCGGATTCTCGCTGTCGATCGCTCATTGCTGCCTGGTCGTCAATGGATTACCACGACCAAATACTAACCCAATCGGGCGGGTGGGACGATGAACTCCATCGATAACGGGAGGGGGCCCGCGGCGGCGGCCGCCGCGGGCGGTCGAACACGTGCGGTCAGGCCGATTCGCGGAACTGCTCTTCCTCGGTGGAACCGGTCAGCGCGCCCAGCGAAGAATTGCCGCCGGAAATCGCCTGCGTGAGCGTGTCGAAGTAGCCGGTCCCGACCTCGCGCTGGTGGCGCGTGGCCGTGTAGCCGTCCTTCTCCGCCGCGAACTCGGCCTCCTGGAGTTCCACGTAGGCCTCCATCTGGCGATCCTTGTAGCCGCGCGCGAGTTCGAACATCGAGTAGTTCAGCGCGTGGAAGCCGGCGAGCGTGATGAACTGGAACTTGTAGCCCATCGCACCCAGTTCGCGCTGGAAGCGGGCGATGTCGGTCTCCGAGAGGTTCTTCTTCCAGTTGAACGACGGCGAGCAGTTGTAGGCCAGCATCTTGTCGGGATACTCCGCCCGGATCGCCTCGGAGAACTGCTTGGCCTCGTCGAGGTTGGGCGTGGAGGTCTCGCACCAGATCAGGTCCGCGTAGGGCGCGTAGGCCAGGCCGCGCGAGATCGCCTGCTCCAGGCCCTGGCGGACTCGGTAGAAACCTTCCACCGTCCGCTCGCCGGTCGCGAACTCGCGGTCGCGCGCGTCGACGTCGGAAGTCATGAGGCTGGCGCCCATCGCATCGGTGCGCGCCACGATGATGGTCGGGACGTTGGCGATGTCGGCGGCCAGCCGCGCCGAAACCAGCTTGGCCACGGCCTCGCTGGTCGGGACGAGCACCTTGCCGCCCATGTGGCCGCACTTCTTCGCCGAGGCCAGCTGGTCCTCGAAGTGAACGCCGGCCGCGCCGGCCTCGATCATCGCCTTCATGAGTTCATGGGCGTTGAGCACGCCGCCGAAGCCGGCCTCGGCGTCGGCGACGATGGGCGCGAACCAGTCGACGTCGCCGGTTTCCTCGGCATGCTGGATCTGGTCGGCGCGCAGCAGCGTGTTGTTGATGCGGCGCACGACATCGGGCACCGAACTGACCGGGTACAGCGACTGGTCGGGATACATCTGGCCGGCGTTGTTGGCGTCGGCGGCGACCTGCCAGCCGGAGAGATAGATGGCCTTGAGCCCCGCACGCACCTGCTGCATGGCCTGGTTGCCCGTCAGCGCCCCGAGCGCGTTGACGAACGGCTCTTCGTGCATCAGCTTCCAGAGTTTCTCCGAGCCCATGCGGGCCAGCGTGTGTTCGACCGTGATCGATCCGCGCAGCCGGAACACTTCGTTGGCGTCGTAGGGACGCTCCACGCCCTTCCAGCGCGGGTTCTCGGTCCATTCGCGCTCGAGCTCGATGATGTTGCTGACGTTCCTGGTGTCGTTCATGGATAAAACTCCTGGGTTTCCGGGGCTTTGTTTCAGTCCAGCTTCGAATAAGCGGGCAGCGTGATGAACTCGACGAAATCGTCGTCGGCCGTCACCTGATCGAGCAGTTCCGCGGCCTGCTCGTAGCGGCCGGTGGCGAATGCATCGTCGCCCACTTCCTTCCGAATCTCGTCGACGGCCTCGCGCTGCCAATCGCGCACGAGGTCCAGCGTGATGTCGCGGCCATCGTCCAGCTTGCCGGCCGGATGGCGGGTCCACTGCCAGAGCTGCGCCCGCGCGATCTCGGCGGTCGCTGCATCTTCCATCAGGTTGTTGATCGGCACGCAGCCCTGGCCGTCAAGCCATGCGGCCAGGTAGCGGATCGCGACCGAGATGTTGCCCCGGACGCCCGCCTCGGTGATCGTGCCCTCGGCCGGTTCGACGAGATCGGCGGCGGTGACCTGGACGTCGCGTCGCGCCTTGTCCAGCTGGTTCGGGCCGTGCAGGTACTCGTCGAAGATGCCCATCGCGATCGGGATCAGGCCCGGGTGCGCGACCCAGGTCCCGTCGTGCCCGTCGGACGCCTCGCGCTTCTTGTCGGCGCGCACCTTTTCGATGGCGGCCTCGTTCGCCGCGTCGTCGCCCTTGATCGGGATCTGCGCGGCCATCCCGCCCATCGCGAACGCGCCGCGGCGATGGCAGGTCTGGATGAGCAGCTGCGAGTAGGCCTTGAGGAACGGCACCGTCATGGCGACCTGCTCACGGTCCGGAAGCACCTTGTCGGGATGATGCCGGAACCTCTTGATATAGCTGAATATATAATCCCAGCGGCCGCAGTTCAGCCCGACGATACGGCCTCGGAGGGCGTGCAGGATCTCGTCCATTTCGAACACGGCCATGATCGTCTCGATCAGCACGGTCACCTTGATCGTTCCGGGCTCGAGACCGGTCCTCTGCTCGATCAGGCTCAGCGCCTCTTCCCAGAGTGCCGCTTCGTGGCGGTTCTCCAGCTTCGGCAGGTACAGGTAGGGTCCCGATCCCTTCTCGAGCAACGCTTCGGCGTTGTGCAACACGTAGGTCGCCGCGTCGAACAGCCCGCCCGGGATCGGGCGCCCCTCGACCTCGACGTTCTTCTCGTCGAGATGCCATCCACGCGGACGCGCGATCAGCACGGCCGGATCGTCGCCGAGCTCGTAGCGCTTGCCGTTGTCGGCGGTGAAATCGATGGTGCCGCGCACCGCATCGTACAGGTTGCGTTGGCCGTGCATCATGTTGGCCCAGGTCGGCGTGCTCGAATCCTCGAAATCGGCCATGAACACGCGTGCGTCGCTGTTGAGGGCGTTGATGATCATCTTGCGGTCCACCGGGCCGGTGATCTCGACGCGCCGGTCGCGCAGGTCGGGCGGAATCTCGGAAACCCGCCAGTCCGATTCACGGATCTCGCGGGTTTCGGCCGGAAAATCCGGGGTCTGACCCGAATCGAGCCGCTTCTGCACCTCGCGACGGGCTTCCAGCAGCCGGTCGACCGGCGTGCGGAAGCGCCGACCCAGGTCGCCCAGCAGCGCCAGAAGTTCGTCGTTCAGCAGGTCAGAGGTCGGCTCGGGCGCCGGAACCCGCACCTGCGCGGGCGGACCGTCGGTATCCGTCGTGGTCACGAAAGCGTCTCCAGGAATTTAAGAATCGGAAACAGCGTAGGACCCGACGCTATATTTGACAAATTAAATAATTCGATATCGAACATTGGATTTTCCAATGTTTTAGCATGGAGGGGTCGGAAACGAGCTCCGCGGTGGGAATCGCGATGTACAAGGGCAATCTTCTCAAGCACCTGCGTGCGTTCTGTTCGGCCGCTCGGCTCGGCAGCGTTTCGGCGGCGGCCGATGCGCTGTTTCTTTCACAGCCTTCGATCAGCCAGCAGATCCGGGCACTGGAGGCCGAACTGGGGCAGCAGCTGTTCGAGCGCCAGGGCCCGCGCATGCACCTCACGCCGGCCGGAAAGACGCTGCTCGAACTGTCCCGTCCGCTCGTCGACCGGCTCGATGCCCTGCCCGACGAATTCGCCCGCGTGTTCGGCCGGCTGGATTCCGGCGAGGTCCGCATCGCTGCCGGAGAGTCGACCATCCTCCACCTGCTTCCCAGCCTGGTGCAGCGCTTCCGCCAGAAACACCCGGGAATCTACGTCCACCTCGACAACGTGACCGGCGCCGACGGCCTGGGAATGATCCGGTCCGACCAGGTGGACTTCGCCGTCGGCTCGATGATCGACGTCCCCGACGACATCCGCTACCGCCCGATCTACAGCTTCCGGCCGGTGCTGATCGCCAGCAGGGACCACCCGCTGGCGCGCCGCCGCAATCTCACGCTGGCCGACATCAGCCCCTATGGCCTCATCCTGCCGCCGCGCCGGCTGACGACCCATGCGCTCATCGACCGGGTGTTCCAGAAGCACAAGCTGCCGTTCCGCGTGACGATGGAAGTCGGCGGCTGGGAAGTCATCAAGCGCTACGTCGCCCGCGGCATGGGCATCTCCATCGTCACTAGCATCTGCCTGACCGATCTCGACCGCGACCAGCTCATCACCCGCGACGTCAGCGAATGGTTCCCGAAGCGCACCTACGGCGTCGTGCTGCGCAAGGGCGCCTATCTCACGCCGCAGGCCCGCCGCTTCATCGAGCTGATGTCGCCCGAGCTGTTCCCCGAACCGGAGTTCGAGGCCGCGGCGGCGCCAGTACCGTAGCCCCGATAAGCGTTAGCGCACCCGGCGACTCGCGCGAACAACCGCGATCGGTGGCGGTCCATGGTCTGCCCCGGACCTCGACTACCGCCCGGTTACCCTTCCCCGCCGAAGAACGCGACTCGCAACCAGCGCCAAGGCAACCGCGAGGACCAGCGCGCCGATCGCTCCGGTCGTCGGGATCGGCGCTGGACCGCCCGCCGCCGAGCTCTCGACCACGAGAAACGATTGGGACTCGACGATCTGCGTCGGCGGGTTGATATGGGTGACGCGATACTCACCGGCTTCCAAAGGACCGACCGTCCACAAGAACTCATAGGGCACCGGCGCGCTCAGGCAGGGGCCCGAGGGGCGGTTGTTCACCTCGAATATGAACTCCGATCCGTCGATGGTCTGCACCGGATCAGGGCATCCGCTGCCTCCGATGAACGTAAGCGTGATCGGTGTTTCCGTGGTCGGAACGGTAGGTTCAATGGATATCGACATCTTTCATCATCCTATTCCAAGTGAGTCTCCGGCGTAATCGACGATCAGGGCAATGGGCCGCTCGGACACGGGAAGACCCAATGATCAGCGTATGTGCCATAAGGATTCTGCACCTCAAGGTCCACGGACACCCAGGTGCCAACGCTGCAGCTTCCGAACAACCAGTTCGATGTGCTTGTGTGTCCTCCACTGCCGGTCCAATCGATCTCGGTCTGTCCTTGGGAGTCGAAATCCGAAAGGTTGCACACGTAAAGACCGGCACCGCTATCGGCTGGGTTGGGACACAGCACGCCATTGACACCCGGCGGGGCAGAGCCATGCACGGTCCGCATGGTCTTCGAATAGGCCGTCAGCGTATCCCCGATGGGTTGGAACCATGTCCGGTTGGCCGGCACAGGGCACGTATTGCCAGGCTGGCCTCCGGTATTCGTACCCTGCACCTGGCCCGGCGGAGTAATGTAGGGGCCGCCTGAATCACCGTCATCGGTGCAGATCCCGTTGGTTTCCGTCAATCCGTTCACGGTGACCCTCGTGAAGACATCCAATTGGAAATCAACGGTGACATCTTTAGCCACAATGGAACCGCAGTCGGGGAAGGCGCTGGTCTGGCCGTAGCGGCAAACCGTGGCGCCGATCGGCGCTTCCAGCAGGCCGGCCCATTTGGCCGGCACCGACAGGATGCCGTCGGCGTAGCCGTTGATCTTGGGCCGCGGAATCCAGCCCGATGCCGTGTCGACCCAGCCGCCGTCGCCCCCACTGCCCCACTGCGTCGCCTGGAAGGTCCCGAGAAATTGCCCGGACGGGGTGTGCATGATGTTCCCCGGGCTACCGCAGTGCCCTGCCGTGACGTACCCCCCGACTATCGAGACGCCGATGGAGCAGGGCCAAATCTGGCCGGTTTGCTGCTGCCATGTGAAGTTGCGGGTGCCGTCGGCGCCGCGTACATCGCCGCTGCTGACCACCGGAAAGCTGTCAATAGGAACTATTTGAATCAACTCCGGTCTCGCGCCCTCGGTATAGATGCGCGATCGTGCCGCGTCGGCGAGCGGGGCCAGAATAAAAACATCAACGCGGTTTTCGGGAATATTGACCGAATGACCTGCGATGGCGTTGCTGAGCGCCGGCTCCTGCGCCAGCGAAGCCGTCATGTCATCGGCCAGGGCGCTCAGTTCGTCGATACCGTGAGAGACCGGTACGACGACGCCGCCGAGTCTTTCGAGCTGGGCCGCTGCCGCGTCGTCGGTCAGGGCCACGTGCAGCGAGCCGCTGTCGGTGTCGTACCAACTGCCGGCGTATCCAAGCACATCGAGCCGTTCGATCGCGAACTGCAGTTCGGCGGCCGCCTGCTCGCGCGCCAGCCGCTCGATGACGGCCTGTTCATCCAGGCCATGCAGCGCCATGAGTTCGGCCATCATGTGCGGATCGACGACTGGATCTGCCGGTTCGGCGGCTCCCGCGAAGCCGGATACGCCGAATGCCAGCAGCAGCGCTATCGCGCCACTAAGCGGGAGAGAGAGAGAGAGAGTTTCCACGCCATTGCCACACGTCCCGTTTCAGCCCACTTGCCTCTAGATGTCGTTTACCATGCCGGCGCAAGGAAATCAAGCGCCTGTGCTGGTTCAGTACATGTGAGACATCAGGCAGCCGCCCTGAGTGAAGCAAGGTACTCGTTCGGGGTCATCAAGTCGAGGCTGTGGTGGGGGCGATAGTCGTTGTAGTGGTTCTGATAGGCGCGCAGGGCGTGATTGATGGCCGCCAGGTTCAGCGGCCCGTCGTAGCGGGCGTAGAACTCGTAGCGCGTGGTCGCGTTGGCCCGCTCGACGCACCCATTGTACTGCGGCCGCCGCGGCGGAAGCACGTAGAGCGGGATGGCAGCCTCCCGACAGGCGGCCTCGAACTCGGCCATGAACTCGCTGCCACCGTCGACCTGGATCGACGTCAATGGCACCGGCAGTTCCCGAATGAGCGCTTCCAGGAAGCGCTGGGCGTTGTGGGCCGTGGCCCGGGAGTAGGCCCGCACCACCAGCTGCTTGCTGACCGGGCACAGCGCCTTGAACTCCTTGATCTCCCGGCTGTCGGGGAAGCGCACGGTCATGTGATCGATCTGGACCAGCTCACCGGGCCGGCGCCCCTTCATGCCATAGCGCCAGCGCTGGGCGTACGGCCGCCGAGGACGGCGCCGCACCGGGCGTAGACGTCCCTGACTTCGACAGACCGAACGAATACGCCCCAGGCGCACGCCCTTGGTCAGGATGCGCCCGACCGTCGAGACACTCAGCTCGATGCCGTGATCTCGCTGCAAAACGCGCCGGATGGTCAGCTTGCCCTAGTCCGGAAACCGCCGCCGCAGGCGCCAGACCTGCTGTTCATAGTGGCGACTCCATTGCGGCTGGCGCACACGGCACGGTCGCCGGCTTTCGGCCACCAGGCCGCGCAACCCTTGGCGTTCGAAACGGCTGCGCCAGCGGTAGTAGGTCGCGCGAGACCAGCCGGCGACGTCCAGCGCCGTGCCCATCGAGCATCCCTCGGCTCGCAGGCGTTCGACGATCTCCAGCTTGCCGAGCCGCTCGGTGGCTTCCGGCGGCGTCGTTTCGTCAACCACCCAACTGCGGTAGGCTTTGATCCGCAGACTTTCGATCTGCATCTTCAGGCTCCTTTGCTTTTGTGGTGAAAGAAAGGCTACCTGAAGGCCGCCCGGCCCGGCCTCCTCAGGAGACTCGGGCCGGGCTCTTTCGTCTCAGATCTATCTGAAGCTACTCAGTGCCGGATCCACCCGCCGAAGCCGACCGCGTTCCTCGGTGTTCATCCGAGGACTCTTCCCGGGTCCGTCGCCCCACGCGAGCTCTTGCGATTCCGCGCACCCTGCCCCATTTCCTGAACCATGAGCGATCTGACGATGGTTGCGATGTCCGGCGGCGTGGATTCGTCGGTGACCGCGCTCCTGATGAAGGAGTCCGGCACCGAGATCGCCGGCCTGTTCATGAAGAACTGGGAGGAAGACGACCCCGTCTCCGGCTGCAGCGCCGAGGAAGACGCCGCCGACGCGCGCGCGGTCGCCGAGTTGCTGGGCATCCCGTTCCACGCCCGCAACTTCGCGCCCGAATACTGGGACCAGGTCTTCGAGGAATTCCTGTCCGAGCTCGAGGCCGGGCGCACGCCCAACCCGGACGTGCTTTGCAACCGCGAGATCAAGTTCAAGGTCTTCCTCGAGCACGCCCGTGACCTCGGCGCCGACGTCATGGCCACCGGCCATTACGTGCGCAGCGACCGGGTCGACGGCCGCCATCGCCTGCTCAAGGGCGCCGACCCGGACAAGGACCAGAGCTACTTCCTCTACATGCTCGACCAGGAGCAACTCGCGCACGCCCGTTTTCCGGTCGGCGAACTGCGCAAGACCGAACTGCGCGGCATCGCCGAACGGGCCGGGCTGCCGACGGCGGCCAAGAAGGATTCCACCGGGATCTGCTTCATCGGCGAGCGCGATTTCGACGCGTTCATCGACAACTATCTCAAGGCCGAGCCAGGCGAGATCCGGACGACCGGCGGCCGGTTGATCGGCACCCACAAGGGCCTGATCCACTACACGCTGGGACAGCGCAAGGGGCTGGGAATCGGCGGCGTGCGGGGATTCCCCGAGGCACCGTGGTTCGTCGTCCACAAGGACCTTGGCAACAATCGGCTCTACGTCACCCAGGACCCGGCCGATCCCCACCTGCGGTCGACCCGGCTGACCGCGGGCAGGCTGACGTGGATCGCCGGCGAGCCGCCCGAGGTCGATCGCCGGCTGACGGCCAAGGTCCGTTACCGCCAGCACGATCAGGACGTCGTCATCGAAGCACTGGACGACGCTTCGACGACCCTGGCCTTTTCCGCGCCCCAGCGCGCGGTCACACCCGGCCAGTCCGTGGTTCTGTACGATGGTGACGAATGCCTCGGCGGCGGCATCATCGAGTCCAGCGACCGCCGCATTCCGGAGAACGCCGCATGAAACGATCGCTGAAGGAACAGACCGTCGCGTTCGCCGGCGTCCTGCAGGCCGGCGAACTGGTCCGCCAGGTTGCCACCGGCGGCCAGTGCAGCCAGCAGTCGGCACGCGCGAGCATCGACAGCCTGTTCGAGACCGAGCCGGATTCCACCGAGGCGGTGTTCGGCGGGATCGGCGGCGTGAGGCTCGGCCTGACGATGGCCAACGAGCTGGCTTCGCAGGCCTCGCGAGACGCGCAGCAGGCCATGGGCTACGCCAGCGGGCTCCTGCGCCTGGCGATGCTGCTGCGCAAGGACCGCACGCGCCAGGAATCGCTGCACCGATCGCTGGAACTCGTCCGGCCGGCCTGGCGCGACGCCGAGGACGCGCTGGATCCCAGCATCGTTTCGCAGCTCGCCGACGTCTACCGCAACGAGATCTCCACGCTGCCGCTGCGCATCCAGGTCAATGGCGATCCCACCTATCTCAAGCAGGGCGACAAGGTGTCGCTGATCCGCGCCATCCTGCTGTGCGGCATTCGCGCAGGCTTCCTGTGGTTCCAGCTCGGAGGGCGCCCCTGGCGCCTGCTGTTCCAGCGCAGCAAGATGTTCCGGATCGCCGCCGAGCTCGCCGGCTAGCGGGTTCTGGTCCTCGGACCGCGTGCTAAAATCACTGGTTTGGAGCCGGTGACGGCATCGGCCGAGTCAACCTGGAACACCTGGAGACGATTCATGCGAGACGCGCTCGAGTGCCGCGATACGCTGTCGGCAAACGGCAAGACCTACCATTTCTACAGCCTGGCCAGGCTGGGCGAGCAGCACGACATCTCGAAGCTGCCCTACTCGCTGAAGATCCTGCTCGAGAACCTGCTTCGGCACGAGGACGGTGAGAACATCACCGCCGACGACGTCGCCGTGATCGCCAACTGGGATCCCGACGCCGAGCCCAGCGACGAGATCGCGTTCACGCCGGCCCGCGTCGTGTTGCAGGACTTCACCGGCGTGCCCGCAATCGTCGACCTCGCCGCCATGCGCGACGCGATGAAGAATCTCGGCGGCTCGCCGTCCAGGATCAACCCGCTGTCGCCGGCAGAGCTGGTCATCGACCACTCGGTGCAGGTCGACAAGTACGGGTCGGACGACGCACTGGACATCAACAACCGCATCGAGTTCGAGCGCAACAAGGAGCGCTACGCCTTCCTGCGCTGGGGCCAGGGCGCGTTCGAGAACTTCAAGGTCGTGCCGCCGAACACCGGCATCGTTCACCAGGTCAACCTCGAACACCTCTCGCGCGTGGTCTTCAGCAAGGAAATCGACGGCGAATTGCTCGCCTACCCCGACACGCTGGTCGGCACCGACTCGCACACGACGATGATCAACGGCCTGGGCATCCTGGGCTGGGGCGTGGGCGGCATCGAGGCCGAAGCCGCGATGCTCGGCCAGCCGATCTCGATGCTGCTGCCGCAGGTGATCGGTTTCAAGCTCACCGGCAAGCTCAAGGAAGGATCGACGGCCACGGACCTCGTGCTCACCGTCACCGAGATGCTGCGCGACAAGGGCGTGGTCGGCAAGTTCGTCGAGTTCTTCGGCGACGGCCTCAGCCAGCTACCGCTGGCCGACCGCGCGACCATCGGCAACATGTCGCCGGAGTTCGGTTCGACCTGCGCGATCTTCCCGATCGACGCCGAGACCATCCGCTACCTGAAGATGTCAGGGCGCTCGGAAGATCGGCTGGAACTCGTCGAGCAGTACGCCAGGGCCCAGGGCCTGTGGCGCGAGGACGGCGACGAGCCGGCGAGCTACACCGACGTGCTCGAGCTCGATCTCGGCGACGTCGAGCCGTCGCTGGCCGGACCCAAGCGCCCGCAGGACCGGATCGCGCTGTCCGAGGCCAAGAACGCGTTCCAGCAGGTCTGCGCCGAGATGACCAAGGACCGCGACCGCGAAGACGAGGGTCGCTGGGGCGACGAGGGCGGGAGCACCGCCGTCGGCGCCGTCGAGCCGGCCGGTGCGGCCGAGGTCGAATACAAAGGGGAGACCTTCACACTGCAGGACGGTGCCGTCGTCATCGCCGCGATCACGTCGTGCACCAACACGTCCAATCCCGCCGTCATGCTGGGTGCAGGGCTGCTCGCGCGCAACGCGCGCAAGAAGGGGCTGACGGTCAAGCCCTGGGTCAAGACGTCGCTGGCGCCGGGCTCGAAGGTCGTCACCGACTATCTCGAGGCCGCCGAACTCGACGACGACCTCGAGGAACTGGGCTTCTACACCGTCGGCTACGGCTGCACTACCTGCATCGGCAATTCCGGCCCGCTGCCGGATCCGATCAACGAGGCGATCAAGGACGAGCAACTCGTCGTCGCCTCCGTGCTGTCCGGCAACCGCAATTTCGAAGGCCGCATCCATCCGGAAGTGCGCACCAACTATCTCGCCTCTCCGCCGCTGGTCGTCGCCTACGCGATCGCCGGGCGCATGGACATCGACCTCGTCGAAGAGCCACTGGGCCAGGACGGCGACGGCAACGACGTCTACCTGGCCGACATCTGGCCGGACGCGCACGAGCTGCACGATTTCATCCAGAAGACCGTGTCGGCCGACATGTACGAGCGCAACTACGCCAGCGTGTTCGAAGGCGACGAGCGCTGGAAGTCCATGGACACGCCCACCGGCGAGATGTTCGACTGGTCCGACGACTCGACCTACGTGCAGAACCCGCCCTACTTCGAGGGCATGTCGCTGGACCTGCCGGAAATCGGCGATATCGAGGGCGCGCGCTGCCTGGCGAGGCTCGGCGACTCGGTGACCACCGACCACATCTCCCCGGCCGGTGCGATCAAGCCCGATTCCCCCGCGGGCCACTACCTGCAGGAAAACGGCGTCTCGCCGACCGACTTCAACAGCTACGGCTCGCGCCGCGGCAACCATGAGGTCATGATGCGCGGCACGTTCGCCAACGTCCGCATCAAGAACGAGATGGCCGAGGGCACGGAGGGCGGCTTCACGACGCACGTCCCGTCGGGCGAAGTCATGCCGATCTACGACGCGGCGATGAAGTACAAGGAAGACGATACGCCGCTGGTCGTGATCGCCGGCAAGGAATACGGCACCGGTTCGTCGCGCGACTGGGCGGCCAAGGGCACGCTGCTGCTCGGCGTCAAGGCCGTGATCGCCGAGTCGTTCGAGCGCATCCACCGCTCCAACCTCGTCGGCATGGGCGTGCTTCCGCTGACGTTCGCCGACGGCGAGACGCGCGAGTCGCTGGGCCTCACCGGTTTCGAGGAGTACGCCATCGAGGACCTCGACATCGGCGAGTCGAAGCACGCGACGGTGGTGGCGACCGACGACGACGGCAACGAGACGAAGTTCAAGGTCAACGTGCGACTGGACACGCCCAAGGAGGTCCAGTACTACAAGCACGGCGGCATCCTGCACTACGTCCTGCGCCAGCTCGCCGGCACCGACCCGGCCGACGCCAAGGCGGCCTGACGTCCTGCGCACACGCTGAAAGAAAAAGCCCGCCGCCCGGCGGGCTTTTTCGTTGGCGGAAAGGCAACGGACGGCCGAGTCGCCCGCCATTCGAGGGGGCTTCCTTGAAAGCCGTTACACGAAGAGCAAGAAGAGGGCACGAAGGTCACGAAGAAAAACTTCTGCATTCAACCTTCGTGTTCTTCGTGCTTTCTTCGTGTCCTTCGTGTAATCCGCTTTTCTTTTCTTTTCTTTTCGTTTCCTGACTCGACTCGCGCCTCGGCAGCAAGCTCCTCCCATTCCCTCCCCCGCTCGCGGGGGAGGGCCAGGGTGGGGGCAGAGCGATCTCGATCTCCGATCCGAGACTGCTGGATGATACTAAAGACCACCAAAGCCGTTACACGAAGAGCAAGAAGAGGGCACGAAGGTCACGAAGAAAGACTTCTGCATTCAACCTTCGTGTGCTTCGTGCCCTCTTCGTGTCCTTCGTGTAACCGGCTTTCCGGTCGAGCCCGCAATATCCGAGCCCGTCGGGTTTGATCCGCGCTCATCTGCGGTTCCGGCAAGGCTTTCGATCGCCCTGCTTGGCGGTCGGGGACGAGACCCGGGCGAACCCGTTATTGTCGGGCCGGGCGCCGAGGACGACGCCCGGCCCGCTTGTTGTTATTGCTGCAACTGCGGAATCCGGCCCGGCGTCCAGGGTGCGACGCCCGCGATCTCTTCCTCCAGCGCGACCAGGTCGTCGGCCGCCTGCTGCATCCGCCCGCGCACGTCGTCGAACTGCTCGCGAGCGACGTCCAGCGACTGCTGCTGGTTGCCGGTGATCGCGGCCAGCGCGTTCCAGTGCGCCCACGAGAACATGTTGACGCGCTCGGTCAGCGACATCGGGCGCGGTTCGTTGGCCTGGGCCCTGACCGAATCGCCCTGCAGATCGACGGCGATGTCGTCCAGTCGCTCCTCGATCGCGTCCAGGCGCATACGCTGTTCCTCGGTGGCCTCGGGGGTGTCGCGCAGCGCGACCTCGAGATGCGCGACGCGATCGTTCAGCTCGCCCAGCGCCTCGCTGGCGCCCTGCACCGCGCGGCTGAGATCGGATGCGGCGACCATGGCCCGCTCGTGGGCCTCGAACGAGTCCGGTCGGAACTGGCCGCGATCGAGGCGCTCGACATCGAACGGCGTCGGTTCGTTGAGCGCAACGAGTTCTCCGCGCACGCGCTTGAAAAGCTGCACGTTGTAGGTACCGGGCGAAACCAGCACGCCGGTGGGTTCCGAAGCCCACGGAGCGCGGAAACCGGGCGGAGAAAGGTCCACCGGGTCCGGCGCCGGGTGTCTCAGGTCCCACGCGACCCGGTGCAGCCCCTTGGCATGCGGACCGCTGATCCTGCGAACGACGTTACCGTCGGCGTCGGTGATCTCCAGCACGACGATCGGCGGGTCCTCGCGCGCTTCCTGTCGTAGCCGGTCCCAGGTCGGGTAAGGGTTGTCGGCATCGGCCTTCCTGCGCTCGCGCTCCTTCTCGCGTCGCTCGTCGCGCAGCGTCTCGTAGCCGTCGCGCAGGTGGTAGGTGAACACCGCGCCGAACGGCGGGTTGTCGGCCAGGTAATACGTCTCGCCCTGGAAGCCCTTGGGCCCGAAGCCCCAGATGTCGTCCTCGACGTAGAGCCAGGGATCGCGGATCGGGAACAGCGTCGCCTCGGACTCGAGCACGTCCTCGGCCGGCGTCCGCAGCGCGCGGTAATCGTCCAGGATCCGGATGCCGCGGCCGAACGTCGCGATGACCAGGTCGTTCTCGCGGCGCTGGATCTCCAGGTCGCGCACCGCGATGGTCGGCATGCCGGCTTTCAGCTCGACCCAGTTGTCGCCGCCGTCCTGCGTGAAGAACACGCCGAATTCCGTGCCGACGAACAGCAGGTCGGAATTTTCGTGATCCTGCACGATCGTGTGCACCGGGCCGCGCTCCGGGAGGTTGCCGGCGATGGAGCGCCAGGACCTGCCGCGGTTGGTGCTCCTGTAGACGTACGGCGTGTAGTCGCCGCGCTTGTGGTTGTCGAACGTCGCGAACACGGTGTCGGCGTCGTGCAGCGAGGCCTCCACGTCGCTGACGTAGGTCATCTCCGGAACCTTGCCGAAATCGTCCTCGCGCCGCCAGTTCTCGCCGTCGTCCTCGGTGACCTGGATCAGGCCGTCGTCGGTGCCGGCATAGACCAGGCCTTCGACCAGCGGGCTCTCGGACAGACCGATGATGGAGCCGAACATCGACGTCGAATCGTTCTTGGCCACGGCGTCTACGCTCCAGACCCGCCCCATGACCTCGAGCTCGTTGCGGTCCAGGTCGCGGGTCAGGTCCGGGCTGTACTTGCGCCAGGTATTGCCGCCGTCGTCGGACCGGAAGATCTGCTGGGCGCCGAAGTAGAGGCGTTTCGGCGCGTGCGGGCTGATGGTGAACGCCGAGTTCCAGTTCCACTTGTAGTTGTCTTCTTTCGGACCCGGCATCGGCGTGATCATCACGCGCTCGACGCTCTCGCGGTCGAAGCGCGACAGCATCCCGTACTGCAGCTGGGAATAGACGATGTCCGGGTCGTTCGGGTCGATCTGCGCCTTGAAGCCGTCGCCGCCCAGCGTGACGAACCAGTCGCTGTTGGCGATCCCCTGCGTCTTGGTCGTACGCGACGGGGCACCCAGCGTGGCGTTGTCCTGCGTGCCGCCGTAGACGTTGTAGTACGGCTCGGCGTTGTCGGGGGTCGCCCGGTAGAACTGCGTGATCGGCAGGTTCTCGACGTGGCGCCAGTTCGCTCCGCCGTCCATCGTGTCGTAGATGCCGCCGTCGTTGCCGGTGATCAGGTGATCGGGATTGTCGGGGTTGATCCACAGCGCGTGCTCGTCGACGTGCTTGTGCGCGCTGCCGACGCGCTCCCACGACGCGCCCCCGTCGTGCGAGACGTGCATGAACGTGTCCATCGAGTACACCCGGTCCGGGTTCGACGGATCGACGATCAGCTCGTTGTAGTACTGCGGACTGCCGGCGACATAGCCGGAGCGCTTCTCCCAGCTCACGCCGAAATCGGTGGAGCGGTAGACGCCCTCGCCCTCGTCGTCGGTCTCGATGATGGCGTAGACGGTGTCGGGCCGCGACGGCGCGAAGGCCAGGCCGATGCGGCCCATGTCCTCGCTCGGCAGCCCGGCGGTGATCTCGGTCCATGTCTCACCGCCGTCGGTGGATCGATGGACGCCGCTTCCGGGGCCGCCGTTGATCAGCGTCCATACGTGGCGACGCCGCTGCCACGTCGAGGCCAGCAGCACGTCGGGGTCGTCGGGGTGCATCAGCACCTCGTTGGCGCCGGTGTGTTCGTCGATATCGAGCACGCGCTTCCAGTTCTCGCCGCCGTCGACGGTCTTGTAGACGCCGCGCTCTCCGCCGGCGTTCCACAGCGGCCCCTGGGCGGCGACGTAGACGACGTCGGAGTCGCGCGGATCGATGACGATGGAGCCGACGTGCTCGGAGGTTTCCAGGCCGGTGTTGGTCCAGCTTCGTCCACCGTCCTCGGACTTGTAGACGCCGTCGCCGAATGCGACCGACCGCTGGGCGTTGTTCTCCCCGGTGCCTACCCAGACGACGTCGGGATCGCTCGGGTCCAGCTCGACGACGCCGATGGAGTACGAACCCTCGTCCTCGAAGATGGGCGTCCAGGTGATGCCGCCGTTTTCGGTCTTCCAGAGCCCGCCGGAAGCCGTTGCCGCGTAGAAGACGTGCCAGCCGTCGGGGTGCATCGCGAAATCGCTGATGCGGCCCGACGTGACGGCGGGGCCGATGTTGCGGATCGCGAGCCCCGAGAACACCGCCGAGGCGTCTTCCGATTCTTCCTGCGCGATTGACGGCATTGCCAGCGACAGTCCCGCGGCAGCCGCCGCGAGCCACGAGCCGATTCGGGAATTGAGCATCGAGTGGAACTCCGGTGGGAATCAGAAACGGAATGGTACCGCCGTGCCTCGGCGAATGCACTCGCTCCGGCGGTCTTCAGCCTGCGTCGTCGAGTTCCTCGCGCATGGACGCGATCCGACGATCCTTGTCCCGCCAGATGCCGTTGATCCAGTCGCGAACCCGCTGCCGATACTCGTCGGCCTCGACCGCTTCGGGCTCCCGCAGCGACTCGGGCACCGGCAGCGTGCGGATGGATACCCGGATTTCCCGGATCCGGTTCGCGAACAATTCGCCCAGCGCCGGCCTCGGCTCCGAGTACACGATCGCGACGTCGATGACCGTGTCCAGCACGTCCCCCATGGCCTCCAGCACCAGCCCGACCCCGCCGGCCCGCGGCCGCAACAAGTGGCGGTACGTGGATTCCTGGGCGTCGCGCTTGGACGGCGTGAAACGCGTCCCCTCGACGAAATTCATGACGGCGACCGGCACGTCCTTGAATTTCCGGCAGGCCCGCCGCGTGGCCTCGACGTCGCGACCGGCCAGTTCCGGTCGCTTCGCGAGCGTTTCCCTGGAATAGCGTTTCATGAACGGGAAATCCAGCGCCCACCAGGCCAGCCCCAGCAGCGGCACCCAGATCAGCTGGCTCTTGAGAAAGAAACGCAGCAGCGGCAGCCGGCGGTTGAACAGCTTCTGCAGCACCGGGATGTCGACCCAGCTCTGGTGGTTGCTGATCACCAGGTAATGGCCGAGGCGATCGACGTCGGGCATGCCGTCGACGACAATGCGGGTGCGGGTGAGGTGCTCGAACATCCAGCTGTTGAAGCCGATCCAGCTCTCGGCAATGCGCATCAGCGTCCAGTCGCACAACCGCCGCGCCGGACCGAGCCGAACGATGGCCTTGACGAGCGCGACGACCAGCAACGGCAGGACGTGAACCACCGTGTTGAGGCTCAGCAGCAGCGTCGCGAGCGAGACGCGGGCAGCACGTTGGATGCCGGCGGACATGCCCCGATTTTCGCACGACCGGAGGCCGTTATAATCACGCGATCGCCCCACCACGCGTTCCGCGAAATGACACCAGGACCCGCAGCATCCAGCCCGGCAGAATCGAGCGGCTCGAGACCGTCCACGCCGCTGTCGCCCGCATCGGTGGACGACGCCGGTCGGCCGCGCCCGGGCTGAAGATGCCGCCGATCCTCTACAGGACCATTCGGCGCGCCGGCGCGCTCGTTCCGGTCACGGCGCTGCTCCTGGCGCTGCTGGGAACGGCGCCGGCAGCGGCGAGCGACGGCATCGCATCGCTGGTCGCAGCCTTCGACGAGGCGTTCGAACGCGAACTCGCCGAACGCGGCGTGCCGGGCGGGGCCTATGCCATCGTTCACCGCGGCCAGATCGCCGGGCTGTCGACGTTCGGTCATACCGACCGGCGGGAGCGACAGCGCATCGACGCCCACACCCGCTTCCGGATCGCCTCGCTGTCGAAGGGGTTTTCCGGCGTGCTCGCGGCCATGCTCGCCGCCGAGGAACGGTTCACGCTGGAACAGCCGGTCGCGACCTTCGTGCCATCGTTCGAGCTCAAGCCCGATCCGCGGCCGCTGACGATCGAGGATGTACTGGGACAGCGCTCCGGTTTCGTGCGCAACGCCTACGACAACCTGATCGAGGCCGGCGTGAGCCGCGACGAGATCATCCCGCGGTTCAACACGCTCAAGCCGCTTTGCGCACCCGGCAAGTGCTACAGCTACCAGAACAACGTCTTCAGCCTGGTCGAGGACGTGATCGGGAAGACCACCGGCGACCGGTATCCAGAGGTCCTGGCCGAGCGACTGCTGGAGCCGCTGGGCATGACCGGGGCATCGGTGGGATTCGAGGCGTTCATCGCGACCGAAAACCGCGCCGCGCCGCATCTCAAGACCCGCTCCGGCTGGTACCACGCCGAGGCACGGCCCACGTATTACCAGGTGCCCTCGGCAGCCGGCATCAATGCCGGGATTCTCGACATGGCGCAGTGGGCGCTGGCAATGCTCGGTCACAGGCCAGAAGTGGTCCCGCGCGGGGTCATCGAAGAAGTTCTCGCTCCCCGGATACGCACCGCCAACGAGCTTCGGAAGCGACACTGGCGCGGACGCCTCGACGACGCGTGGTACGGACTCGGATGGCGGCTCTACCAGGTCGGCGTTCATCGCCTCGCGGTACACGGTGGCTGGGTCGCCGGCTATCGTGCCGAGATCGCGCTGTCGCGAGAGCTGGATCTCGGCCTGGTCATCCTGACCAATGCCGAAACCCGCGCCGTCGGGGCGTTGAACCGACTTTTCTGGGACCACGCGCTCGCGCCGGAGCGCGTTGCGGCGATCGGCAGCGCTCAGTCGCCGGAATCCGAGGCGCCCGGCTCCTGAAGGCGCGCTTCGACCGCCGCTGTTGCGGCGTGCACCAGTTCGAGACGGGCCTGCAGTTCCGTCACCTCGCCCATTTCGTTGCCGTTCCGGGTCGCGAGGCGTTCGCGCTTGAGTTGTTCGTCGTACTTGCAGGCGATATTGCGCAGCCGTAGACGGGCGAGTTCGAGTGCCTCCGGGCTGCAGCGGTCGGCATCGTCCAGCACCGAGGCAACCAGTTCGCGCTCGCTGGACGACAACTTCCCGAGCGCCTTTTCCGGGTTCGGCTTGTCCTTCATCCCGAGAGACTCCGTTCGGCGCGTGGCATGATAGCGCAATGCCGACCCCGCCCCGACGACGCCGTCGCTTCAAGCGTTTCCCGCTCGGCAAGCCCTGGTGCGAGGCACTGGAACTGAGCAACGGCCGTCGCCTCATCGTCCGCCCCATAGAGCCGGACGACGCAGAGAACCTGCGCCGAAGCTTCGGTTATTTGACAGCCGAGGAGATCCGATTTAGATTTCTCCACCCGATCAACGAGTTGACGCTCGCACACTCCCGTGCACTGGCGCGGATCGAAAAGCGGACCGCATTCGCCCTCGTGGTCGTCGAAGCCTTGCCGCCGCGCGAGGCGTTGATCGGAGCGGTCGCCCGCGCGTCCATCGATCAAGGGGGTGATCAAGCCGAATTCGCGCTGATCGTCGGCCGTGAAATCGGCGGCTTCGGTCTTGGCGAATATCTCCTCGGCCGCCTGATCGAGTGGTCGCGAAAGAAGGGGTTGAGCGTGCTCTACGGAAACGTCATGACCGAGAACGACCGCATGCTGCGCCTGGCGCGCCGAATGGGATTTCGCATCGATCGGCAGCATTCCGACGGCCAGGTGGTCCGGATCCGGCGATGCCTGAAATCGGCGTAGGCACGGAGTCGAATACATGACTCCGCCGGACGATCAAGGCCGCCGTGCCCGGGTCGACGGCGTCTCGTCGGTTCACCGCCGCGACTGGTGGAGTCGTCCCAGGCTGGTTCCGTTCGTCGTGTTATCCGCGATGCTGGCCGTTGCCGCCATGGCGGTCGCGGTTGCGGTGCACGACCTGCAGGCCGGAGGCAACGCCTACGTGGCAGGCGAAAGCCGGTGGTCCAAGGCGAGCCAGTACGCCGTCTTCCATCTCGACCGCTTCGCCGAACGGCTCGATCCCGCCGATCTCGGCCGTGCCCGTGAAAGCCTGGAGATCCCGCTGAGCTATCGGCGAGCCAGGTTGGAACTCTCTTCCGAGGAACCCGATCTCGCGCGCGCCGCCGATCTGCTTCGGGCCGGTCGGAGCGAGGAAGCAGAGACCGGGAGAATGGCGCGCCTGTTCGCGACGTTCCGCGGCTGGCCCGATTTCTCGCGCGCACTGGCGTTGTGGTCGGAGGCCGACGTCTGGATCCTGCGGCTCGAAACGCTCGCCGACGAACTCGAGCAGCTTGCCGGCGCCCCGGCGACCAACCCGGAGCAGATCGCTTCGATCCGCGACGAACTCGCGCTGATCAACGCCACGCTCAACGAAAAGGCGATCGCGTTTTCGCGCGCCGTCACGAACGGCAATCGTCGATTGCTGGAGATCGTGCTCTGGACGAGCGTGGCCACCATCGGGCTGCTGGTCGCCCTGCTCACGGCGCTCTTCATCTGGACGATGCGCCGCGTTCGCGTTTCGCAGCAGCGGTTCTGGAACACGTTCGAGCATGCGCCGGTGGGAATGGCCGTCATCGACGCCGATGCCGTGCTACTCGAAATCAACGACGCGCTGAGCCGCTTCCTGGATCGAGAGGCGGAGAATCTGAGAGGCGTTCCGCTGACCCACTTCTGCGACCAGCGCGACCGTGCGCTTCTGCGGCGCACCATCGCCGATCGCGAAACGTCTTCGCATCCGTTGTTCAACCTCGAAAGCCGCTACGTTCGGCCCGACGGAACGCAGGCCTGGGGCGACCTCTCCGTGGCGCGGCTCGACGAGCAGTCCCGCAAGTTGCCCTTGTTCGTCGCCGTTCTCGAGGACGTCTCCGAAAGCCGCAATCTCTCGGCCGAACTCGCCTACCAGGCCGCTCACGACCAGCTCACCGGCCTCCCCAACCGTCGGGAATTCGAGCGCGAGCTGAATCACCTGCTGCGGGACATGGATCCCGAGCAACTGCACCATGCGCTGGGACTGATCGACCTGGACCAGTTCAAGGTCGTCAACGACACGTTCGGTCATCTTGCCGGCGACGCGTTGCTGGTTCGGCTGTCCGAGCGCGTCCATTCGTGTCTGCGCGAAGGTGACGTGCTGGCGCGGCTGGATGGCGACCAGTTCGGCTTTCTGCTCAAGAACTGTCGCATGGGGACCGCGCAGCAGATCGCCGGACGGCTCCATGCCGAGATCCGCGAGTTCGGCTTCTCCTGGGATGAACGGCCGGTGAACGTGTCGGCCAGCATCGGGCTGGTCGAAATCGATGGCGAGTGTCGTGATCCATCGCTGCTGATGCAGCGGGTCGACCTGGCAAGCTTCGAGGCCAAGGACCTGGGCCGCGATCAGGTCTGCGTTCATGCCCGTTCCCGGGCCTCGTCGATGAAGCGGCGAGAGGACATGGACTGGGTCAACCGGATCAACGAGGCGCTGGCGACCGACCGGCTGCGTTTTCACGGCCAGCTGATCGGCGCCCGCTCCGGCGAGGCGTGGCGGTGCGAGTTGCTGGTGCGCCTGGAAGACGCCGACGGTGAATTGCATACCGCGACCCGCTTCATGGAAGCCGCCGAACGCTACCACGTCGCCCGAACGATAGACCGCTGGGTGCTGCGCCATGCGCTCGCCGTGATTCGTCGCCAGAGCCGGCGCCTTCCGGAGATCGAGGCCTGGCACATCAACCTGTCGGGCCAGTCGGTGGATTGCGAATCGGTACTGCCCGAGATTCGGCGGATGGTCGCCGAGCTCGACGTGGACCCGACCCTGTTGTGCTTCGAGATCACCGAGTCCGCGGCGATCCACAGCCTGGAGGAAGCCCGGCGATTCTTCTCTGCGCTGCAGGAAATGGGCTGCCAGGTGGCGCTCGACGATTTCGGCAAGGGCCTGTCGACGTTCGACTACCTGAAGCAGCTGCCCGTGGACCTGGTCAAGATCGACGGCGGCTTCGTCCGCGAGTTGTCGCACAGCGAGCTGGACCACGCCATGGTCCGCTCGATCTACGAAGTCGCGCGCGTTGCGGGAAAGAAGACCATTGCCGAGTCCGTGGAGTCCATCGAACTGATCGTGCGCCTCAACCAGATCGGCATCGACTACCTGCAGGGCCACGCCATCCACAATCCCGAACCGCCGGATCGGATCGCGATTCCCGATCCCGAGGAATCGCCGATGGCGCAACCGCCCTTATAGGCGTTGCCGAGTCGAGTCGTGTCTCGGCACCAAACCCGTTCGGCCCCGTACTCGCCCCCTCGCGGAGGACGGTGTGGAAGGGGGGATGGAACCGTTTGCCCGCTCGCTGGACCTCAGGTCTCGCCGGCATCTTCCGGACCATCGCCCCGCTCCGGCGCCGATACGCGCTGCGACTTCCGGATCGGCAGGTGCAGTCCCAGCTTGCGCCACAGCCAGAGAAACACGAAGTAGCCGATCGCCGCCGCCGGTATCGCGATCACGAGACTTCCCAGCACCATGGCCACGGTTTCGTGCGCGATCTCGTCGCCGATCGTCTCGACCGTCGCTCCGGGATCGACCGGCAGTTGCGTCAGCAGCCATTCCCCGAGCTGGTTGAAGCCGTAGTACAGCGGCGCCATCGTGAACGGGTTGCTGACGTTGGAGACGATGAACGCCGCGACGAAGTTGGCCCGAAAGGCCAGGGATCCGGCCAGCATCATGAACGTCTGGATGCCCACCGTCGGCGTGAAGCCCACGAACAGTCCGACCGCGATGCCGCGCGCCAGCGCGAACTCGTCGACGTGCAGGCAGCCACCGCGTTCTAGCAGGCCCGAGATCCGGGGATGGGCTTCCAGCCATTCGCGCACGCGACTCCTGTGCTGCCTGGAGCCCTTGAGAAACTGCAGTCTCAGCCACCGCAATTCCGAGACCCCGGTCAGTCGGCCGCACCGGCGCGGTCGAGCACGAAAGCGTACTCCAGCGCGGCCTCGGAAAGCCTTCGATAGCGCCCGGACCGGCCACCGTGGCCGGCCTCCATGTTCACTTGCAGCAGCAGCGGATTGTCATCGGTCTTGCGGTCCCTGAGCCGCGCCACCCACTTGACCGGTTCCCAGTACTGCACCTGCGAGTCCCACAGGCCCGTGGTCACCAGCATCGCCGGGTAGTCCTGGCTCTCGACGTTATCGTAGGGCGAGTAGGAAAGCATGTAGCGGTAGAACTCGAGGTCCTTCGGGTTGCCCCATTCCTCGAACTCGTTGGTGGTCAGCGGAATCGATTCATCGAGCATCGTCGTGACGACGTCGACGAACGGCACGTGCGCGACGATTCCGGCGTACCGTTCCGGAGCCAGGTTGGCCACCGCGCCCATCAGCAGTCCGCCGGCGCTGCCGCCCATGGCGAACACGCGCTCGCCGTCGACGATGCCGCGCTCGACGAGATCGGCCGTGACGTCGATGAAATCGGTGAACGTGTTGCGCTTGTTCAGCAGACGGCCCTGTTCGTA
The DNA here is from genome assembly GCA_051428125.1 of Candidatus Wenzhouxiangella sp. M2_3B_020. Lineage (GTDB taxonomy): Bacteria > Pseudomonadota > Gammaproteobacteria > Xanthomonadales > Wenzhouxiangellaceae. The sequence goes on from JBPRGD010000362.1 coordinate 30,095, forward strand.
CCAGCTACGTCCCATTTCCTGCCCGCCGCGAACGTGGGCCACGGCGTAGATGAAACCGCGGTCGAGCAGGCTTAGTCGCTGGCTGGAAAACGCCGGTTCCGACGATGCGCCGTACGACCCGTACGCGTACTGGTAAAGCGGCGCGCTGCCGTCCATCGGGGTGTCGACGTGGCGAACCAGAGACACCGGGATCGGCGTGCCGTCGCGCGCTTCCGTCCAGAGGCGCCGCGTCGTGTAATCGTCCGGGTCGAACTCCCCGCCGACTTCCAGCCGCTTCAGCAAGCGGCGCTCTCCGGTGTCCAGGTCGAGTTCCCAGGTCGTCTGCGGCGTCGTCAGGGACGTATAGGCGAACTGCAGCTTCCGGCGGTCCGGCTCCGGGTTGCGTCCGAGCTGCGCCACGTAGGCCTCCTCGTCGAACGCAAGAACGCGCTGTTCGCCGGAAGCATGATCGACGATGCGAAGCCGTCTCAGGCCATCGGCGCGTTCGGCGATGGCCAGGAACGTCTCGAAGGGGTCGAATTCGTGGACGAAGACCTCGTCGCGGTGCGCGATCACTTCCACCCAGGCAGCGCGATCGGCGTGCCGATGTTCGTCGACGCGCATGATCCGGAAATTCGGTGCTTGCCAGTTGGTCCGGATGATCCAGTGATCCCCGACGTGGTCGGCCGAGTACTCGTGGCCTTCCTCGCGGGCAAGAAAGACGTCCAGCGTCGCCGCGGGGTCGGCGCCGTCGACGATCCGCATCTCGTGCGCGGTCGTCGACCGCAGGAAGACGTAGTTGAAGCGATCGGACCGCGTCCGGCCCACCGTCGTGTAGAAGGCGGTGTCGTGCTCCTCGTACAGCGTCTGGTCTTTCCTGTCGCGCCCGGGCCAGTGACGCCTGACCCGGAACGAACGCAGCGTATCGGGGTCGTTCTCGACGTAGAACAGGCTCCGGCCGTCGGCCGCCCAGCTCGCCGACGACACGCCCCCGATGCCGGTGTCGGCGACCTCACCGCTGTCGAGATCCTTGACGAACATCCGGAACTGCCGGCGCCCGACGACGTCCTGCAGCCAGACGAGTCGGGACCCGTCGGGGCTGACGTCCATGCCGCCGATCCGGAAGAAATCCTTGCCCTCGCCCAGCGCGTTGCCGTCGAGCAGGATTTCCTCGTCGGCGTCCAGGCTGCCCTTTCGACGCGCGTGTATCGGGTACTCGCCGCCGGCCTCGTAGCGCGTGTAGTACCAGTAGCCGCCGTCGAAATACGGCGCGCCCGTCTGATCGCCGGGAATGCGCGCGCGCATCTCGGCCTCCAGGTCTTCGACCATCGGTCGGACGTCTTGCAACACGGCTTCGGTGTAGGCGTTCTCCGAGCGCAGCAGCGCAAGCACGTCGGGGTCGTTGCGGTCGTCGTCACGGATCCAGTAATACGGATCGACACGGTCGCCGGCCGGCGCCGAAACGACGTGGTCGCGACGCTCGGCGTCGGGCGGCACCGGTTGCGCACTCTCCTGCGGGTGGTTGTCTTCGCAGCCTGTCAAGAGGAAGCAGCCTATCGTCAGGGTCGCCGCCAGGACGGCGATTCGGGGTCGGGTCATTCGGAGCGTCGGGAAGCGTCGAAAAGTCGGGTCAGGATATCGTCATGGAAGCGCGCCTGGTCACCACCGGCATAGATGCCGAGCCGGCGGGCGCGGTCGAAGAAACCCGGCGCCGGCAATCCGCCGCGCACCTTGCTGACCACCAGCGCGGCCAGCGGCGGCCGGCCGGCCCGTACATCGTCCTTCAGCAGCAGCTCGACGAGACGCGCCGTCTTGTGGATCCGCTGTGGCGGCTCGACCCCCAGCGCGTCGGCCACCTGCAGATACGTCAAGGTACGGCGCTCGCGCCGAGCTTGCTCCAGCACCGCCCGCAAGCGCTCGACCTCGGCCGGATCGGGTCTGGACATGCCGCGGCCCGGACGTCAGTCCAGTCCGCAGTTGTTCTTCTCGAGCACGCGTTCGGCGCGGTAGCTGGAGCGCACCAGCGGGCCGGAAACGACCTCGAGGAAGCCCTTCTCGAGCCCGATCTCGCGGAAGCGCCGGAACTGCTCCGGCGTGACGAAGCGATCGACCGGCAGATGGTTGACGGTGGGCCGCAGGTACTGGCCGAAGGTCACGATGTCTACGCCGATCGCACGCAGGTCGTCCATGCATTCGACCACCTCGTCGTCGGTCTCGCCCAGCCCCAGCATCAGGCTGGTCTTGGTCAAGACCTCCGGACGATGCTTCTTTGCGTGCGCGAGCACGTCCAGCGTGCGCTCGTAGCCGGCGCGCGGGTCGCGCACCGGGTGCGTCAGCCGTCGAACGGTCTCGACGTTCTGCGCGAACACCTCGAGACCGGAGTCCACGACCGTCTCGACGCACTCGTGGCGACCCTGGAAATCGGGCGTAAGCGCTTCGACGGCCGTCTGCGGGTTCACCTTCTTGATCGCCCGGATACAGTCGGCGTAGTGCTGTGCTCCGCCGTCGGGCAGGTCGTCGCGGTCCACCGACGTCAGCACGATGTATTTGAGATCCATCAGACGGACGGACTCGGCGGCGTTGGCCGGCTCCTCGGAATCCAGCCAGCCGCGCGGATTGCCGGTGTCCACCGAGCAGAAGCGGCACGCGCGCGTGCAAACGTCGCCCATCAGCATGATCGTCGCCGTGCCGGCGGACCAGCATTCGCCGATGTTCGGGCATTTCGACTCGGAACAGACCGTCGCCAGCCGGTGCTTGTCGACGTTGGCCTTGACCTGCTCGTACTTGCCGCCCTGACCGACGGTGGGCAGGCGCACACGCAGCCAGTCCGGCTTGCGCACATGGCCCTCGTCGCCGGAGCCCCGGCGCGCCTTGATCCCGTCGCGGATTGCGGTGAATCCCTGCGGCTTGCGCACCTTCTCGCCGCTCTTGACGGTGATCGGAATGGCGGCGGCTTCGACTTGTTCGGTCATGAAATCAGGGGCTGATTCGGAAACAGTTAATTGTACCGGAAACGCGTCACGGGCCCGCGTGCCGCCTTCACGTGCCGAGCACGTAGCCACGCCGAAGCGATGGACGACTCAGGAACCGGAAACGAGTCGTTCCGTACCCGCGACCCCGGCTTCCCCAGGACGACCGCGCCGGTCATCCGGCAACCCGAGCAGCCTTGCTACCGCGACCTCGCTCGCGCGCGCATCGACGCGTCTACGCGAAGCGGCAAGCCACTGCAACCCGCCCTCTTCCGGGCCCGGCGCTTCGTTAACCAGCGAGGGACTGATCCACGGGCGGTATTGCAACGCCGGATTCAGCGCCAGCAACCCGCCCAGCCGCTCCACGCCCACCCACAGCCCGGGACCGTCGGCCGATGAAGAGACCGCAACCGCGCGCTTTTCGCGCACGAGCTGCGAAAACCAGCGCGTCCACCCGCCCGCCGGAAGCGGTCCCTGCAGGCCGATGCCGGCCTCGCCCTCTGCGGCCGTCAGGAATCCGGCCTCGTCCAGCATCCGCGCGAGCGCGTCTGCCGAAGGTCGAACGCCATCGCGCCCCGATCGTCGCAAAGGCGCCCGGGAGGCGTCCACCTGCGGTCGGCGGCGTGTTGCGGGCTTTGCCCGGGAACCGCCGCCCCGCCCCGGGGCATGCTCGAAATTGCGCGTGCGTCGCTCCTCTGCGGCGGCCTCGTCCAGATAGCTGTAGCGGGGTGCATGGATCAGCGCCTCGGCCAGGCGCGACGGTGCCGGGAGATCCACGGCGTGGACGGCCAGTTCACCGCTCTCGATCCGGGCCAGCAGGTGCTTCAACCCCGGCAGATCCATGTAATCGTGGAGGCAATCGGCCAGCGCCTGCCCGACGAGCGGGTGATCCGGCACCTCGCGCGGGCCACTGAGGTTCTCCAGGCATGCGAGCTGGTCGGGAAACACGCAGGCGATCAGGTTCTCGGCCTGGCTGCGCTGACGCTGGGCCGGAACCGGCCCGTCCAGGCCGTTCTTCAGCAGCACCAGCGCGTTGTTGGCGACCCACCGGAACCGCGTGACGAACAGCGGCGTGTCGAGCAACGCCTGCGTCAACACGTCCTCGACGGACTCGGACCTGACGAATCGGACGACGTCGGCCACGTCGAACGCGCTGGTCACGCCCAGCGAGATCAGAATGCCGTCGTCGGTAGCCGCGGCCTGCAGCTCGAAGTTGAACTGCCGGCAGAAGCGCTTGCGGAGCGCGAGACCCCATGCCCGGTTGATGCGCGCCCCGGCGAACGTGTGCAGCACGACGTGCCGGTCTCCGTTGGGATCCGGGAAACGCTCGATGATGAGCCGGTCCGCGCTCGGCAACGCGCCCAGCACGCCGCGCGCCTCGGCCAGCATCGCGGCGGCCTGCGGCTCCAGGCCGCCCGATCCGGCGGTCGCCATGGCTTCCTTGATCGCCGACGCCATCTCCGGCGTCCGTCCCGGCCCCTCGCCGAACCAGAACGGCAATTCGCCGGGCGGCTCCTCGGTGGGCTCCACCCGCACCCGGCCGGTGGAGACGCGGAGAATCCGCCACGCCCGGCGGCCGAGTTGCACGACCTGCCCCGGCGAGGATTCGAACGCGAACTCCTCGTCCAGCGTGCCCACCTTCTCGCCCGTATCGGCGCGAACCACGTCGTATTCGAAGAATTCCGGGATCGTGCCGGCGTTGGTCAGCACCAGCCGTCCGGCGTGCGGCTTCGCGACGCATGCTCCGTCCGCCCGGCGCTCGACGAGACGCATGACCTGCCGCTCGGGCATTGCCGCGACCGGCTCGGACAGCAAGGCGAGCAGGTCCTCCAGCGATTCTTGCTCCAGCGCGCGATACGGCCATGCGCTCCGCGCGAGCGCGAGCATATCGTCCGGACGGTCGATGCCGGCGGCGGCCATCGCGGCGAGATGTTGTGCGAGCACATCCATCGGCCCATCGCGAATTCCGGCTTCCTCGATCACGCCGCGAGCCAGCGTCCGCTGAAGCGCATGCGCCTCCACGAGTTGGTTCAGCGTCAGCGGAAACAGATGCATGCAGGGTGTTCCGCCGGGCCGGTGCGCGCTGCGCCCGGCGCGCTGGCGCACGAGATTCACCGAACCAGGGATGCCGATCTGGCAGACGCGATCGACATGCCCGAGGTCCAGGCCCAGTTCCAGCGACGCGCTGGAAACCATCACGCGGAGCCCGCCGCTCTTGAAACGCGCCTCGATGGCCTCACGATGCGACGCGTCGAGACTGCCGTGGTGCGCGCCGACCTGGTCGGCCAGGCCCGCCTCTGCCAGCAACTCGTCAAGTGCCGCAGCCGTGCGCTCGACCTGGGCGCGGGTCTGGCAGAACACCAGCAGCGAGCACGGTGCGACCTCGGCGTAACCAAGCACCTCAGGGATGTCCGAAGCGCCCTCGGAAGCGCCTGGTGCGCCGCGCCGCTCCGGGCCGGAGGATCGATCCGCCATCGCCATCGCGGCGATCCGCGCGTGGATCTGCGCCCAATGGGCCGTGGTCGGGAACGGTCCGAGGCCCGTCCCGGGCAGCTCCACACGCAGATCGACGCCGCCGGGCGGTGCCGGCTCGACGACTTCGCATTCCGAACCGCCGGACAGGAAATCCGCGAGACCTTTCGTCGGCCGCGCCGTCGCCGACAGCCCGATCCGCTGCAAGCGATGCGGAACGAGCCGGTCCAGCCGGGCCAGCGACAGCGCCAGGTGCGCGCCCCGCTTGCTATCGACCAGCGCATGAAGTTCGTCGACGACGACGGCCTCGACGGTGCCAAGCAGGTGCCGGCCCCCGTCGCTGCCCAGCAGCACGAACAGGCTCTCGGGGGTGGTCGACAGGATCTCGGGCGGGTTCCTGCGCTGCCGCGCGCGCTCGGCCGGGGGAGTGTCACCGCAGCGCAGTGCGATGGCGAGCGGCCGGCCCGCACTCCGTTTGGCATGCGTCAGCAGCGGCCCGAGATTGGACGTCATGTCCCGGGCCAGGGATTTCAGCGGCGCGACGTGCAGCGCGCGAACTCCCCGGCCGGCCGGTCGCGCGGCGATGCGCTCTACGAGCGGTCTCCAGGCCGCCAGGCTCTTCCCCTGGCCGGTGGCTGCGACCAGCAACGCGTTGCCGCCGGCGCGCAGTATCGGCAGCGCCCGCTCCTGGATCGCCGTGGGGTCGCCGAGGGCCTCGGCGAACCAGCGATCGAGATCCGTTTCGATGCCGAACAGTTCCATACCGCAACCGTGCTTCGCGCGATTCTCAGAACGTGAGAATGCCGTGCATCGAGCCCGGCTGCGGCAGTCCGGGCGATTCCCGACCTCGCGAATCGAGATGCCCGTACGCGTCTTGAATCCGTCGACCGAAGAGTGCTAGCATTCAAACGCCTGTTTGAAACCAATGTTTCATTCCCGTGTCCGACCGGACAGGACCGTCCGTTGCACCCGGAGCCCGAATGACCGACGCCACCCGCCAGCGCATTCTCGATACCGCCGAACGGCTGTTCGCAGACCAGGGCTTCCATTCGACGACGCTGCGGCAGATCACGCGCGAGGCCGGGGTCAATCTGGCAGCGGTGAATTACCACCACGGCTCCAAGGACGCCCTCACGCTGGCGGTCTTCCAGCGCAGGCTGGATCAGCTCAACAGCGAGCGTCTCGCCCGGCTGGACGCGGCGCTGAGCGAGTCCGACCCGCCCGACCTCGAACAGGTGCTCGAAGCCTTCATCCATCCCGCGCTCCTGCTCGGCAGCCAGACCGACGGCGACGGCGGTCGCTTCATGCGCCTGCTGATGCGCGCGTGGGCCGAGAACGCCACGCAGCTCCACCGCACCATCGCACGCCAGTACTCGCACGTCATGCGCGCGTTCGCCGACGCGGTCAGCCGGGCACTGGGCACCTCGCCGGACAACATGCGCCAACAGCTGGATTTCCTGATCGGTGCGCTGACCTACACGATGGCCGAGACCCGGGATGACCAGGTCGAGGAAACCGCTCGCGCCCTGATCCGCTTCGGCTGTGCCGGACTGCGCGATTCGGCGACGGATTCGCGCACCGACCATGAAACCCAGAATTCGCTCAAGGAGAACATCGCATGACACTGATTGCGTTAGTGATTATCCTGTTGATTCCGCTCGTCGCGGCCTATTTCGCCGCCCCGGCCTGGCTGGCCGGACTGCTGATGGTCGGCGCCTCGGTCGGCGCGTTCGCCGCCGGCGCCCATCCCGCCGTCGGCATCGTGGCCGCGCTGATCGCCGTTCCGCTGATCGTCGCCGCGATCCCGTCCCTGCGCCAGGCGCTGGTGACGAACCGCCTCTTCGACTGGTTCCGCAAGGTGCTGCCGGCGATGTCGGACACCGAGCGCGAGGCGCTGGAATCCGGCACGACGTGGTGGGACGCCGAGATCTTCTCCGGCCGCCCGAGGTGGAAGACGCTGATGCAGGCGCCGAAGCCGTCGCTGAGCGCCGAGGAGCAGGAATTCATCGACGGCCCCGTCGAGGAGTTGTGCCGCATGCTCGACGAATGGCAGATCTACAACGACCAGGACCTGCCCGAGGAAGTCTGGGAGCATCTCAGGAAGCACCGTTTCTTCTCGATGATCATCCCCAAGGAATACGGCGGGCTCGGGTTCTCGGCGCAGGGCAACGGAGCCGTCGTGACCAAGATCGCCACGCGCAGCCAGTCCGCGGCCACGACGGTCATGGTGCCCAACTCCCTCGGTCCCGGTGAGCTGCTGCACTACTTCGGCACCAAGGAACAGAAGAAGCATTACCTGCCCCGGCTGGCATCCGGCGAGGACATCCCGTGCTTCGCCCTGACCTCGCCGCTGGCAGGCTCCGACGCGGCGTCGATGCCGGACAAGGGCATCGTCTGCAAGGGCGAATACAACGGGAAGGAAGTCCTCGGTCTTCGCGTGTCGTGGGACAAGCGTTACATCACGCTCGCGCCCGTCGCGACGCTGGTCGGCCTGGCGTTCAAGGCATTCGATCCCGACGGCCTGCTCGGCGACGAGGAGAGCCTCGGCATCACCTGTGCGCTCATTCCCGCCGATACGCCCGGAGTTGAAACCGGCAAGCGCCACGTGCCCGGCGGACAGCCGTTCATGAACGGGCCGACCCGCGGAGAGGACGTGTTCATCCCCATGGACTGGGTCATCGGCGGGCAAGAGCGCGTCGGCCAGGGCTGGAGCATGCTGATGCACTGCCTGTCCGCCGGTCGCGCGATTTCGCTGCCGGCGCTTTCGGTCGCCAGCGGCAAGTTCGCCAGCATGACCACCGGTGCCTACGCCCGGGTGCGCTACCAGTTCAAGCAGCCCATCGGCAACTTCGAGGGCATCCAGGAACCGCTGGCGCGCATCGCCGGCGAAACGTACCGGATGGACGCCACGCATCGCACGACGCTGGTCGCGCTGGACCAGGGCGAGAAGCCGGCGGTGCTTTCGGCGATTCTCAAGGCGAACCTGACCGACGCCTACCGCCGGACGGTCCAGGATTCCATGGACATCCACGGCGGCAAGACCATCATTCTGGGTCCGCGCAACTACATCGGCCTGATCTACCAGTCGGTGCCCGTCGCCATCACCGTCGAGGGCGCCAACATCCTGACCCGCTCGATGATCATCTTCGGCCAGGGCGCGATCCGCTGCCACCCGTGGCTGTTCAAGGAAATGACCGCGGCGACCAGCGACGACCCCGACGCGAAGAAGGCGTTCGACAAGGCGTTCTTCGGCCATGTCGGCTACACGATCGGCAACGCCGTGCGCTCGCTCGCGCTCGGCCTGACCGGCGGGCGCATCAGCCGCGCCCCGGTCTCGGGTCCGGTCGCGAAGCACTACCGGCGCATCAATCGCCTGACCGCCAACTTCACGCTGATCAGCGACGCGACGCTGCTGATCCTGGGCGGCAAGTTCAAGTTCGCCGAGAGCCTGTCGGGCCGCTTCGCCGATGCGCTCAGCCATCTCTACATGGCCTCGTGCACGCTGAAGCGCTTCGAGGACGACGGCCGTCCGGATGCCGACCTGCCGCTGGTCGAATGGGCATTGGCAGACAGCCTGCATCGGGTCGAGGAAGCCCTGCACGGCGTGCTGGCCAACTTCCCGTCGGGCCCGGCGGCCGCCGTGCTCAAGCGGCTGTGCTTCCCTTTCGGACGAACGCACGAGCCGGCCGACGACCGTACCGGACAAAAGCTCGCCCGGATCCTGATGTCCGACAACGAAAGCCGCGACCGCCTGGTCCACGGAACGTTCGTGCCCACCGAGGGCGTCGGTGCGGCAATGGCCGTCAAGGCGTTCGAGGCGGTGCTGGCGGCCGAAGAGGCCGAACGGACCATCGTCAACGGCATGAAGAAGCAGCCGACGCCGGCCAACGTCGAGCAGCTCACCGCCGACGCGGTGGCCGCCGGCATCATCACCGCGGAGCAACAGAAGTTGCTGATCGAAGCCCAGCGATTGTCTGCCGAGGTCATCGCCGTCGACGAATTCGACGACGACTCGCTCTCGCACGCGCAGTTCGGCGAACCGGAATCGCCGTTGGCGAAGGCCAGCTGATCGACCGGGAATGCGCTCCCGATCGTTACGCTCGTGAGGCCAACCCGTAATGTAACCACGAAGGACACGAAGAGCACGAAGAAGAACGGACGACAAGGCGACGTGCCACAGGCGTATTTCCTTCAGACGGGAACCGTCGCTGGCGGTATCCGGGATTTCGAGGCACTCGCGCAGCCTGCGCCTGCGGTGACTCGAAACCGCTGTTCCCTTCGTGTTCTTCGTGGCCTTCGTGGTTGGAAAGATCTTTTCGCTTAAACGACAGGAAACACCGAAACCATGTCCACCAACCGCTTCATCGTCAGAAAAGCCGCCGTGCTCGGGGCCGGTGTCATGGGCGCGCAGATCGCCGCGCACCTGACCGCCGCCGGCATACCGGTCAAGCTGTTCGACCTGCCCGCCGAGAAAGGTGGGCGCAACGATACCGTCAAGCAGGCGATCCAGCGCCTGGCCAAGCTCAAGCCGCCGCCGCTGGCCGACAGGTCGCTGATCGAGTTTCTGCATCCGGCCAACTTCGAGGACGATCTCGAACAGCTTGCCGACTGCGACTTCGTCATCGAGGCCATCGCCGAGCGCATGGACATCAAGAAGTCGCTGTACGAACGTGTCGCCCCGCACCTGACCGGCGATGCGATCTTCGCCAGCAACACGTCGGGCCTGTCGATCACGGAGCTGGCCGGGGTGCTGCCCGAAACCAACCGCGCGCGTTTCTGCGGCGTGCACTTCTTCAACCCGCCGCGCTACATGCACCTGGTCGAACTGATTCCGCACGACGCCACGGATGACGGCGTGCTCGATCAGCTCGAGGTCTTCCTGACCCAGACGCTGGGCAAGGGCGTGGTACGCGCCATCGATACGCCCAACTTCATCGCCAACCGCGTGGGCACGTTCTCGATCCTGTCCACCATTCACCACGCCGAGCGGCTCGGGCTGGGTTTCGACACCGTCGACGCTCTGACGGGCCCGGCGATCGGTCGCCCGAAGTCGGCCACGTTCCGGCTCGCCGACGTCGTCGGCCTGGACACGTTGGCCAACGTCATGACGACGATGAAGAACAAGCTCGACGACGACCCCTGGCATTCGTTCTACGAGGTGCCGTCGTGGATGCAGCAGCTCATCGACAACGGCGCGCTGGGACAGAAATCCGGCGCCGGCGTGTTCCGCAAGGAAGGAAAGACGATCAAGGTGCTGGACCGCGAATCCGGGAACTACCGCGATACCGATTACTCGCTGTCCGACGACGTCAAGCGCGTGCTGGCCATCAAGGATTCCGGCGAAAAGCTCGAGGCCATGGCCGGATCCGATCTGCCCGAACTCCAGTTCCTCTGGGCCATTCATCGCGACCTGTTCCAGTATTGCGCCGCCCACCTGGCCGACATCGCCGAGTCGGCGCGCGAGATCGACCTGGCCATGCGCTGGGGCTACGGCTGGGAATACGGCCCGTTCGAGATCTGGCAATCCGCCGGCTGGGATCGCATCGCGAAGCTCGTGCGCCGCGACATCGAGGCCGGCGATGCGCTGACCGACACCGCCCTGCCCGCCTGGGTCGAAGAGGTCTCTGCAGCCCATGCCGACGAGGGCTCGGTGACCGGCGGCGGCGGCACCTCGCCGCGGCCCGACCTGGCCGTGTTCGAGCGCCAGTGGCAGCCGCCGAGGCTGGTCGGAGAGAGTACCGAGCGGGGAACCACCGTCGCGGATCTCGACGGCGCGCGCCTGTGGACGCTGGCCGACGACGTGCTCATCGTCTCGCACAAGTCCAAGATGAACGTCATCGACGACGGCGTGATCGACGGGCTGAACGAGGCGATCGAACGCGCCGAGCGCGAGTTCGCCGGTATCGTCATCTGGCAGCCCACTGGACCGTTTTCGGCCGGCGCCAACCTGAAGGCGGCGATGGAATGGGTCGAGAACGGCGAGTTCGACAAGGTCGAGGGCCTGGTAACGGACTTCCAGGACGTCAATCTGCGGCTGCGCTACGCCGCGGTGCCCAGCGTGGCCGCCGTGCGCGGTCTGGCGCTGGGCGGCGGACTGGAACTGGCCATGCACGCCAGTCGCATCGTCGCCCACCTCGAGTCCTACATGGGGCTGGTCGAGGCCGGCGTCGGCCTGCTGCCGGCCGGCGGCGGCCTGGGCACGATGGCTTTTCGCGTCGCCGACCAGACCAAGGCCGCCGATTCGTATCCGTTGCTCGAGAAACGCTTCAAGCAGGTCGCGATGGGCCAGGTTTCGGGCTCGGCGATGGAAGCCCGCGAGATGGGCTACCTCACCGACGCCGACGCCGTCGTCATGCACGAGCACGAACTCCTGCACGCCGCGCACGGCGTCGTCCGAGGCATGAACGCCGGCGGCTACCGCGCGCCGCTGCCGGGCCGGACGATCCCGGCCGCCGGCGACGTCGGCATCGCGACCCTGAAGATGCTGCTGGCCAACATGCTCGAAGGCCACTTCATCAGCGAACACGACTTCGAGATCAGCGAACGCATCGCCGACACGCTGTGCGGCGGCGCCATCGACCGCGGCACGCCGATCGACGAGCGCTGGCTGTATGCGCTGGAGCGCAAGCACTTCGTCGAACTGGCGAAGACGAAGCCGACGCAGGAGCGGATCGTGCACATGCTAAAGACCGGAAAACCGTTGAGGAACTGAGGGTTTGAGGTTTAAGGGTTAAGGGTTAAGGTTTAAGGTTTAAGGGTTAAGGGTTACCTGAGTGATGTCGTGTCTCAGTACGCTTGGCATCAAGGCCGTTCAGCCCCCACCCCGGCCCTCCCCCGCTCGCGGGGGAGGGTGTGGGAGGGGGGGGGTGATTCATGGTATTCGTTCTTCACTGTGATCCATTGGCAGATGTGCTGAGACACGACACTAGTCAGGAAGGGTTAAGGAAACTCGTTGCTGCGCTGCGACGCCATCGCTCGATTCGGCCTCCCTGTCGCATTTGGTTTTCCTGAAACCTTGAACCTGAAACCTTAAACCTGTTCCAGAGACCATCAAGAGTTTCGAGACATCCAAACGATCGATCACCGAACAGGATTCCACCAATGAGTAACGCATACGTTGTTTCCGCCGTGCGCACCCCCGTCGCCAAGGCCTTCAAGGGCGGTTTCCGCAACACGAGACCGGACGACCTGCTGGCGCACGTCATCCGCGAGGCGATGGCCGAGGTGCCCTCGATTCCGGGCGACAAGGTCGAGGACGTGATCGTCGGCTGCGCGATGCCCGAGGCCGAACAGGGCATGAACGTCGCGCGCATCGGTCTGTTGCTGGCCGGGCTGCCCGACAACGTGCCGGGCGTGACGGTCAACCGCTTCTGCTCGTCCGGCCTCCAGACCGTGGCAATGGCCGCCGACCGGATCCGGTTGGGCGAGGCCGACGTGATGATCGCCGGCGGCACCGAGACGATGACGATGGTGCCGATGATGGGCCACAAGGTCGCGATGAACCCGAAGGTATTCGAAGACGACAACGTCGCGATCGCCTACGGCATGGGCATCACGGCCGAAAAGGTCTCCGAGCAGTACGAGGTTTCGCGAGAAAACCAGGACCGCTTCGCCTACGAAAGCCACCAGAAGGCGATCCGCGCCATCGACAACGGCGAGTTCACCGAGATCCGTCCCTACACCGTCGTCAGTCGCCAGCCCGATCCGCGATCGGGAGCGATCCGGGAACTGGAAACCGTCATCGACACCGACGAGGGGCCGCGCCGGGACACGACCGCCGAGGCGCTGGGCAAGCTTCGAACGGTGTTCCGCGCCGACGGGACCGTCACGGCCGGCACGAGTTCGCAGATGTCCGACGGCGCCGGCGCGCTGGTGCTGGTTTCCGAGAAGGCCCTCAAGGAATACGACCTGGAGCCGCTGGCCGTGTTCCGCGGCTTTTCGGTCGCCGGAGTGCCCCCGGAGATCATGGGCATCGGCCCGATCGCGGCGATTCCGAGGGTCCTCGAACAGACCGGCATCGACAAGAATGACCTGGACTGGATCGAGCTCAACGAGGCCTTCGCCGCGCAGGCGCTGGCCGTGATCCGCGACACCGGGCTCGATCCCGACAAGGTCAACCCGCTGGGCGGCGCGATCGCGCTGGGTCACCCGCTGGGCGCGACCGGCTCGGTCCTGTCGGCGAAGCTCATCCACGGCCTGCGCCGGCGCAAGCAGAAATACGGCATGGTCACGATGTGCGTCGGCACCGGCATGGGCGCGGCGGGGATCTTCGAGGCGGTCTGATCAGCTCGATCCCGAGGCGGCGAGCGCGCCGCTTCGGACTTTTTCGATCAACGCTTCGACGGCAGCGAGCCACGCGGGATCGACGCCCGGGGCTTCCTCGTAGATTGCGCGGGCGGTACGCGCGTGCTCGAGCGCCGCGTCCAGCCGGCCCCGTGCATCGAGCACGATGGCCAACGCCTCGTGCGCCTTGCCGATCCGCGGATGGCCGGGCTCGTACCCACGCGTCGCGACGTCCAGTGCTTCGCGCGCATGGCGCTCGGCCGATTGCAGGTCGCCGGCGATCGTCTGCAGCCTGGCCAGGTTGAACAGCGCCGTCGCGGTCTGAGGATGGTCGCTGCCCAGCGTGGCACGCCGGATCTCGACCGAGCGCTGCATGGCCGCCATGGCATCGTCGAGCCGGTCCATGCCGTAATACATCAGCGCGAGGTTGTTGAGCACGATGGCGTAGCTGGGATGCATTTCTCCGGTCGCGCGACGCTGGATTTCCATCGTGTTCTCGAATGCGGCCAGCGCCTCCTCCGGCCGACCAAGGCCGTCGCGTGCCGTCGCGATGCTCGACCAGATCGCCGCCAGCGTTTCGTCGTCGACCGCCGAATTTCCCTCTGCGGCGGTCAGCGCCTGAAGCGCCAGCGCCTCGCTGCGCTCGTTGTCGCCGGCATCGATCATCATCGCGGCCCAGTTCGCCAGCACGTTGACGCGCAAGAGAGACGCACGTTCGCTCTCGTGTCCCTCGAGCAGCGCAAGCGCACGCTCGAAATACGCCGACCCCGCAGCGAAATCGCTTTCCCACCAGGCGACGATGCCCAGGCCGTCGTGGACCTCGGCGCGGTCCACCGGCGAGCCCGCATGCCTCCGGAGCTCCAGGGCCCGCTCCAGCTGCTCGCGCGCCGGTGCGACCTCTCCGAGGTTCTGCAGCGCGTAGCCGATCGCATATCGAAGATCGGCCTCCAATGCCGGCTGGCCCGAGAACCGGTCGTCCAGGCCCGGCAAGGCCTGTCGGAGCGATCCGGCGAGCGTCGGGGCGTCGGCGTTCTCGAACGGATCGGCGCGGCCGATCATTTCGACGAGGAAATCGCGTGCCGATTCGGCCCGAGCCGCTTCCTGCCGCGCCAGATCGCGCTGCGTCCGCGCTTCCTCCGCCTGCATCCGGACCGCGGCCAGCGCGAGCAGCAGCACGCCGAAGGCCGCGACCGTTGCCGCGACGCCCCAGCGATGCCGCGAAACGAACTTCGAGGCGCGATACAGCCGCGACGCGCCGCGGGCGGTCACGGGCCTGCCCGACAGGAAATTGTCGAGATCGGCCGCCAGGGCAGACGGCGACGGGTACCGGTGCGCCGGTTCCCGCCGCATCGCGGTCATGACGACCCGGTCGAGATCGCCTTTCAACCGTCGTCGCAGGTCGTGCCGATCCCCCAGACCCCGGGGCGGCGTCGACATCCGGCGCGCAACCGCGTCGCTGGGATCGGCCGGCACGGTCTCGCAGACCGTGCGCTCCATCTCGCCGGAACTCAGGCCGGACAACTGATGCGGACGGCCGCCGGCAAGCAGTTCGTACAGAAGCACGCCCAGCGAGTAGAGATCGGTGGACTTGCCCGTCGGGTCGCCGCGCAGCTGCTCGGGGCTGGCGTATTCGGGCGTCATCAGGCGATCGTCCTGCCGCGTCTCCGGCAGCTCGTCGCCGTCCTCGGGCGCCACGAACTTCGCGATGCCGAAGTCGATGAGCTTTGGCTGTCCGGATTCGTTGACGAGCACGTTCCCGGGCTTGATGTCGCGATGCGCGATTCCCTGCCGATGCGCATCGGCCAGCGCGTCGCAGACCTCCCGGACCAGCTCCAGCCGACCGACGAGATCGACGCCGCGATGGTTGCAGTACCGGGTGATCGGTTCGCCTCGGACCAGCTCCATGACGACATAGGGCGCGCCGTCGTCGGTGGTACCGCCGTCGATGATCCGCGCGATGCCCGGGTGATCCAGAGACGCCAGCATTTGCCGCTCGGCGTCGAACCGCTGACGGGCCGCGAGATCGAGATGCGCGCCGCTGAACACCTTGACGGCCACCTCCTGCTCGTAGGCGCCGTCGGCCCTCCGGGCGCGGTAGACCGCGCTCATTCCGCCCATTGCCAGCAGGCCGGCAATCTCGAACGCACCCAGACGCTCTCCCGATCGATCGGATACGAACATGGGAGGCGGAGCCGACAGGAATCCCTGATTAACGCTCTCGCGCTCGGCCTCGGCCAGCGCACGAACCTTCTCCTCGAGCTCGGGCCGGTCGGCGCAGCGCACCGCGATCCAGTCCGAACGCCGGTCGTCGGGAACATCGAGACTTTCGGCGAACAGGCGCAGTGCCTGGGCTTCCAGCGCTTCTGAATCCGCCAACCGATTGCTACTCATTCCGTGACCCCGGCCGAAAGGCGCAGGTACAGCCACGCGCGTGCGGCCCGCCAGTAGCGGTTGGCCGTGGCCACCGAGACATCCAGCACCGCTGCGGTCTCGGGAATGCTCAGGCCCCCGAAGTAGCGAAGCTCGACGAGCCGTGCCTGGGTCGCATCGAGTTTTTCCAGTCGGGCCAGCGCGCGATCGAGATCGAGCACGTCGACGACCTGATCGGGATCCGTTCCGGTCTGCAGCAGCATCGTCGGCGTCGGTGCCGGTTGACGCTTCGCGGCATGCCGCTTGCGTCCGCTGTCGACGAGAATCTGTCGCATCACGCGCGCCGACACGGCGATGAAATGCGCCCGGTCCTGCCAGTCCACGGCCTCGCCCTGGGCCAGCTTCATCCACGCCTCGTGGACCAGCGCCGTTGGCTGTAGCGTGTGTGCCTCCCGCTCGCCGGCCAGCCGACTCCGCGCCAGGCGCTTCAACTCGCCGTAGGCACGTTCCACGAGCTCGTCACGGGCGCGCTCGTCGCCGGCCGACCAGCGTCGAAGCGCCTGCGTGAGTTCACCAGCAGTCTCCTTCATCGTTCGCGACGGCGCACGGCCGGAATCCCCTTCGTTGTCCGCCGATCATTCGACGGCTAGCCGGATCATACCGTCACCGCGCGTGGCAAACCAGCGACGGGGCTGATACGAAACGGCCCGATTCCGCGCTTGTACCCATATGACCGAACAATCAAGGGGCCGAACATGAAACTGCCGCATAGGACCATCCTGCTCTCGACGATCCTGGTGACGGCATGGTCGATCGGCCATGCCGGAGCCGATGTCGAGCGCATCAGCGTCGCCGCGGACGGCGCCCAGGCCAATCGAGACAGTTACCGCGCGGCAATCTCGGACGACGGCGCGGTGATCGCGTTCCATTCCAATGCCGACAACCTTGTCGCCGGCGACACCAACGACTGGACCGACGTGTTCGTCCGCGACCTTGCCGGCGGCACGACGATACGGGTCAGCCTGCAGCCCGACGGCAGCGAGACCCCGGCCTACAGCCGACGGCCGAGCGTCTCCGACGACGGCGGCATCGTCGCTTTCGAAGGGCGGGTCGCGACGTCCGGGGTGACGCTGACGGCGGTCTACGACGCTACGGCAGGAACCGTTGAGCACCTGTTGCCGCGCGAAGTGAACGGAGGTCCCGGTACACCGGTCACGGCGCGGCTGCAACCTGCGCTCTCCGGCGACGGACGGTTCGTGGCGTTCCATTCGAAATCCACATTCCAGGGCGCCTACCCGGCCAGCGTCCGCCCGCCGGATGATGACAACAACGTTACGTTCGACGTCTTCGTTTTCGACATCTCGACCGATCCCCGGCCGCCGCTGGAGCGGGTCTCCCGGGATTCCTCCGGAGACGGAGGCCGCGGCGACAGCGCCTCGGCCACGCTATCCGACGACGGCAACGTCGTGGCGTTCCATTCCTTCGCCGACGACCTGGTCGCCGAAGATCTCAACGGCCACGAGGACGCGTTCGTTCGGTTCCGCGGTGGGAGCTCTGCCGGCACCACGCTGATGGTCAGCGTCACGCCGTCCGGCATCCCCGGCAGAGGCGACAGCCTCCGGCCGTTCGTTTCCGGCGACGGCAACTTCGTCGCCTTCCGATCGCAGGCCTCGGATCTCGTCGCCGGCGATACCAACGGCCACTGGGACATCTTCGTCCGCGATCTCGCGGCGGGCACCACCCAGCGGGTCAGCGTGTCGAGTGCCGATGCCGAAGCCGACCACGACAGCTTCGAGCCCGGCCTCTCCGACGACGGCCGGTTCGTCGTTTTCCGTTCGATGGCCGCCAACCTCGTGCCCGGCGATACCAACGCGCGCGCCGATGTCTTCGTCCACGACCGGGACACCGGCGCGACCGCACGGGTGAGCAAGCCGGTCACCGGCGAGTCCGACGGGCACAGCTACAACCCGGTCATCTCCGGCGACGGCGCCTGGATCGCATTCGAATCTGACGCGACCAACCTGGTTCCCGGCGACACCAACGCGGCACGCGATATCTTCCGGGTCCCCAATCCGCTCGCGGGAGGGCAATGAGATGCGCATTCTGCAGAAGCTCTCCGCACTCACGATCGCAGCAGGCCTGGCGATGCTGTTCCCGGGTTATGCAGCGGCAGGCGACGGCGAAGTCACGTTCGTCAACGGCTTCGAGGGCACCGGCAACGTACCGCAGTTCGTGCCCGTGGCCGACCAGGCCGCGGCCGCAGGCCGGTCTCTATTGGTCGATATCGACACCTCGGATCCGGCCAACCAGGCCGGCCTGACCTTTTCGTTGACCGACGCACCGTCCGGCATGTCGATCCGGGCCGGCAACGGCGAGATCGTATGGACGCCCACAGTCGGCCAGGTGGGCAGCGAGTCGGTCACGGTGCGCGTCGAGGACCTCGCCGGCCTTTCGAACACGCTGACGTTCGGCGTCGAGGTCGTCGATCCATCTGCTTCGCCGTTGATCGAGCCGATTCCGGACCAGACCGCGCGGGTCGGCGACGACTACCAGTACCTGGTGGTCGCAACCGACCCCGACCCGGGCGATTCCGTTGTCTTTTCGCTCGATGACGCGCCGGCGGGCCTGATCGTGGATCCGGGCACCGGGCTGCTGAACTGGATGCCCGACAACCCCGACGTCGGCACGCACCCGGTCACCGTGCGCGCGACCGATGCGACAGACCAGAGCGACATCGAGACCTTCGAGCTGACCGTAGTCGCCGACAATCAACCGCCGACGCTTGAAGCCATCGCGGATCGCGGCGCGGCGCCCGGCGTCACGCTGAGCCTGCAGGCGCAAGCGTTCGACCCGGATACCGGCGATGCATTGACGTATTCATTGTCCGAGCGTCCCAGCGGCATGACCATCGATGCCGCCACCGGTCTGCTGCAGTGGACGCCGACGCCGCTGCAGCTCGGCCCGCACGCGGTGACGCTGACGGTATCCGACCCGTTCGGCTTTTCCGACGCCCAATCGTTCGAGGTCTTCGTCGACACCAACCGTCCGCCCGTGGCCGTCGACGATGACGGCTACCGGGTCGAACGGGGCGACACGCTCGTCGTTCCGGCCGACGGTGTACTGGCCAACGATACCGACCCGAACGACGACCTGCTGTCGGCGCAACCGGTGACCGGTCCCCAGCGCGGCACGCTGACGCTGGAGGGCAATGGAAGCTTCGAGTACACCCCCGATAACCCGGCCGGCACGATAGCGCTTAACCAGAAATGGTCGCTGGTCAATCAGAACGGCGGAACGACGTGGCAGCCACTGATCGCCAACCTCGACGACGACCCGGCGACCGAAATTGTCGTTAGGGACGGCAGCGGCTGCTGCACATCCGTCCTGATCGCCGTCGACGGCCAGAGCGGTGCCGTCGACTGGCAGCGCGTTTTCGCCGGTCGCCAGATCGGCAGTTTCTCGAAGCCGGCGATCGGCGACATCGACCTCGACGGCAAGCCCGAGATCATCGTCGCCGGCGGCGAAACGGATGCGAGTGTTACGCGGGTCACCAGCCTCTACGCGTTCGAGCACGACGGCCATATCAAATGGATCAGTGAACCGCTGGCCCAGCGGTTGTTTCCCGCCGGGTCCAACTCGCAGACCAGCGAAGGAACGATGGGAGAGGCAGCGATCAGCCTTGCCGATCTCGATGGCGACGGCACGCCCGAGATCCTGGTCGCCCCCGGCTCGAGCGCCAGTACCGAAGCCCGCCTCCAGGTCTGGGATCACCAGGGGCGCAAGCTCGATCGCTTTTCGGCGCCGGGGACCGCCATGGGCGGACGGAACCGCGTGACCGTCGTCGACCTGGACCTCGACGGTGACCCCGAGATCGTCGTCGGCAACGCCGCATGGACGCACGACGGCGAACTGCTCTGGACCCGCACCGACAATTTTTCCAATTTCTCGTCACACAGCTTTCCGATCGTTGCCAACCTCGACGATGATCCTTACCCCGAACTCGTGCGCACGCGAGGCGGCGGCTCGTTTCCCGACAATCGCGGCAACGTCGTGGCCTGGAACCACGACGGTACTGACCTGTTGACACCCGCAGGGGATCCCTGGGAGGTCGCTCGGCCCTTCGGGTTCAATACGGCCCCGATCTCGATCGCCGACGTCGACGCCGACGGCTATGCCGACATACTCTTCCCGAACATATTGGGATCGGATCTATTCGAAGTACTCGACGGACGCGACGGCTCGGTCAAGTGGAGCAAGACCGTGACCACCCGGTCGGGCGGCGCGACGGTCCTGGACCTCGACCGCGACGGGTTCGTCGAGGTCGTGTTCGTCGACAACGACAGTACATTGCATATCTGGGACGGCCGCAACGGTACCGAAAAGGATGCGTTCCCTCTCGACACCCCCCGCCCCTCCGACCATACGCTGCCGGTGTTCGCCGACGTCGACGCCGACGGCAGTGCCGAACTGGTTATTCCGGGGGGGTTCAGCTTCGGTTTCGACGAGGTGGTCAGCGTCTGGGAAAGCCCGGCCGACGACTGGCCGCCGATGCGATCGATCTGGAACGAGCAGCGCTACCACGTCACCAACGTCAACGACGACCTGACCATCCCGGCCCGCGAGCGCCCGCACTGGCTGCTGCCCGGGCTGAACCAGTCCATGATCAACGAGCGTCTGCCCGAATCCCGGACCGAGGAACACGATTCGTTCACCTACCGCGCCAGCGACGGTGAATTCGATTCCAACGAGGCAACGGTGTCGATCACGATACTGCCGCCCAATACCCCGCCGCGCATCCTGTCCACGCCACGGAGGCTTGCTTCGCCGGGCTTCGAGTTCAGCTATACCGCGCTGGCGGTCGACGCCGATGCCGGCGAGACCCTGACCTGGTCGCTGGCCGAGGGGCCGGCCGGGATGACCATCGATGCGCTGGGTACCGTACGCTGGACGCCGTCGGCGGGCGATCTCGGCGAGCACACCATCGCGATCGAGGTCACCGA
>JBPRGD010000363.1:0-8455 GCA_051428125.1 Candidatus Wenzhouxiangella sp. M2_3B_020
CTTGGTTTTCATCCCCCGGGTGTTTTGCCCTGGGACGCGTCGGTGCTGGGGACGGGTCCGTGGGGGGGGGGCGTTAGTCGGGGGTCTGTAGTGGTTATTCGGTCTCGGTTGGTCGGTGGTCGGCACCCTTCCCACGGCCCACCGACCACGGACCACGGACCACGGACCACGGACCACGGACCACGCCGTTGCGATAGGACGACCGCCGGGGAGTTGGAGGATGAGCGCTCACCGGCGCAGGCGCGCCGGGGCACGGGGTCAGGCCGGTGCCGAGCCCTTGTAGGTGCCGAGCACGACGATGGTCTTGCCGGAGGCCCGGATCATTCCCTCTTCCTCGAGCGTTTTCATGACGCGGCCGGCCATTTCCCGGGAGCAGCCGACGATGCGCGAGATTTCCTGGCGGGTGATCCGGATCTGCGTGCCCTCGGGGTGCGAGACCGCGTCGGGTTCGCCGCACAGGTCGATCAGCGTGCGCGCGACACGCCCCTGCGTGTCGAGGAACGCCAGGTGCTCGACCTTGCGCCGTGTCTGCAGCAGTCGCTGCGCCAGCTTGGCGCCGATGGCGGTCATGATCTCCAGGGCATATTCCTTGAGGTCGCCTTCCAGCGCCTCGCGGAGGCTCGCGTACGAAATCTCGGCCAGTTCACACTTGGTCTTGGTCCGGACCAGCACTTCACGATGCCCCGGCCTCATGAACAGGCCCATTTCCCCGATGAAGTCGCCCGGGTTGAGGTAGCTCAGGATCAGCTCGCGGCCGTCGTCGCCCTCGGTGGACACCGTGACCGAGCCCTCGATGACGTACATCAGCGTCTGGCCCGAATCCCCGGGGCGCATGACCGTGGCGCGAGCCGGGAAATGCTGGCGCTTGCACTGCTCGATGAATCGATCCATCGCGACTCGATCAACGGGGTAGAAGTGGAGGTCACGCATTCGAAAGACCCTGTGGCTGCATGTTGCTGATGGCGGTAATCGCCATCATACGTTCAGTCGCACGAATTGTGTCATTCTCGTGCCATGAGCCGCTCGAGTCAACGTGCGCGGAATCCTGAAAACGCCCCCGGTAATGCGGGATAATGGCCGATTGACCTTCAACGCGCGAGACGGAAGGGGCCAAATGGCCAGACGCCGCATCCAGCTCCACGGGTTCAACAACCTCACCAAGGCGCTGAGTTTCAACATCTACGACCTGTGCTACGCGACCACCGAGGAGGAGCGCGAGCAGTACATTGCCTACATCGACGAGGCTTACAACGCCGAGCGCCTGACCCAGATCCTGACCGACGTCTCGAACATCATCGGGGCCAACATCCTCAACGTCGCCCGCCAGGACTACGATCCCCAGGGCGCCAGCGTGACGATGCTGATCGCCGAGGAGCCGGTGGAGCCCGGCACGACGATTTCGTCGGCCGCCCCGGGGCCGCTGCCCGAAACGGTGGTCGGCCATCTCGACAAGAGCCATATCACCGTCCACACCTATCCGGAAAGCCATCCGCACGAGGGCATCTGCACGTTCCGTGCCGACATCGACGTGGCGACCTGTGGCGTGATTTCGCCGCTGAAGGCCCTGAACTACCTTATTCACAGCTTCGAATCCGACATCGTCACGGTCGATTACCGCGTCCGCGGGTTCACCCGCGACGTCCGCGGCCGCAAGCATTTCATCGATCACAGGATCACGTCCATCCAGGACTATTTCAGCCGTGACACCCGCAACGCCTACCAGATGATCGACGTCAACGTCTACCAGGAGAATCTGTTCCACACCAAGATGTGCCTGAAGGACTTCGACCTCGACAACTACCTCTTCGGCACCAACGCCGACGATCTGCCTGCCCAGCAGCGGCGGAAGATCGAGCGCCGACTGCGCAAGGAAATGCAGGAGCTGTTCTACGGCCGCAACCTGTAGTGCCGGCAGCCATCGCCCCCCGGAGGCGGATCGCCCGGCGCGTTGCGCAACTCCGATCCGAACGATCGGCCGAGTGCCGGATCCGGAGAACCCTCGCCACGGGGGACAAGCGCTCCGGAAACGTCGCGAGCGACGCACTGGCCGTGGCCGCTGGAGCGCAGAAACCGGAGTGTATGGATCAATACATGAGGATTTCGAGCACCACCGGACGCGGCCAGCTCGTTGCGCAGTAGTTTCCGGAGCGCTTGTCAGAAGCGGTAGGCGATCCGCTTCATCACCCCTGCGGTCACCGCCATCGCGGCCTGGATCGGGCGCGGCAGGCGGGCAGCGCCCGATTTCGACGCGAGTTCGGCGTGCTGGGCCTCGTCGACCTTCATCTGCTCGACCACCGCCCGGGAGCGGACGTCGTGCTCCGGCAGCGTGTCCAGGTGCGATTCGAGGTGCGCCTCGACCTGTCGCTCGGTGGCTTCGACGAAGCCCAGGCTCCAGCGGTCCCCGGCCAGACCGGCGGCGGCCCCGATCGCGAACGATCCGGCGTACCACAGCGGGTTCAGGCGGCTGGGTGCCTCGCCCAGCGCGTCGAGACGATCGGCGCACCAGCGCAGGTGATCGACCTCCTCGCGCGCGGCGTGCTCCATTTCCCTGCGCACGTCGGGCAGGCGCGCTGTGACGGCC
Organism: Candidatus Wenzhouxiangella sp. M2_3B_020; assembly: GCA_051428125.1. GTDB lineage: Bacteria > Pseudomonadota > Gammaproteobacteria > Xanthomonadales > Wenzhouxiangellaceae. The sequence continues at coordinate 2,582 of JBPRGD010000363.1, forward strand.
TGGCCGGCGTAGAGCGCCTGCGCGCAGACCTCGCCGGTATGGTTGACCCGCATCAGGCCACCGGCGTGTCGACGCGCCTCGGCGTCCATTTCCGCCTCGTCGTGGTCATTGGCCGGCGACGGACGATCGCTGGCCGGCGCCGGCGCGAGCGATACCCGAAGCGCCTGGTCGAGCTGGGTGACGACTCGGTCGATGGGGCTGGTGAATCGTTGCATGGACGTAAGTGTAGCGAAGGCGGATGATGGACGGGGGGAAGGCCTGGTCGGTGGTCCGTAGTCGGTGGCCGGTCGTCGGTGGTCCGTGGTCGGTAGTCCGTGGTCCGGAATCGGGAACCGGTGAATCGACCGCCCGCCCCGCGGCGCCGGTTGTACGCTTTTCCGGAAACCGGAAACCGGAAACCGGAAACCGGAAACCGGAAACCGGAAACCGACCACCGGCGCGGGCTACCGTCTACCGCTCGCCGTCCGCATCCGCCTCGAGGTAGTGCATGCTGAACAGCCCGTCGGGATCCGTCCAGACGGTCACGGGATGCAGTCCGGTTCCGGAAACGAGGTCGCGGAAGCTCTCGACGGAATACTTGTGGCTGTTCTCGGTATGGATGCTGTCGCCGGTGTCGAACTCGAAGGTGCGGTCGTCGAGCCGGATCGTTGCCGGTCTCGTGGCGACGAGATGCATTTCGACGCGCTGCTCTTCGTCGTTGTAGACGGCCTTGTGCTCGAACGCCCCCGGATCGACTTCGGCGCCCAGGTCGCTGGCCAGCCGGGTCAGCAGGTTGCGGTTGAACGCCGCCGTGACGCCCTCGGAATCATCGTAGGCGCGTTCCAGGCGGTCGGCCGGCTTGACCAGGTCGACGCCGATCAGCGCGCCCCCGCCAGGGCCGGCGATACGGGCCATGCGGCAGAGGAACTCATGGGCTTCCGAATGCGTGAAGTTGCTGATCGTCGAGCCGGGAAAGTAGATCACGCGCCGCCGAGCCGGCGGATCGAGCCGGAATTTCTCGGCCGGAATGTCCTGCGTGTAGTCGGCCTGCAGCGGGCGGATTTCCATGCCGGGGAACTGCTCCTCGAGCGCCGCAACCGACTGCGCAAGCGCCTCGCCGGAAATCTCGATCGGCGTGTAGGCGCGCAGGTGATCCGACGCGCCCAGGATCTTGCGGATCTTGATGCCGGCGCCCGAGCCGAACTCGATGATGTGCGCGTCCGGCCCGATCGCGGACTCGATCTCGTCGAGGTGCGCCTCGTGCAGCGCCAGGTCGGCCCGGGTGACGTAGTAGTCGGCCGTTTCGCAGATGCCCTCGAACAGTTCCGAGCCGCGGTCGTCGTACAGGTACTTGCACGGGATGGACGGTGTCTCGGAAGACAGCCCGTCGACGACGTCGGCCAGAAATTGCGCCCGGTCCTCTTGATTCATTTGATGTCCCTTGCGAGCCGGATGCCGCTGAACTGCCAGCGATCCGGCGGATAGAAGAAGTTGCGGTAGGTCGCGCGCACGTGGTCGACCGGCGTCGCGCAGCTGCCGCCGCGCAGCACCATCTGGTTGGCCATGAATTTCCCGTTGTACTCCCCGATCGCGCCGGCCGCCGGCTCGAATCCCGGATACGGGCCGTATGCGGACGTCGTCCATTCCCAGACGTCGCCGAACAGTGCACTGAATCCGTTCGCCGCCGGACCGGGAGCGGCCGGGTGGAACCGGCCCCGGTCGGCGAAGTGCCCGGTCACCGCGAGCTCCGCGGCGGCGTGTTCCCATTCGATCTCCGTGGGCAGCCGGCATCCCGACCATTCGGCGAACGCGCAGGCCTCGTAGAAACTGACGTGACAGACCGGCTCGGCCGGATCCAGCCGGCGCGTGCCGGCCAGCGTACGGATCGCCCACTCGTCGTCGCGGCGCTCCCAGTACAGCGGGGCCTCGATGCTCCCGTCCTGCACCCATGCCCACCCGTCGGATAACCAGAGCATCGGATCGGCGTAGCCGCCGTCCTCGATGAACTCGAGGTACTCCGCGCAATTGACCGGTCGGTCGGCCAGCGCGAATCCATTCGGCAGCCAGGCCTGGTGGCGCGGCGTTTCGTTGTCGAAGCAGAACGCCGTTCCCTCGGCCCCGATACTCGTCATGCCGCCGGGGCACTCGTGGAAGCGCATCGTCGACGGCGTATGTTCGGACGTTTCCGTGCCGGTGCCCAGCGATGGGGACAGCGGATTGAAGGAGAAGGCGTGCTTGATGTCGGTCAGCAGGAGCTCCTGGTGCTGCTGTTCGTGGTGCGTCCCGAGTTCGATCACCGGTGCCGCTTCGGCCCATTTCGCGTCGTCGGACGACGTGATGAATTCGCGCACGGCCGCGTCGACGGCTTCCCGGTAACGGCCGATCTCGTCGGCATCGGGTCGGGACAGCAGCGAGCGGTAGGGACGCGGGTGCTGGCGGCCGACGGCGTTGTAGTAGGAATTGAACAGCTCGACGAAGCTCGTGTCGTAGCTCTGGTACCCCGGGTCGAGCCGTTCGAGAAGGAATGTCTCGAAAAACCAGGTCGTGTGGGCACGGTGCCACTTGGCCGGGCTGGCCTCGGCCATGGACTGCAGGTTCTGGTCTTCCGGGCTGAGCGTTTCCACGAGACTTTCGGTCGTCCGGCGCACGGCGTCGAAGCGGGCGGCCAATCTCTCCCGCGAGTCTTCGGGTCGCGCGCCGTTTCTCGTGCCGGGCGAGTCGACTGGGTGGGCGGTTTGTTCCATGAAGGGTTCCGTCTCCTGGAATCGGGGCCGTTCTCGTACAACGCATGCCGCTCGTCCCGGCGAATGACGCCGGCACGAGTCAGGGAGATGCCGAACAAGCTGTGAAGCGCCGGGCAGCCGACGCTTCGATGATGCAATGCTACCATTCGCGGTTCGTCGCCTGTGAATCGATCGGGCTCCCCCGATGTGCTCCCGATGTCGATTCTGATTCGGGCTGCAAGTCCCTCGAACGCATGGATCAAGGGTATGAAAACGATGAAAAATCTCTCTCGAGCGGTCTCCGCCCGATGCTGCTCCGCGTTCGCTGCACTGGCGCTGTCGATGCCGGCTGTCGCGGAATGGTCCGGGTCCGGCGAATTCGGCCTGGTCTTCGCGCGCGGTAACACCGAAACCGAGACCCTCAACACCAAGCTGACGCTGCGCTACACGCACGACCGGTGGTCCAATGAAACCGACCTGGGTTACCTGCGCTCGGAGTCCGATGGGCAACTCGAGGCCGATCGTTTCGTGTTCACCAACGACACGCAGTACGAGCTTTCCGATGAAAGCTATCTTGCCGGCATTGCACGCTACGACCGCGACCGGTTCACCAGCTTCGAGTACCAGACATCGCTGGCCGTTGCGTACGGGCGGATCCTCATCGATACGGACCGCCAGGCATGGTCGGTGGAACTCGGCCCGGGCGTTCGTCACAGCGAACTGCGCGACAGCGGCGAGACGTCGACGAACCTGATCGCGCGCGGCGGGATGGATTACCGGCTCGTTATCTCCGAGACCGCCGAATTGACGAACGAGACGCTGGTCGAAAGCGGCAGCAACAACACCTTCCTGCAGAACGAGACCGCGTTGAAGGTGCAGATCAACGATTCGCTGGCGTTGCAGACCGGGCTGGCGATCCGCCATAACACCGAGGTGAAGCAAGGACGCGACAACACCGACTACCTGTCGACGGTCAACCTGGTTTACAGTTTCGAATAGCGCCTGCTCCGGTCCTGCGTCGTGTACTACCGAAAGCACCTGTTCTTCTGCACCAATCAACGCGACGAGAGCGCGGATCGTCCGTCCTGCGCCCAGTGCGGCTCGCCGGAGCTGCGCAACTGGGCGAAAGCGCGCATCAAGGAGCTGGGCCTGGCCGGTCCCGGTGGAGTGCGGGCCAACACCGCCGGCTGCCTGGACCGTTGCGAACTCGGACCGGTGCTGGCCGTCTATCCCGACGGCGTCTGGTACACCTACATCGACGAGAACGATCTCGAGGAGATCATCCAGACCCACATCATCGGAGGCGAGCCCGTCGAGCGGTTGATGCTGCCCTCCGAACCCGTCGGCTGACCGGATGCCGATCCGCGGACTCCCCGCACATCTCGTCAACCAGATCGCTGCCGGCGAGGTCATCGAGCGGCCGGCCTCGGTGGTCAAGGAACTGGCCGAGAACAGCATCGACGCCGGCGCGAATCGGCTACGCATCGAAATCGACGGCGGCGGCTCCCGTCGCATCCGCATCACGGATGACGGACGCGGTATCGCGCCCGACGAACTGGAGCTCGCGCTCACTCCGCATGCGACCAGCAAGATCGCTTCGCTGGACGACCTGGAGTCGGTTGCCAGCCTGGGATTCCGCGGCGAGGCGCTGGCCAGCATCGCCTCGGTCTCCCGATTGAGCCTGTCGTCGCGCGAACCGGGGGCCGAGGCCGGAACGCGCATCGCCTCCGACGGCGGACGCGCCGACGAGCCTGCTCCGTGCCCGATGCCGCCGGGCACCATCGTCGATGTCCGCGACCTGTTCTTCAACACTCCGGCCCGGCGCAAGTTCCTGAAGACCGAGAAGACCGAGTTCAACCACATCGGCGAGCTGGTCAAGCGCCTGGCGCTGGCGCGGATGGGCGTGGCCTTCGAACTGCACCACAACGGCAAGGCAGTTCGCAACCTGCCGCCCGCCTCCGACGATGCCGCACGGCTGGATCGGGTCGAGCGCGTGTGCGGCGGCGAATTCGTGGATGCCGCGCTGGGCGTGGACACCGACCATCGCGGGCTCCGTCTGCACGGCTGGATCGCCCGGCCGTCGTTCTCGCGCAGCCAGGCCGATATGCAGTTCTTCTTCGTCAACGGCCGGCTGGTCCGGGACCGGCTCGTCACCCACGCCATCCGCCAGGCGTATTCCGATGTCCTGTACGGCGGAAGGCATCCGGCCTACGTGCTGATGCTGGAGATGGATCCCGCTCGGGTCGACGTCAACGTCCATCCGCAGAAGACCGAGGTCCGCTTCCGCGACGGCCGGCTGGTCCACGACTTCCTGTTCTCCATGCTAAGCCGCGTGCTCGCCGACACCACGGCCGGAAGGCACGCCGCGCCCGCTACGAACGAGGCGCCGGCTTTCGAGGCGCGCTCGCCCGATGCGGGCGGGCAGGGACGCCAGGAAGGCCTGGGCCTGTCGGTGGCCGAGTCGGTGGCGCGCTATGCGCAGCTCGACGGCGTACCCGCATCGCGATCGCAGGAGGCTGGCTTCGGCCAACCGTCCGAAGGCGCGGCCGAAGAGTCCTCGGACATGCCGCCGCTGGGCTACGCCGTCGCCCAGATCCACGGGGTCTTCGTGCTGGCCCAGACCGCGCGCGGCCTCGTCGTCGTCGACATGCACGCCGCCCACGAGCGCATCACCTACGAGCGCATGAAGACCGCCTGGGCCGAGGACCGCATCCGCGCCCAGCCGCTGCTGGTCCCCGAGACGATCGCCGTCTCGGCCCGCGAGGTCGCCGCGCTCGAAGACCACGCCGACGAACTCGGGCGGCTCGGCTTCGAACTCGACGCCGCAGGCCCCGAAAGCGTCGTCGTCCGCGCCGTCCCGGCGCTGTTGGCGAAGGCCGACATCTCCGGCCTCGTCCGGGACGTGCTCGCAGACCTCGTCGAGCTGGGCGGCAGCCGCCGCGTGGCCGACGCCGTCGACGAGCTGCTGTCGACCGCCGCGTGCCACGGTTCGGTCCGCGCCAACCGCAAGCTGACCATCGACGAGATGAATGCGCTGCTCCGGGACATGGAGCGCACGGAGCGGTCCGACCAGTGCAACCACGGGCGGCCGACGTGGGTGGAGCTGGACATGGGGCAGCTGGACAAGCTGTTTCTCAGGGGCAGATAGGAGCACACGGCCGTCGGATCATCG
>JBPRGD010000364.1:0-1105 GCA_051428125.1 Candidatus Wenzhouxiangella sp. M2_3B_020
GAACTCCCGTGGCCGCGCACGCGAACGCCAGCAGAAGCGTTCCTACGGCCACCAGAAGGGTGCCGGCTCCCGCAAGGGCAAGGCCGGCGCTCGGCAGAACCCCAAGCAGGACTGGACGTCGCGAATCCGCGCACAGCGGACCAATCTGCGCGAACTGCGCGACGACGGCGACCTCGAACCCGCCGAGTACCGCGAGCTCTACGACATGGCTGGCGGTGGCGAGTTCGACAGTGTCGCCGATCTCGAACGATACATTGCAGCAAACTACGGTGACGAATAATGGCGACAGGACCACGATACAAGGTGCCGATGCGGCGACGCCGCGAGGCCCGAACCGATTACCATCAGCGGTTGCGCCTGCTGAAATCCGGCAAGCCCCGCCTCGTTGCTCGAAAGAGTAACAAGCACGTCAGGGCGCAGCTGGTGACCCTCGGGCCAGACGGCGACCGCACGCTGGCGGCAGCAGAGTCCGCAGACCTCGCCGAGTACGGCTGGGAGGCCCCGACGGGCAACATGCCCTCGGCCTACCTCACCGGCCTGCTCGCGGGGCTTCGCGCGCTGGACGCTGGCGTCGAGGAAGCGGTGCTCGACATCGGCCTCAACACCCCGACCCCCGGAAGCAAAGTATTCGCAATACAGGAAGGCGCAATCGACGCCGGCCTCGAAGTCCCGCACAACGACGACGTACTCGCCGACTGGCAGCGCACTCGCGGTGCCCACATCGCCGAGTACGACGAGATGCTGGACGAGCCGCTGTACAGCGGCGACTTCGACGCTGCAGACCTCCCGGAACACTTCGATTCGGTCCGGGAGACCCTACTGGAAGGTGACATCGAACTATGAGTGGTAACAACGGCTGGGAACCCCGGACACGCCTCGGCAAGCAGGTCGTCGAGGGCGAAATCGACTCCATGCAGGAGGCGCTGAACTCTGGGCTTCCCCTGAAAGAATCGGAAGTCGTCGACCAGCTCGTCCCAGATCTGGAAGACGAAGTGCTGGACATCAACATGGTCCAGCGGATGACCGACTCCGGCCGGCGGGTGAAGTTCCGCTGTGTCGTCGCAGTCGGCAACCGCGACGGGCTGGTCGGCTACGCCGAGGGGCG
>JBPRGD010000365.1:0-14365 GCA_051428125.1 Candidatus Wenzhouxiangella sp. M2_3B_020
GCCCGGCTCGGCGTGCTCGCCGACCTTCGACTCGAGAATTCACGCCTGCGAGCCCTGCTGGACGCCGCACGCCGGACCCGGCAGGAGTTCATCGCCGCCGAACTCGCCGGCGTCGATCTGGACCCCTTCGCCCACCGCATCATCGTGCGCCGGGGGCGCGCCGACGGCGTGCGCCCCGGCATGCCGGTCATCGACGACCACGCGGTGCTGGGCCAGGTCGACGAGGCGTTCAGCCAGACCGCGCGGATCATCCTGATCTCGGATCCGGACCACGCCCTGCCGGTGCAGATCCTGCCCGGCGGGGAGCGCACCATCGCCTATGGCAGCGGCGCGCTCGATCGACTCCGCCTGAGCGACCTGCCGATGAACGCGGCGGTGGCGCCGGGCGACCGCGTAGTGACTTCGGGCATCGGCGGGCGCTTTCCGGCCGGACTGGACGTCGCACGCATCACATCGGTGACGCGCGAGCCCGGGCAGGCATTCGCCTCGGCGATCGCCGAACCGCTGGCCGGAATGGACCGCAATCGCGTCGTTCTGATCCTCAAGCCCGAGCCCGAGCCCGATCCGGAACCGGAGCCGGATTCAGAACCGGCCGCGGACTCCGGGGCCGCGCTCGAATCCGGACCGGGGGACGAGACTGCCGACACGCCCGACACGCCGGCCGCGGAGGGGAACGGGTGACCCGCGCAGGCCCGCTGCTGCCCGCCGTTTCGATCGTCGTCGCGGTGCTTCTGACCATCGTGCCGTTGCCGGAGGCCGCGCAACCGTGGCGACCGTACTGGGTCGCGCTGGTCATGATCTACTGGCACCTGGAAACCGACCATCTGCGAGCCCTCGGCCCGGCGTTCGCGATCGGGCTCGCGCTCGACCTCGTCACCGGCACGCTGCTCGGGCAGCACGCCCTCAGCCTCGTGATCATCAATTTTCTCGTGGCGCGTTTCCGCAATCGTCTGCGCTTCTTCCCGCCGTGGCAGCAGGCGCTGGCCGTCGGCGCGCTGCTGGCCAATGATCGCGTCGTACGGCTCTGGATCATCGGGCTGCTGGACCGCGGCTGGCCCGACTGGAGCTGGTGGCTGCCGCCGGTGACGGGCATGCTGTTGTGGCCGTTCGTATTCCTGCTGCTGGACGCCGTAAGACTGCGGCGGCGAAGCGCGCGATGATTCTGGCCGCGGGCACCGAAACACTGACCGCCAGCGGCAACCGCCGAATCGTCAACCGGCGGATCTGGCTGGTAACCGCCTTCATGCTGCTGGCGCTGACCGGGCTTCTCGCGCGCTTCGCGCAGCTTCAGATCATCGAACACGGAACTTACGCGGCGCGGGCAGAAAACAACCGGGTGCGTCTGCGCGCCATCGCGCCCAACCGCGGACTCATCCTCGACCGCCACGGCCGCGTGCTCGCCGAGAACCGCTCGGCCTACCGGCTGGTAATGATTCCCGAACGGGTCGACGACGTCGGCGCCGCGCTCGCCGACGTCGATGCGCTGGTGGGCCTTAGCGATTCCGAGCGCGAGCAGTTCCGGTTGCGGCTGGTCCGCAATCGACCCTTTCAGCCCGTCATGGTCAAGGGCAACCTGGAAGAAGACGAGGTCGCGACGTTGGCGCTGGACCGTCATCGGCTGGACGGCCTGGAGATCGAACCCTATCTGGTTCGCCACTACCCCTACGGCCCGGCGCTGGCTCACGTCGTCGGCTACGTCGCGCGGCTGGACGAGTCCGACCTGTCCCGGCTCGACGCCGGCAACTACCGCGCGACGACTCACACCGGCAAGACCGGCATCGAACGTCACTACGAAGACCTGCTGCACGGCACCAGCGGCGTCGAGCGGGTCGAAACCAACGCCCAGGGCCGGATGGTGCGCGTGCTGGAACGCTCGGACCCGGTCCCGGGTCGGGACATCCGGCTTACGCTGGATCTCGACCTCCAGCTCACCGCCCTGGACGCACTCGGCGAACATCCGGGCGCCGTCGTCGCGCTGGACATCGAATCCGGCGGCGTGCTCGCGCTGGTCAGCAAGCCGGGCTTCGACCCCAATGAATTCGTCAACGGCATCGGCAACGCCGCCTACAGGAAACTGCTGGAGTCGCCGCGCAGACCTCTATTCAATCGCTTCCTCTCCGGTGGATACGAGCCCGGCTCGACGGTCAAGCCCTTCATCGCCCTGGCCGGGCTCCAGTCCGGCAAGATCACGCCGGAGACCCGCGTGTTCTCCGGCGGCAGCTTCAAGCTGCCGGGTCACTCGCGCGAGTACCGCGACTGGCGCAGGGGCGGCCACGGCTGGGTCGATCTCACCAGCGCGATCGAACAGTCCGTCAATGTCTACTTCTACGACCTCGCGCACAATCTCGGCATCGACCGGATCTCGCGCGAACTCGCGCTGTTCGGCTTCGGCCAGCCGACCGGCATCGATCTGCCCGGCGAATTCGACGGCGTCCTGCCCAGCCGGAACTGGAAGCGCCGCGCACTGAACGAGCCGTGGTTTCCGGGAGAGACGGTGATCACCGGAATCGGCCAGGGCTTCATCGTCGTCACGCCGCTGCAGATCGCCTACGCCGCCGCGACGCTGGCCGGGCGCGGCAAAGCCGCTCCGCCGCGCCTGCTGGACCTGGAGCCGCCGGCGCAGCGGATCGAGCACGCAGCTTCGCACTGGGACGCGGTATTCGCGGGAATGCACGCCGTCGTGCACGGCGAACGCGGCACGGCGCGCGCGATCGCCGCGCGATTGCCGGTGGAGATCGGTGGCAAGACCGGTACGTCGCAGGTGTTCGGCCGCCCCGACGACAACGCCGAGATCGACGAAGACGAACTGCCCTGGTTCCTGCGCAATCACGCGCTGTTCATCGGTTTCGCGCCCTACGACGAGCCCCGCATCGCGATCGCCGTTGTCGCCGAGCACGGCGGCGGCGGTTCTTCGGTGGCCGCGCCGGTGGCCGCGGCCGTGCTTGCCGAAGCGATGGAGCCTGCCCCGTGAACTGGCTGATCCGTGAATTCCGGCACCAGCCGTTCCGACTCGACCCGGTCCTCTCGGTCCTGCTGCTGCTTTTGATGCTGCTCGGCCTGATCGTGCTCTACAGCGCGGCCGACGCCAACATGGCGCTGGTCTGGCGCCAGGCCGTGCGACTGGGCCTGGGCATCGCCCTGATGATCGTGGCCAGCCAGATCACGCCGGCGTGGTACCGGCGCTGGGCGCCCTGGCTGTTCACCGCCGGCATGGCGATGCTCGTCGCGGTGCTGTTCGTCGGCGTCGGCCGGGGCGCGACGCGCTGGCTGGATCTCGGCTTCATGCGCTTCCAGCCCTCGGAGATCATGAAGATCGCCGTCCCGCTGATGCTCGCGGCCTGGCTGCACAAGAAACCGCTGCCACCGCGGCTGCCCGACTTCGTCGCGTGCGCTGCGATGATCGCCGTGCCCACGGTGCTGATCGCGATGCAGCCCGATCTCGGCACCTCGCTGCTGATCGCGGCCGGCGGCGGCATGGTGCTGTTTCTTTCCGGCGTGCGCTGGCGATGGATCGCGCTGGCCGCCGCGCTGGCGCTGGCCGCCGCGCCGCTGCTCTGGACGGTGCTGCACGACTACCAGAAGAACCGGGTACTGACGTTTATCGATCCCGAATCCGATCCGCTGGGACAGGGCTGGAACATCATCCAGTCGAAGATCGCGGTCGGAACCGGCGGCCTGACCGGCCGGGGGTGGCTGGACGGCACGCAGTCGCGGCTGGAGTTCCTGCCCGAACCGCATACGGACTTCATTCTTTCGGTGCTGGCCGAAGAATTCGGATTCGTCGGCGTCGCCGTACTGTTGCTGCTGTATGCCGCGATCCTGCTGCGCGCCGTTTTCCTGGCCGCGCAGGCGCGCGATCCGTTCGGCCGGATGCTTGGCGCCAGCCTGGTCTTTCTTTTCTTCGTCTACCTGCTGGTCAATGCCGGCATGATCAGCGGCGTCATGCCGGTCGTCGGCGTTCCGCTGCCGCTGATCAGCTACGGCGGCACGTCGGCCGCGACGCTACTGGCCGGCTTCGGTATCATCATGAGCGTTTACAGTCGGCGAAAGATGCTCAAGAGCTGAGCGTGGCTTCGGCGAACTTCGATGGCGGCGAACGCATGCGGATCGTTCCGGAATTTCAATGGTCAAAATCACGGCCCCGACATTGACAAAGCGAATGAACCATTCCATTGCCGTTGCCTGCCTCGCGCTGGCCGGGCTGCTTGCCGGACTCTTCGCCGCCCCCACTTCCCATGCCCATCCGGGCGCCGAAGCCTTCGCCGAGCGGGTCGCCGCCGACGGGGACCTGAGCGTGGAAGAAGTGCTGGCCATCCTAGAGCGCGCGGAATACCAGCAGGCCATCATCGACGCCATCACGCGCCCGGCCGAATCGAAACCGTGGCACGAATACCGCGGCATCTTCATCCGCGACAGTCGCATCGACGCCGGCGTCGAATTCTGGAACCAGCACGGCGCGCTGGTCGAACGCATCGCCGAAGCGTTCGGGGTTGCCCCGGAGTTCATCCTCGCCATCGTCGGCGTGGAAACCAATTACGGCACGATCACCGGCAGCTACCGCGTGCTCGACGCGCTGGTCACGCTGGGCTTCTACTACCCTAGGCGCGGCGCATTCTTCGCCAGCGAACTGGCCGAGTTCTTCCGCCTGTCCCGCGAAGAGGGGCTGCCGCTGGAGCGCATCCAGGGGTCGTACGCCGGCGCGATGGGCCTGGGCCAGTTCATTCCGTCGAGCTACCGCGCCTACGCCGTGGACTTCGATGAATCCGGCTCGCGCGATCTGTGGCGCTCGCTGCCCGACGCGCTTGCGTCGGTGGCCAACTACCTCGATGTGCACGGCTGGGAGGCAGGACGGCCCACCGTGCTCGATGTCGCGTCGGTGCCCGAGGGTCTGGACGCGGACTTTCCGATCAAGCCCGCCCATACGCTGGGCGAGCTGCGCGCGATGGGCGTGGTGTTCCAAGACGCCGGGCTGGCCGACGAGACGCCGGCGACGCTGATCGAGATGGAAGGCGAGAGCGGCCCCGTGCACTGGATCGGCCTGAACAACTTCTACGTCATCACGCGCTACAACCGCTCGCCGCTGTACGCGATGGCGGTCACGCAGCTGGCAGATCGGCTCGCCGAACGGGCGAAGGCCGACTGATGCGCGCGCTGCTGGCGATCTCGGCATTGTTGATGCTGGCCGCGTGCGGCGTGCGCGAGGCGCAGGACGGGGCAGGCCGGCCCCTGGATCCGGGCGACATCACGGTGCCGGAGCCGCGGGCCGAACCGCGCGCACGCTACGGCAACCATTCCCCGTACACGGTCAACGGCAGGACCTATCGCGTTCTCGATTCCGCGCGGGGCTACCGTGAGCGGGGGCGGGCATCGTGGTACGGCAGCAAGTTCCACGGTCGGCCGACGTCCTCCGGCGAGCCTTTCGACATGTACGAGGTCTCGGCCGCTCACAAGACGCTGCCGCTGCCGACGTGGGTCGAGGTCACCAACCTGGACAACGGCCGGAAGCTCGTCGTCCGGGTCAACGACCGCGGTCCGTTCAAGGAAGGCCGGATCATCGACCTCTCCTACGCCGCCGCGGTCAAGCTCGGCGTGCTCGAGTCCGGCACCGCGCCGGTGGAAGTCAGGGCGCTGGATACCGGCGGCGACGCGCTTGTCGTCGCGGCAAGACCGATGTCGGTGCCGGTGGAAGTACAGGCCGGGGCGTTCGGCGAACGGCGCGCCGCCGAGCGCATCGCGGCGCGACTGAACGACGCCGGCATCGAAGGCGTGCGCATCCAGCGTGCCCGCGTCGGCGGCACCCGTATCTGGCGCGTCCGCGTCGGCCCCGTCTGGGAAGCCGCGCACGCCCAGGCTCTGGTCCGCCGCATCCTCGGGCTTGGCATGGAACCCCCCGTTTTCGTCTACCCTTGAACGACCGGCGGCGGACCCCGATCCGTAGCCGCTCAAATCGATTCGACAGACAGGAACCCGATCCGATGATCCGTACTTCGAGATGGCCGGCCGTATTGCTGATCGCGGCGCTTGGCGCAATCGCGCCGCTGCAGGCCCAGGTGCCGGCCGCTCCCGCGCTGGATGCGTCCAGCTACGTGCTGATGGATTTCCATTCCGGCGACGTGATCGCCGAAAAGCAGCCCGCAATGCGCGTGGAACCGGCGAGCATCACCAAGCTGATGACCAGCTACGTGGTGTTCCGGGAACTCGCCGACGGCCAGCTCGCGCTGGACGACCAGGTGCGCATCAGCGAAAAGGCCTGGCGGACCGGCGGATCGCGCATGTTCGTCGAGGTCGACACCGAGGTCAGCGTCGCCGATCTGCTCAAGGGCGTGATCGTCCAGTCCGGCAACGATGCCTCGGTGGCACTGGCCGAGCACGTGGCCGGTTCCGAAGAGGTGTTCGCCCAGATGATGAACGCGGAGTCCGACCGGCTCGGCATGGAGGACACGAATTACGTCAACGCCACCGGCCTGCCGGATCCGGAGCATTACACCACCGCGATGGACGTCGCCCTGCTGGCGCGCGCGCTGATCCGCGACTTTCCGGACTACTACGAGTGGTATTCGCAGCTGGAATTCACCTACAACGACATTACCCAGCAGAACCGCAACCTGCTGTTGCGCCGCGACCCCAGCGTCGACGGGCTGAAGACCGGTCACACCGAAGCGGCCGGCTACTGCCTGGCAACGTCGGCGATGCGCGACGGGATGCGCCTGATCAGCGTCGTCATGGGCACCGAAAGCGAGAACGCGCGCGCCCGCGCCAGCCAGGCGCTGCTGAACTACGGGTTCCGCTTCTTCGAGACCTTCAAGCTGTATTCGGCCGGCGAGGTCCTGTCCGCCGCTCCGGTGTGGAAGGGAAAGGTCGACGAAATGGAGCTCGCCGTTTCCGACGACGTGTTCGTGACGGTGCCGCGCGGCCAGCAGAATGCGCTGAGCGCGGAGCTCGGCGTGCCCGAGCACCCCGTCGCGCCTTTCTCGGCCGGAGAGCGATTCGGCACGCTGGAAATCCGGTTCAAGGACGAAGTGCGTATCCGGCGCCCGCTGCACGTCGTCTCCGACGTGCCGCAGGCCGGGTGGTGGGGCCGCACCACCGACGGCATCGGGTTGTGGTTCGACGGCCTGTTCGGAGGCGACTGACGCCAATCGATGAAATCCGACGACATCCAACTCGACGACCGGGGCAAGCTGCGGTTTCCGTGCCGTTACCCGGTCAAGGCGATGACGCGGACGCAGGACCACGCCATCGAGCAGGTGCTCGACGCAATGGCCGAGACCGGCGCGAAACCGGATCGCGACAGCGTCAGCGTCCGGCCCAGTCGGAACGGCCGCTTCCAGAGCATCACGGTCGACATGCAAGCCGACAGCCGGCGCGAGCTCGAGGCGGTCTATGAACGCCTGCGCGCGCTCGATATCGTGGTCATGACGCTGTGAGCACCGTCGCACCGCTGATCGTTCGCGAACTCGGCCGCCGGCCGTACGGCGAGATCTGGCAGGCGATGCGTGCCTATACCGATGCCCGCGACGCAGGCTCGCCCGACGAGCTCTGGCTGCTGGAGCATCCGCCGGTCTACACGCAGGGACTTGCCGGCCGGCCGGAGCACGTGCTCGCGCCCGGCGGAATTCCGGTCATCGAGACCGACCGGGGCGGCCAGGTGACCTACCACGGTCCCGGCCAGCTGGTCGCCTACCCGCTGCTCGATCTCGAGCGCCTCGGCATCGGCATCCGCAATCTCGTCTGCACGCTCGAGGCCGTGGTCATCGACCTGCTGGCCGAGCTCGACATCCCGGCGCACCGCACCGAGGGCGCGCCCGGCGTGTTCGTCGACGGCGCCAAGATCGCGTCCATCGGCATGAAGGTTCGGCGTGGGTGCACCTTTCACGGGATCGCGTTTAACCTCGACCTCGATCTCGAGCCGTTTTCCCGGATCAACCCGTGCGGCTTCGCCGGGCAACCGATGACGCGGCTCGTCGATCTCCGTTCCGACGCCGACGTGCGGCGCGTTCCCCGCCGTTTCGTGGAACTGCTGGCCGCCGCGCTCGGACTTGACTGGACGTTCGCGGCGTCTCATGATGCCGGACACCCCCTGGCTTCCCGGGCCGGCCTGACGCAATCGGCGTGAATCCGATGAAACCCTGACTACCGATCTAGGGTCCCATATGGTCATGAAACCGAATATTCCGCAATTCGCTCTCGCACTCGCGCTTTCCGTCACCCCGGCCGCCGCGCTGGCCAAGGCCGAGCCGGCCGCAGGCGTCGAAGAGCCCACGGTCGCGCTGAGCCCGACCACCGAACAGCGTTTCACGACGCGTCTGGCTTCCCGCTTCCTGACGAGCTACCACTACAAGAGCGAGCAGCTGGACGACGAGCTGTCCGAGCGCATCTTCGATCAGTACCTCGAACTGCTGGATCCGAACCGGATGTATTTCCTGGCCTCGGACCTGGCCGCCATCGACCGGTATCGCGACAGGCTGGACGATGCGCTCAAGGCCGCCGAGATCGAGCCGGCCTTCGAGATCTTCAACATCTACCGCGAACGGGTCGAGCAGCGCATCGAGCACGCGCTCGCCCAGTTGGATACCGAATTCGACTTCACCGTCGAGGAGGAGTACCGCTTCGACCGCACCGACCAGCCCTGGGTCGAGTCGCACTCCGAACTCGACGAGATCTGGCGCAAGCGCGTCAAGAACGACTGGCTGGGCCTGAAGCTCGCCGAGCGCGAAGTCGACGACATCCGCGAAACGCTGGACGGACGCTACAGGAACATCCGCAAGCGCGTCGACGAGTTCAACTCCGATGACGTCTTCCAGTTCTTCATGAATGCCTACGCCAGCGCCATCGAGCCGCACTCTTCGTACATGTCGCCGCGCCTGGCCGAGAACTTCGAAATCTCGATGAAGCTTTCCCTGGAAGGCATCGGCGCGCTGCTCAGCAGCCAGAACGAGTACGTCGAGGTCGCCGAAATCGTCACGGGCGGTCCGGCCGACCTGGACGGCAGGCTGCAGGACGGTGACCGCATCATCGGCGTCGCGCAGGGCGACGAGGAAATGGTCGACGTCGTGGGCTGGAGGCTGGACGACGTCGTCGATCTGATCCGCGGCGAGCGCGACACGACCGTGCGGCTGGAAATCCTGCCCGCCGAAACCGGCGTCAAGGGCCCGTCGGAGATCATCGACATCGTACGCAACGAGGTCAAGCTCGAGGAGCAGGCGGCCCAGGCCTCGGTACAGGAAGTCGAAACCGATGCGGGAACACGCAAGATCGGCATCATCGAAGTTCCCGTGTTCTACGTCGACTTCAAGGGTCGCGCCCGCAACGAGCCGAATTACCGTTCGAGCACCCGCGACGTCCGCCGTCTGATCAACGAACTGCGAGGCCAGGGCGTCGACGGCATCATGATCGACCTGCGCGGCAACGGCGGCGGCGCCCTCGTCGAGGCCACGACGATGACCGGCCTGTTCATCGACAAGGGTCCGGTGGTGCAGGTCCGCGACGCCAACGGTCGCGTGAGCATCGAGGAAGACCGCGAGCCGGGCATGGCCTGGGACGGCCCGCTGGCCGTGCTCGTCAACCGTTCCAGCGCATCGGCCTCGGAGATCTTCGCCGCGGCGATCCAGGACTACGGCCGCGGCATCATCATCGGCGAGCCCACGTTCGGCAAGGGCACCGTGCAGAACCTGTTCAACCTGGACAACTATTTCACCGACGAGGACAAGCAGCTCGGCCAGATCAAGCTCACGATGGCGAAGTTCTTCCGGATCGACGGCGGCTCCACGCAGCTGCGCGGCGTCCACCCCGACATCAATCTGCCGAGCTTCGGCGACCCGGCCGAGTACGGCGAAAGCGCGCTCGATCACGCCATGGCCTGGAGCCAGATCGACCGGACCGACTTCCAGCCGCTGGCCGACCTCTCGCCGCTGATGCCCACGGCGCGCGAGCGCCACCTGGCGCGCCGGGACTCCAACGAGCAGTTGCGTTCGCTGATGGAGGACTTCGAGCGCTACGAGGAGCTCGACGAGCGCACCCACGTATCGCTGCTCGAAAGCGAGCGGGCCGAGGAGCAGAAGGAATCCGAGGCACGTCGCGCGGCGAGATTCGCTCATGCCGGCGCCGGCATCGACGAGGACACCGCCGGCGAAGAATCCGATACGGGTTCGGACTCGGGCACGGGTACGGATTCCGATTCCGATTCCGACACCGGATCCGATGCGAGCTCCGATTCGGGCGCCGATTCGGGCGCCGAGGACGAAGCGGCGTCCGACGACGAGGCCCGGGAAGAGGAGCCCGATATCCTGCTGGAAGAGGCCGCGCGCGTGCTCGCCGACCTGATCGAACTCGATGGCGAGCAGCATCGGCTGGTCCGGGTCCAGGACCCGGTCGCCCCGGGATCGCTGAACTGACGCGACCGCCTGTTCGGTGAAGGGGCTGCGCATCGGTCCGGCAGGCCCCTGACGGTCTGCGACGCGACCATGACGCCCACCTCCGCCGAGTTCGTACGGGTCGCGGTACCCACGCCGCTGCATCGCCTGTTCGACTACCTGCCGCCGGCCGGCGAAGAGGCTCCCGCGGCCGGTTCCCGCGTGCTGGTTCCATTCGGCGGCCGCCGACTCGTCGGCCTGGTCGTCGAGAGTGCGCACGACAGCCGCGTGGAACCCGGCCGGCTCAAGCCCGTCGAGCGTGTCCTGGACCGCGCTCTGGTCCCGCACGAGCTCCTCGAGCTGCTGCGCTGGACGGCGAACTACTACGCCGCAGCGCCCGGCGAAATCGTCCAGCATGCGTTGCCCGCGCCGCTGCGCCGCGGCAAGGGCCACGTCGACGATCGAATCGACTGGCTCCGGCTCGCCGACGGTGTCGATCCCGCTTCGCTGACCAACGCGCCGCGCCAGCGCGAGATCGCCGCGATGCTGGCCGACGGCCCGCGCCGGCGCCCGGATCTGGTCGCCGAAGGCGCCAGGCCCGATGCGCTGCGGCGGATGCTGTCCTCGGGTCTCGTCGAGGCCTCCGAGCCGCCCCGCCCGGAAGCCGCGGCCGGTCCGGAGCTGAACATCGACCAGCGGCGCGCGCTGGCCGCCATTCTCCGCGCCCGGCGCCGATTCGAAGCGCTGCTGCTCGCAGGCGTGACCGGCAGCGGCAAAACCGAGGTCTACCTTCAGGCCGCTCGCCAGGTGCTGCGCGCCGGTCGCCAGGTACTGGTGCTCGTGCCCGAAATCGGCCTGACGCCCCAGTTCGTGCGGCGTGTCGAGAACCGGCTGGGCCGTCGCGCGGTCGTCTATCACTCCGGGCTTGCCGACGGCGCACGACTCGAGAGCTGGCGTGGCGCGGCAAGCGGCGACGCCGAACTGGTCATCGGCACCCGGTCGGCGGTGTTCCTGCCCCTGGCCCGGCCGGGCCTGATCGTCGTCGACGAGGAACACGATCCGTCGTTCAAGCAGTTCGACGGCATGCGATACCACGCACGCGACGTGGCGGTGATGCGGGCCAGCCGGCTCGGCGTGCCGGTCGTGCTCGGCTCGGCCACGCCGTCGCTGGAGAGCCTGTACAACGCCCGGCGCGACCGATACCGCCGGCTCGAGCTGCCGCGCCGTGCCGGCGCCGCCGCGCAGCCGCGCTGGCGGATCGACGACCCGCGGGGCCAGAAGGCGGAGCACGGGCTCGGACCGGACCTGGTCGAGTCGATCGCCACGACTCTCGCCGCCGGCCGCCAGGTGCTGGTCTACCGGAACCGCCGCGGCTACGCGCCGGTGCTGTTGTGCAACGAGTGCGGCTGGCAGGCGGACTGCGACCGTTGCAGTGCGCACCTGACGCTTCACCGTTCATCGCATCGACTGACCTGCCATCACTGCGGCAGCAGCCGCCGCGTACCGCCGCGCTGTCCGGGCTGCGGGTCGCCGCGCATGGAGGCGGTCGGGGCCGGCACCCAACGCATCGAGGAGGCGCTGCGGGAACGGTTTCCCGACACGCCCGTGCTGCGCGCCGATCGCGACGCGCTGCGCGGCCGCGATGACCTCGAGGCGCTGCTCGAACAGGCTGCCGCCGGCGAGCCGTGCATCCTGGTCGGCACGCAGATGCTCGCCAAGGGGCACCATCTGCCGGCCATCTCGCTGTCGATCATGCTCGACGCCGACCAGTTGCTGTTCAGCGCGGATTTTCGCGCGCCGGAGCGGCTGGCCCAGAGCATGGTCCAGGTCGCCGGACGCTCCGGACGCGTACACCCCGGGGAGTTCGTGCTCCAGACGCGGCATCCGGACCATCCGCTGATCCGAAGCCTGCTCGGCGGAGACTACCTCGGCGCCGCGGAGGAACTGCTCGACGAACGCGAAAGCGCGGAACTGCCGCCGGCCGTCCACGTGGCCCTGGTGCGTGCCGAAGCGCGCCGGGCCGAGGACGCGGACGCGTTCCTGCAACGCGTGCGGCGGGGGATAAAGGACCCGGCCGTCCGGGTCGCCGGACCGGTCGAAGCCATCCTCCAGCGCCGCGCCGGATTCTGGCGCTACCAGCTCTGGCTGATGTCGCCGGCACGGCCGTCGCTGGGCCGACTCGTGGGCCCGCTGGCGCGGACCATAGAGGCAATGCCGGAGGCGCGCTCGGTGCGCTGGCACATCGATGTTGACCCGTTGGAGGTCTGAAGCCGCGCGGCCTCTTTGCCGCCGTCAGTCCTCGCACCACGCCGCACCGCCGCGGCGTGGATCGGCAGCCTGCGCGGCGTCCGAAACCGCATGGGCGCCGCCGAAGTAAAGACTCCTGCCGGGCCAGCGCAGCGCATCGGGAAAGCGCTCGGTGATCCATCGGTCGGTTTCGTCGGGCCAACTGCCCTTGTCGAACTCGATCGCCAGCCGGTCGCCCTCGAGGTGGATGCGCGGGGCGTCGACGGCCTGCTGCAGCGTCATGCCGAACTGCATGACGTTGCACAGCACCTGGGCGATCGCGGTGCGTATGCGGTTCGAGCCCCCGCTGCCCAGCACGATACCCTCCCCGTCGCGTTCGACCAGCGTGGGCGCCATCATCGACGAAAGCCTGCGGTTTCGCGGCCAGTTGTCGAAACCGAGCCGATTGAGATCTTCCTCGCCCAGCATGTTGTTGAGCATGAAACCGCGGCCGGGCACGACCCGGCCGCAGCCCTCGCCGTTGGACTGCGTCATGCCGACGAGATTGCCGGCCCGGTCGCGGATGCTGATGTGCGTGGTTCCGCGCGAGGCCATGACGTGCGCCTGGCCGAGCCGACGCCATTCCTGCATCAGGATCCGGCTGCTCCCGAGGCAGTCGGGCCGCTCCAGCTCCCCGCGCTGCGATTCGCTGACCCGCATCGCGCCGGTCAACGCGTCGAGATGATCCGGCGACCCGAACGTCGCCTCGGCGGGAAGCCGGGCCGCAAGACCCTGCGTCATCAGCGCGGCCATCAGCCCCCCGAACGCCGGCGGCGGATTCGACCACACGCGGGCCCCGTGATCGAGCCGCCACTGCATCGGGCGACGCCAGCGCACCCGGTAGCGGGCCAGGTCGTCGCGCGTGAGGTGACCACCGTAGTCGTCGGAAAGCGCCGCGATGGCCATCGCCGTTTCGCCGCGGTAGAAACTGTCGCTGCCGCTGCGCGCGACGAACTCGATGAAGTCGGCAAGGGCGGAGTTGCAAATCTCGTCGCCGGCGGCCGGCAACCGGGCCTCGGCGTCCTCCAGCCCGAACATCCGCGCCGACGCGTCGTCTGTGCGAACAATGGGTTCCAGGATGCGCAGCGCCTCGGCCTGTACTTCGTTGAGCACGGCTCCGCGATGTGCCAGCGCGACGGCGGGCGCGGCCAGGGTCGGCATCGGCACGCTTGCGAATCGGCGATGCAACTCGAACAGGCCGGCGACCAGGCCGGGCACGGCCGCGGCGCCCAGCCCGACGTGGAACTCCTGCTGATCGGCACCGAAGTTGCCCTGTATGGGATAGAAATCGGTCCCTTCGACGCGCCTCGCGCCCGGCGTCTGCGTGAAGAAATCGGCGACCACCGGGGCACGGCCGAAGCCGCGGACGATGGCGTGCCCGCCGCCGCCCGGGGAGCACAGCACCGGCTCGGCGACGCAGGCCGTCCACGCCGCGGCGATCAGTGCGTCGACGGCATTGCCGCCGGCCTCGAGGATGTCCGCCGCCGTCCGGGTGGTATCGGGGTGTCCGGACGCGACGCGCGCCTTCGATTCGGTCATCGGGGTCATTGTGCCCAACGCGGTCGCCGATGTGGACGGTACGGGCGAACCGCCCGGCCGGTGATCGAAAAGCGGTTGCACGAAGAGCACGAAGACGGCACGAAGAAAAAGCGATTCGTGGGGAAATCTCCGTTCCGCCCGGCCCGCTCGTCGCGGCCTGGTGCTTCTCGCGGCTCCGGATCGCGATT